>CACDII010000004.1 GCA_902552985.1 uncultured Pelagibacteraceae bacterium
AACGCCTGCCCTGCTAAGTGAGTTAGTTAAAAATAATAATTTGGAAAATTTAATTAATGATATTTTTTCTATAGAAGAAGTAGGAATATTTAAGCCTAGTTCAAAAGTTTATGATATTCCAATTCAAAAATATAAAATCAAAAAAGAACAAGTTGCATTTATAAGTGCAAATACATGGGATGTTTCAGGTGGTGGAAATTACGGATATAATTCTATTTGGGTAAACAGAAATAACAATATTTTTGATAACCTTGATTTTATACCTAAATCTGAAATTAAAAATCTAAAAGAATTGGTTGAAATTTTTTAATTCAATACCTATTTAAAGGCTCGGAGAATTTTTATGGACAAAGGGCAAAATGCAGGTTTCGAGGCAATAGCAGTAGAAGTTAAACAAGGTAAATCTTATTTTTGGTGCTCGTGTGGAAAAAGTGGAAAACAACCTTTTTGTGATGGATCGCATAAAGGAACTAAATTTAATCCCGTAGTTTATAAAGCAGATGCATCAAAAAAAATATTTTTTTGCGCTTGCAAACAAACAAATAATCAACCATTCTGTGATGGTTCACATAACAAATAAATGAGCACTGCAGAAGTAAAGCAAATTATAGATCCTATTCCTACGTCAGATGGTGCTGGAGTTAAATTAAAAAGAAGTATTGGCGTTGAACCAAATTATTATGATCCCTTTTTAATGCTTGATGAATTTGGATCTGAGAACAAAGATGATTATATAGCTGGATTTCCTCCTCATCCACATAGAGGAATAGAAACTGTAACATATATGTTAGCTGGAGATTTTGAGCATGAAGATAGTACTGGTGGAAAAGGTAAGATGAGTGCAGGTGATGTTCAATGGATGAAAACTGGAAGCGGTATAATTCATTCAGAGATGCCCGCAATGAAAGAAGGAAAACTACATGGATTCCAATTATGGATTAATATGCCTGCGAAGTTAAAAATGAGCAAACCTGAATATATTTACATTGATTCAAATAAAATGAGTATACATAAAGACAAAAATAAAAAAGTTAAGGTGATAGCTGGTAAATTTGAAAAAGCTGAAGGACCAGTAAAAGGTCATAATGTTGAACCTATTTATTTTGATGTTGAATTAAATAAAGATAAACAATTTAGCTATAATCTACCCTCTACTCATAATACATTTGTCTATTTAATTAATGGAGAAATAGAAATTGGGAGCAAAAAACACGATAAAGTCAGTGACAGTAGGTTAATCTTGTTATCAAAAGACCAGGAATTAAAAGTTAATGCAAAATTAAATTCAAAATTTTTAGTAATTTCAGGAAAACCAATTAATGAAGAAATTGCTAGAGGTGGACCGTTTGTAATGAATACCAAAACAGAAATCTTGCAAGCTGTTCAAGATTATCATAACGGTACATTTGTAAAATGAAGGCTGTTCAAATATCAAAAACTGGTGGCCCAGAGGTTTTGGAAGTAAAAGAAATTACTTTAGATAAACCTAATGCAGATGAGGTAACGATAGAACATAAAGCAATTGGATTAAATTATATTGATACTTATCATCGATCTGGGCTGTATCCATTAAAATTACCTACTGGAATTGGAGCGGAAGGTTCAGGAATAATTAGAAAAATAGGATCTAATATTAAAGATTTTAATATTGGTGATAAAGTTTCTTACTCTGGAATTCCTTTGGGATCATATTCTACTCATAGAAATTACCCAACGAAAAATCTTGTTAAAGTTCCAGATAGTATAGATCTTGAAATAGCAGCAACTTTGATGACAAAAGGTTTAACCACTTTTTACCTGCTACATAAAACTTACCCTGTTAAGTCTGGAGAAACAATTTTATTTCATGCTGCAGCTGGTGGTGTTGGTCAAATATTTGGTCAATGGGCAAAAACTCTAGGCTGTGAAGTAATTGGTACAGTTGGAACTGACGAAAAAATAAATAAAGCTAAAAATTATAGATATGATCATGTAATAAATTACAACAAAGAAAATTTTCCACAAAAAGTTTTAGAAATTACAAATGGCAAAGGAGTTTCAGTAGTTTATGATGGAGTGGGCAAAAGTACTTTTGAAGATTCATTAAAATGTTTAGCTACAAGAGGAATGATGGTGTCTTTTGGAAATGCCTCTGGACCTTTATCACCTATAGATGTTCCTAAATTATTGCAGCCTAAAGGTTTGTATTTTATTAGACCTTCTATGCAACAATATTTGAGTACAAAAGCAGAGATAAATGAAGCCGCAAAAACTTTATTTGAAAAAATTGAATCTGGCAAAGTTAAAATAGAAATTTATAAGAAATATAAATTAGAAAATATTATTCAAGCACATAAAGATTTGGAATCTAGAAAAATACTTGGTCCAGCAATAATTATTCCTTAAACTGAATATCCATATCTGACAAATGAAGTTTTAAAGCCTTAGTAGAAATTTGGATTTCTCTAATAAAAAAAATTATCGATATCATCATAGATAGACAGCAAGATGCAAAAATAAATCTAGCAACAAATAAGGTTTCTAAATATAAGGCAAAAACTGTTAACATGTTGAACAAAAAACCAAAAGCAGCAAACATTATGCAATATTTAATTACTACTATTCTATTATCTAAATTCATGAGCTGAGCTTTCCACTCTGGTGGCGTATGTTTTTCAAAAATAAACTCATCGTGTATTTTACGAATTAATGAGCTCAAAGTATGAAATCTATTAGAGTAGACACTCATAATAAGAGGTATAGCAGGAAACATAAGTGCTGTTACGGTATAATCTATATTCATAACGAATCAGTTTGATTATGAATCTAGCCTTTGTTATTTACAAGTAAATTCTTATGAATCGATTAAATCTTTTTATTGAGTTAACAAGACTAAAAAGTCCTACAGGGTATATGCTTTTATTTTGGCCATGTGCTTGGGGTTTAACTACTGCTTATGATTTTTCAAATAATATAAACGTTTATATTTTTTACTTACTTTTATTTTTCCTAGGTTCAGTTTTAATGAGATCTGCTGGTTGTATAATAAATGATATAGTTGATAGAAATTTTGATCAAAAAGTTTTTAGAACAAAAAATAGACCAATTGCATCAGGAAAAATTTCAATTAAATTAGCTTTAATATATTCTTTAATTTTATGTTTATTCGCTTTTTTAATTTTAATTAATTTTAACTTTTTAACAATTGTTTTGGCTATCTGCTCAATGCCTCTTGCCTTTTCTTATCCATTAATGAAAAGGTATACTTATTGGCCGCAGTTATTTCTCGGAATTACGTTTAATTACGGTCTAATACTTGGTTGGACCTCAGTAAATGAAAATTTAAATATCATTCCAGTAATTTTTTATATTGGAGCCATATTTTGGACACTTGGTTACGACACTATATATGGATTTCAAGATATAAAAGATGATGAAATAATAGGTGTAAAATCGACTTCAATTAAATTTAAAAACAATCCAATTTTATTTTTATTTATATGTTATGCAATTTTTACAATAAGTATTTTAACTTTAGGTTTGAAAATGAACTTTAATAATCTATTTTTTATTTTTTTTATTTTACCATTTATTCACTTATTTTTTTTTCAAATAAAAAAATTAAAAATCGATGATAGCTTAAATTGTTTGAAAACCTTTAAAAGTAATAATTTTTTAGGTTTGTTAATTTTTTGTAACATCTTAATTGGGAAAATATAAATTAATGAAAAATAGTTCTATTCTTGTTCGCCTTTATCAAAACTATACAAAAAAATTTCTTCGTAACATTATAGTTTCTGTTTTTTTTACATTAATAGTAGCAGGAAGCACTGCTTCTATTGCATACTTATTAGATCCAGCAATAAAAAAAATATTTGTAGAAAAAGATCAAACTCTAATTATTATTATTCCTATTCTTATTATAATTGCATTCGCAGCTAAAGGATTGTCTCTTTATTTGGCAAAAATAATAATGATAGGTGTTGCGGAAGAAGTAAGAAAAGATATCCAGTGTGATATGCTTAATTCTTTAATTGAAGCTGACACTCAATTTATCGATAGCAAGCATTCTGGAAAATTTGTATCCAATTTAACATACGATGTTGGAATGATTACAAATCTAGTAAGCACCGCAATTTTAAATTTATTTAAAGACGGTCTAACATTAATAGCTTTACTTGGTGTAATGTTTTACCAAAATTGGAAGCTTTCTCTAATTTCCATAATAATGATCCCTTTAGCAACATTTGCAGCAAGAAATTTAGGAAAAAGAATAGGTAAAACTTCAACTGAAGCAATGCAAAAGGCCGGCGTATTAACTACTTATCTTATAGAAATTTTTAAAAATCATAAATTAATAAAAATATTTCAATCGGAAAAATATGAAAATTTAAGAGCTAAAAAATATATTAATGAACTTAAAGAAAAAAGTAAAAAAACTAATATCATTTTTGTGAGAGCATCTCCAATTATGGAAACTCTTACTGGAATAATGATTGCGATATTAATTTTTTACTCTGGAAAACTAATTATAACTGATGGATTAGAAATAAATAATTTTTTCTCCTTTCTTGCTGCTATGATGCTCGCTTATCAACCAGTGAGATCTCTTGCAACTTTAAATATAGCTGTAAATCAAGGACTATCTTCCGCAAAAAGAATTTTACCAATTGTTGATTATAAAAGTGCAATAAATTCAAATTTAAATGAAGAACCAATCAAGATTACTAACGCAAACATAAACTTTAATAATATTAACTTTAAATATAGTTCAAAAGAAACTCGAGTTTTAGAATCTGTAAATTTAAAAATAACAGGTGGAAAAATGACATCATTAGTAGGCCATAGTGGAGCTGGAAAATCAACTATTTTAAACTTAATACCAAGATTTTATGATGCTGATTCTGGAGATATTACAATTGATGATCAATCAATTTATAAATCAAATTTAAATTCTTTGAGAAAAAATATTTCCTTAGTTAGTCAAGATACAACCTTGTTTGATGATACGGTTAAAAATAATATTTCATACGCTAAACCTGGCGCCTCACAAGACGAAATCGAGGAAGCAGCAAAAAATTCCTTTGCATACGAGTTTATTGAAAAACTTCCCAATAAATTTGATACTCTAATTGGAGAAAATGGAGTTAGACTTTCTGGAGGAGAAAAACAAAGACTATCAATTGCTAGAGCAATGCTTAAAAAAAGTCCTATAATACTTCTAGATGAAGCTACTTCCTCTCTTGATGCAGAAACTGAGGATAAAATTCAGAAAGCAATAATTCTCTTAACAAAAAATAGAACTACAATAGTAATTGCTCACAGACTTTCAACTATACTTAACTCCGACAAAATATACGTTATTGATCATGGAAAAGTTTTAGGAGAAGGAAGTCATAAAGAGCTTTTGTCAAGTTCTTCTGTTTATAAAAACTTTTATGACAAACAAATTCGTAAAGAATAATGTTTTTAATTTATCAATTTACCATTTTATTATTAATTATTATCTCACCAATAATTATAATTATAAGAATTTTAAAAAAAAAAGAAGATAAAAAAAGATTTATCGAAAAATTTTCTATAATTTCTAAAAAAAGAGAAAAAGGAAATTTAATATGGTTTCACGGATCAAGTGTTGGCGAAATTTTAAGTATAATCCCAATTGTTGAAAAACTAGAAAAAAATAAATTAGTTAAGAAAATTTTAATTACTTCATCAACTTTAAGTTCTTCTCAAATATTAACTAAATATAATTTTAAAAAAACTACACATCAATTTTTCCCAATTGATTTTACATATTTTACAAATAAGTTTTTAAATTTTTGGAAACCCTCAATAGCAATTTTTATAGAATCAGAAATTTGGCCTAGTATGTTTTTAGGTATTAATAAAAGATCAATACCAATTGTATTAATGAATGCTAGAATTACTGAAAAAACATTTAAAAGATGGATGAAAATTGAATCATTTTCAAAAAATGTTTTTGGTAAAATAAATTTTGCATACCCACAAAATCGCGAAACTTATCAATATCTAAAGAGACTAGAAGTTTCAAAAATCAATTTTATAGGTAACTTAAAATTTTCAGAAAGTAAATTAGATGAAAAAATTTTAATTAATAAAAAATTTTATAAACAATTTACAAATAGAAAAGTTTGGTGTGCTTCAAGCACTCACGCTGATGAAGAATTAGACTGTGCAAAAGTTCATATTAACTTGAAAAGGAAATATAAAAACTTACTGACCATAATAATACCAAGGCATATCCATAGAACTGATGAAATCATAAAAAAAATTAACGACCTAGGATTAAATATAACGCAACGAAGCTCTAATAAAAAAATTACAAAAAATACTGATATATATTTAGTAGACACTTACGGTGAAACAAAAAAATTTTATAAAATTTCTAAAACCGTATTTTTAGGTGGATCTTTAATAAATCATGGTGGTCAAAATCCTATCGAGCCTGCTAGATTACAATCAACAATTATCCATGGAGTTCACATTCATAATTTTAGAGAAGTATATAAATTGTTAGATGATAACAAAATTTCTTATAAAGCAAAAAATATTTTTCAGTTGACTAAATTAGTAGATAGATCAATTTCAAATTCAAAGACTAAAAAAAACAAATATTTGAAAATTAAAAAATTAGGTAATACGATATTAAATAATACAATGAATGAAATTAATGATTTAATAAAACATGAAATTAAAAAAACCTAAATTTTGGGATTACAAAAAACCAAATGTAATTGCTTATTTTTTGTTACCTTTTTCAATTTTTTTATTATTTTTTAATTTTTTAAGAGAAATTTTAAAAAAAAAATCTATAAAACAAAATACAGAAATCAAAACTATTTGTATCGGTAATATCTACATTGGAGGTACCGGTAAAACACCACTCGCTAAGGAAATTTTTCAAATTACTAAATCTCTAGGTAAAAACCCTGCATTTGTTAAAAAATATTATGATTATGTTGAAGACGAAATTAATATGTTAAAAAAAGTTGGCAAAACTTTTATTTGTAAAAAAAGAAAAGACTCGCTTAATAATCTGATAAAGAGTGAATATGATTTAGCTATACTCGATGATGGTTTTCAAGATTTATCTATCAACAAAAACTTTAATATAATTTGCTTTAATCAAAAACAATGGATTGGGAATGGTTTTTTAATACCCGCAGGACCTTTAAGAGAAAAGCTTTCAGCCTTAAAAAGAGCTGATTGTATTTTAATTAATGGAAACAATGATACTGAAATAGAAAACCAAATATATACAGAAAATAAAAATATAAAAATTTTCTATTCGAAATATAAGCCTATTGATATTGAAAGATTTAATCAAAAAAAAATATGTGCATTTGCGGGAATTGGAAATCCAACGAATTTCTTTAATTTATTAAAGGAAAATAATCTAAATTTAATAAATACGCTTTCTTTTCCAGATCACTACAATTATTCGTATACTAATATTGAAAAAATATTTAAAAAATTTAGCGATTGTATCCTGCTTACTACAGAAAAAGATTATTATAGATTTCAATTAAATTCTATTTCTAAAAACTTTGATATTCAATACTTGAAGGTAGAGTTAGAAATAGAAGATAAAGATAATTTTATTAAATTAATTAAGAATAATATATGAAATTTTTAAAATACTTTGTTGAATTTATTATTATTATTTTGCTCTTCACTATATTTAAAATTTTAGGTTTTAAATTAGCTTCAAATATTGGTGGACAAATTGGAAAATTTTTTGGTCCATTTTTTAGATCAAAAAAAAAATTATTATCAAATATTAAAAAAGCACTGCCTGATCTTGATGAAGAAAATATCCAATTAATAATTAAGAAAATGTGGACTAACTATGGAAGAATTTTATCTGAATATATGTTCATAAAAGATTTTAGAAATTCAAAACTTAAAAAATTTTTTAAAATAGAAGGTCAAGAAATTTTAGATAAGCTTAGTAGTTCTAAAGAGCAAGTAATATTTGTTTCTGGTCATTTCAATAACTTTGAACTTATGGCAATGCAGATCGAAAAATCTGGAATCAATTTAGCTGCAATTTATAGACCGTTAAATAATATTTTTCTTAATAAAATTATGGAAAAAATAAGAAAAAAACACATATGTAAAAATCAAATTAAAAAAGGGAGAAGCGGTACTCGAGAACTATTAGAATTTTTTAATAAAAATTACTCAATTGCGTTAATGATAGATCAAAGAGTCAGCGAAGGAATTAAGTCAAATTTTTTTGGATATCTGGCTTCAACAACAACAATCCCAGCTCAAATTGTTAAAAAATTTAAATGTAAAGTTGTCCCAATATACATAGAGAGAGTTGATGAAATTCACTTTAAAATGACTGTAAATAAACCAATTAGTTATAGTGATGAAATGACAATAGAAGAAATTACTGAAAATTTAAATAAATTATTAGAAAAGATGATTTTAGCAAACCCAAGCCAGTGGATTTGGACACACGATCGATGGAAATAAATTTTATTTCTTAATAAGTTTTTCGTTTTTTTTAAATGCTTCTTCGTAAGAATAGTATGCTTCTTGTAAATCAACATTCCAATAATTTAGATCTTTAATTTTTATTGGTTTTCCTGAAACGGCACATATTACATGATCGCCTTCTTCTATAATTTCAAAATTATTTGGCAAATACTTTAATTTAGCTAATTTTTTTATCATTTTTGGTTTATATATGATTACATGAAAGTAGGAATAATTGGAAGTGGTGGAAGAGAGCACGCTATATGTGATGCTTTAGCTAAATCAAAAAAAATTAATCAAATATATTGCTTCCCTGGAAATGCCGGAACAGCTCAACTTGCAAAAAATATAGATATAGATTTAAGCGATTTTGATCAAATTAAGAATTTTGTAAAAGAAAAAAATATTGATTTGGTTGTGGTTGGTCCAGAAAAACCCTTAGTAGAGGGAATTGTAGATTTTTTTCAAAAAAACAATATAAAAGTTTTTGGTCCAAACAAAGTTGCCTCCCAGCTTGAGGGGTCAAAAATATTTACAAAAAAATTATGTCAAAAATACAATATTCCCACCGCAAAATTTAATATTTTTGAAAGTATTGATGAAGCCATTAAATTTATAAACGAAATTAAATTTCCATTAGTTATTAAAGCTGATGGATTAGCTTCTGGAAAAGGTGTGTATATATGTGAAGACAAAAAAAATGCTGTTAATTCATTAGAGGAAATTTTTAATGGAAAATTCGGAATAGCAAAAAATGTTTTAATTGAAGAATTTCTTGTGGGTGAAGAAATGAGCTACTTTGTTGTAAGTGATGGCAAAACAATAAAGGATTTCCAGACTGCACAAGATCATAAAAGAGTTTTAGAAGGGGATAGAGGAAAAAATACTGGAGGTATGGGTGCTTACTCACCATCAAGACTTATTTCTAAAGACTTAAGAAAAAAAATATTAAATAAAATAATTAATCCAACATTAAAAGCACTTAGTGAAATGGATTGCAAATATAAAGGTTTTTTATATGCTGGTTTAATTATAGTTAATAACGAACCTTATCTTATAGAATATAATGTAAGAATGGGTGATCCTGAGTGCCAGACTATTTTGCCTAAATTAAAAACAGACTTATTTGAAATTATGCATGCTTGTTGTGAAGAAAATTTATTAAATTTAAAAATAGAATGGTATGATAAAAAAAGCCTATGTATTGTTTTGTGTTCAAAAGGCTACCCTGACGAATATAAAAAAAATATTTTAATAAATAATTTAGAAAAAATTAATTTAAAAGAGAATGAATATGTTTATCATGCTGGCACTAAAACTAATGGTAATAAAATATATTCAAATGGAGGTAGAGTTTTAAATTTTGTTTGTTTATCAAATAACTATAAGGAAAGTAGAATTAAAATTATTAACTTAATTAAATCTTTAAACTGGTCTAACGGTTTTTTTAGAAAAGATATTGGATACAAAGTAATAAATGAATGAGAATAGTGAAAAAAAACTACAAAGCAAAATTTGTGGAATCACAGATATTAAAACCCTTAAATATTTAATTAATCATTCCTACCCTCCTAGCTTTGTTGGATTTATTGTTAATTATAAAAAATCAAAACGATACTTGGATTACAAAAAACTGAAAAATTTATTAAAAGTTAAAAAAAAAAAAATTAAATTTGTAGCTGTTTTAGTGAAGCCAAGTAACATCGATTTAGACAATATAGCTAAACTACCATTTGATTATTATCAAATCTACGACACATCTCCCAAAAAAATTAAATTAATTAAAAATAAATATAAAAAAAAAATTATTGTTGCATTGACTATAAATAAAAAAAAAGATGTAGAAAAATATAAACTATATAAAAAAATTTCAGATATCTTTTTGTTTGATGGTAAAGGTTACGAAAAAAGTATAGCATTTAATCATAAATTAATAAATAATTTAAAAAAAAAAATTAAGATTATGTTAGCTGGAAATATTAAGCCAAACGATAATTTAAAAAATTTTGTAGAATTAGCTAATTTTATTGATATATCTGGCGGTTTAGAAACTCATGGAAAAAAAGATATTTCCAAAATAAATACTTTTTTAAATAATATAAAAAAAGTTAATTATGAAAATTAAAAAAAATATTCCCCTAATAGATCAACACGATAAAAATGGTTTTTGGGGAGGAAAATTCGGTGGAAGTTTTATTCCCGAAACACTCAAAAAACCAGTAGAAGATTTAACAATTTTATTTGAAAAACTAAGAAAAGATAAAAATTTTATAAAAGAAAGAGATTATTATTTTAAAAACTGGGTAGGAGCTCCTACTCCCTTTTTTAAATTAAGAAATTTAACAAACCATCTGGGTGGTGCTGAGATATGGACTAAAGTTGTATCAGAGGCAAATGGTGGGGCTCACAAAATTTATAATGCAACGGTACACTGTCTGATTGCAAAAAAAGCAGGAAAAAAATATGTTGTCGGCGATACTGGAGCTGGATATGCGGGAAAGATGTTAAGTATGGCAGCAAAAAAATTTGGCCTTAAATGTAAAATATTTATGGGAGCAAAAGATATAGAAAGACAAAAACCTAATTGTGATGCAATGAGAAAAAATGGGGCTGAGATAGTCCCAGTTTATACTGGTAGCCAGACATTAGTTGATGCTGTGAGTGAATGTATGAGATACTGGGTATCAAATTGTGATACTACTCATATGTGCGTGGGCTCTACTGTGGGGCCTAATATTTTTGTAAAGATTTGTGGATGGAGCACATCTCAAATTTCTAGAGAACTTTTTATACAAATAAAAAAAGAATTTGGAGGAATTCCAAAAAAGATAAAATTATTAAACTGCGTTGGTGGAGGATCCTCAAGCTTTGGTTTTTGGAATGAATTTATGCATTATAATAAAAAACAAATTGAATTTGTTGGCATTGAAGCTGGTGGACCAATAAAAAGTAAAAGGCACGCAGCTCCTTTAACTTATGGATCAAAAATTGGAATATTGCATGGAGCTGCTCAATATGTAAACCAGGATATAGAAGGTCAAATTGAAGAGACCGAGTCTATTAGTGCTGGGTTAGATTATCCTGGGGTTTCTCCACTTCATTGTTTTTTAAAAGATGCGAAAAGAGCAAGATATACTGCTGCTAGTGATGAAGAAGCTTTAAAAGCTTATGTGCTTGTAACCAAATTTGAAAAAATAAGGCCTAGTTTAGAGCCAAGTCATGCATTTGCTGAAGCTATAAAATTAGCTCCAAAGTTAAGTAATGATACAGTTATAATTGTAAACTCATGTGGTGATGCACACAAAGATCGAGATATTTTGAAACAAAGGTTGGGAAAGTTATAATGAAAATGTCATCAATTAATTTAGCTTTTAAACATTGTAAAAAAGAAAAGAGACCTGCTTTAATAACATTCACAGTTGCTGGTGATAATACAAAAAAAAATTCATTAAAAATTTTAAATTCAATAGCAAAATATGCTGATATTTTAGAGCTATCATTTTTACATAACTGTCCAATTGCCGATGGAGGTCAAATCCAAAATAGTACTTATAGATCATTAAGGAATGGAACAACACTAAAGGATACTTTTAAAATTGCTAAAAAATTTAAAAATAATAATCCTAATAAACCATTAATATTAATGGGTTATTATAATTTAATATATCAGAATGGTGAAAATAACTTTCTAAAAAACTGTAAAATGTCTAAGGTTGATGGATTAATTGTTGTTGATTTGCCTTGGCCTGAAAATAAAAACTTTGCAAAAAAATGCAAAAAAATGTCAATAAATTTTGTTCAACTTTTATCGCCAACTACATCTAAAGAAAGAATGAAAAAAATTATAAAAGATTCACATGATATGATTTATTATATAAGTATGCTTTCTACGACAGGTGGTAAATTAAAAGTTCCACCCAAAAAAATTTTAGAAAATTATAATAAAATAAAAAAAATAAATAAAAATAAAAACTGTGTTATAGGATTTGGGATTACAAATAAATCAATAAAATCTTTCAAAAATTCAGATGGAGTAGTCGTTGGTAGTGAAATTTGTAAAGAAATTACCAAAAGCTTGAATAATAGACAAAATCCTGTCACAAATGTTACAGATATTGTTAAAAAATTGAGAAAAAAAATATCATGAATTGGATCACGAAAAAACTTTCATACTTAAGTGAAAAAATTAAGACAGTAATTAAGAAAAGACCAACTAAAGAAGAAATAGAAAATAGTGATTGGTTTTCGTGTTGCAAAGGTCCTATTTTAAAAAAAGAATTAGAACAAAATTTATGGGTATGTCCTTCTTGTAATAAGCATCATAGAATTGGTTGTAAACAAAGATTTGATATAATTTTTGGAAAAAATAATTATGAGATTTTAAAGACACCAATTCCAAAAGATGACCCTCTACAATGGAAAGACTCAAAGTCTTATAAAGATAGATTAAAAGATGCCAGAAAAAAAACTGGAATGGATTGTGGTATAATGGTTGTTTCAGGAAAAATTAATAACATAAGTGTTACAGCTTGTGCATCAGACTTTGCTTTTATAGGAGGTTCTGTTGGTGCTGCTGAAGGAGAAGCAATACTTACTGGAATTCAACACGCTATTGATAATCAACAAGCTTTTGTAAATTTTACTTCTGGTGGTGGAATGAGAATGTTTGAATCATTAATAGCTTTATCTCAAATGACTAGAACAACTTTGGCCATCAATGAATTAAAAAAAAATAACTTACCTTACCTAGTTTGTTTAACTGACCCGACAGCTGGTGGAATCACCGCTTCATTTGCTATGCTAGGCGACATTCATTTCTCAGAACCCGGAGCTATTGTGGCCTTTAGTGGAGCAAGAGTAATTCAAGCTACAGTAAAAGAAGAATTGCCTGAAGGTTTTCAAAAAAGTGAATATGTTCAAGAAACTGGTTTCATTGATCTAATTGTCCAAAGAAAAGATTTAAGAGAAAAAATTGGCTTAATATTATCAATATTGTTAAAGAAAAATTCTGATATAAATTCTGTAACTGATGAAACTTCAACAAGTATTGAACAACCTACAAAAGCTGCATCCTAAAGAAATAGATTTAAGCTTAGACAGAATTAAAAGGTTATGTAAAAAACTTGGGAACCCTCAAGAAAATTTAAAATATATATCTGTAGTTGGTACAAATGGAAAGTATTCTACAATACAAGCTATAAGAGCTATTCTTAAAGAAGCAAAAATAAATTGCAATATTTATACAAGTCCTCATATACAAAGAATTAATGAAAGATTTATATACGATGATGAAGAAATTTCAGATGAAAATCTGATAAAATTACTAACTGAAGTAGAGCGTATTAATGCTGGTGAATCAATTACTTATTTTGAAATATTAACAGCTGCATTTTTTTATAATGCTAAAAAATTTAAAAATAATATTAATATTATAGAAAGTGGTTTGTTTCATAGAGCTGATGCCTGCTCTATAATTAAATCTAATTTTGCAAGTATTATTACTGCTATTGGCTTAGATCATCTAGACTGGTTGCCAAAAAATAATCGAACAATAGATCAAATAATATTTGAAAAAACATCGTCTTTATTAAATTCAAAAATTATTGTTTCAAAACAAAGCTCATATGAAATTTTAAATAAAATAAAAAACTCTATTAGTAAAAACCCTTCAAAAAAATTAATTTTTGAAAATGATTTTAATTACTCTTTAAATGAAAATGGATTTTTTTATTATGAAGATAAATATGGAGGCCTAAAACTTCCATTGCCAAATTTAGAAGGTGAATTCCAATTATCTAATATATCATCAGCAATCGCTGCCCTAAGAAGCATAGAAGAATTAGATATTTCAGATGAAAATATTAAAAGTGGAATAAAAAAAATTAGAAGTATTGCTAGATTTTCAGAGATAAAAAACGGAAAATTAAAAGATTTGGTAAAAAAAAATAAAATTTATCTTGATGGATCTCATAACGCTCTTGGAGCTAGTGTTTTAAGCAAACATTTAGATACATTAAAATGTAACAAACATATAATTTTAGGAATGATGAATAACAAAGATCATATTGAATATAGCAAATATTTTAAAGGTAAAATATCCTCTTTAACAACTGTAGATATTCCAAATCAACCTAATGCTATTAATGGTGAAGATTTAATGAAAAAAATAAAAAATTTAAAAAATATTAATTATAAAAAATCAATTAAAGAAGCAATTAAATCAATAGATTTAAAAGATAATGATATAATTATTATAACTGGATCCTTATATCTTGCTGGAGAAGTTTTAAATCTAAATTAAATATTTTCTTTTATCCAAGAAAGAATATTCGATTTTGTAGTAGCGCCAACTTTAGTTGCTTTTAACTCGCCCCCAGAAAAAAGTAACATAGTTGGAATTCCACGGATACCATACTTTGTGGGGGTATTAGGTTCATTGTCGATGTTATGTTTTGCTATTACAACTTCATTAGC
Organism: uncultured Pelagibacteraceae bacterium; assembly: GCA_902552985.1. Classification (GTDB taxonomy): domain Bacteria; phylum Pseudomonadota; class Alphaproteobacteria; order Pelagibacterales; family Pelagibacteraceae; genus Pelagibacter. The sequence continues at coordinate 14,965 of CACDII010000004.1, forward strand.
CATTTCATTAGAAATTTCTTCTAATGTTGGAGCAATTTGCTTGCAGGGTCCACACCATTCAGCCCAAAAATCAACTATTACAGGTTTTGCAGCTTTAATGACTTCTGTTTCGAAATTTTCATCTGTTACATTAACTGTTGCCATAAAACTTATATATAATTTTATTTGAGTAATTCAACATTAAAAAAAAAAAAAATTAAATTATCCACACTAAGAATTTTCATATTTTTTTTGTATTGACATTACATGAGAATTAAGTTCATCCAAAAATTTTAATTTTTCCTGATCATTCTCATTTGAATATTTATCTCTAAGTGTATCAATTTCATTAAAGCATGCTGAAACTGTCCACCATTTTTCGAATTTTTCACTTAGAATTCTTTTAGAAATTGATCTTTTTATAGATTTAAACATATCGGGTGGTAATATTTCTGGAGCTTCTTGATAAATTATTTTTTTACCAAAACCTACAAGTCTTTCATCATCAAATTTATCTAATAATTTCAATTTATTTTGCCAAGACGCTGCATGCCATGCAGGAAAAAGTGCAGTATCTTTATTTGAGGTAAATTTATTATAAATACTTTCCTCTGCATAAACATCTTCTTGTGATTTTGATTGCTCTTTTTCCTCTGCTATTTCTCTAAGAGCTGTTAGAATGTTTTGAGAAAATTTTTCATTATCTCTAACTAATTTTGCTCTTTTTTTAATTAAAATTTTATCCATTGCATTGTAGGGTTCTACCTTCATCGCGTATTCTGCATCAAGTATAATTGGAGCCTTATTTGATCTAATAGTTCTTAAAAATTTAGGGGTTTTTTTCATCTCTACTTTTAATTCATTGATAGACAAATTTAAAATTGGTTCGATATCAACACGAAGATCAACGGCTTGACCCCAATTATAAATAGGGTGCACACAATGTTTTGGATGTAAAGGAGCACATAAATATAATCGTGATTTTCCATAAAAATATTCATTTAAGCTAATAATTTCCTCTTTTTTAAAAATTGTTTCAGTATCTAATTTATTTGCTGTTCTTAGAAACATATTCCACGTGCTTGGTTGCCTTTTTTTGATTATACTTAAAATTTTTGTAGTTAAGGTAGCATCTGTTAATGCGCTATGAGCGTCAGTTGAATCTAAACCCTGCATTCGTGAAAGTGACTCAAGTTTAAATACTGGATTATTTTTTTCATTTATTTCTGTTTCTAAAACAGAAGAATCTACAGCGTATGCAGCTCTTGCAATATTAATACCGTCATGCCTTTTATTTGGAGATGCATTAGTAATATAGGGGTATCTTATACCTTTAAAAAACTCCTTTCTAATCATTTCATCATCAAAGCCTATATTTGACCAACCTAGGAAAATTGCTGGACTCCATTTTTTGAAAATTTTTTCAACCTCACCAAGCATTTGATAATGGCTTAAATTGCCTTGAGTTAATTGTTTAACGCTTGTTTTGTTAACAATTAAAGCCATTGCTTGTGGAATTTCACCTTCAGGCAATCTGCATCTAAAATTGAATCTGTCTTTTTCTTTAAAATTTTTATCAACTAATATTCCACCAATTTCAATTATACTTCCAAAATCGGTACTTGCACTTGATGACTCGATATCCCAGATAGCTAAATTCATATATAAATTATCCTTTAAAAGCTATGTTTTGATGAACGTTTAGATTTTTTTTTGAGAACTAAACCATTTGCATCTAAACAAGTAGCTATTAGTTAGTACTATATCTTCTAAGAATATATAAATGAAAGTCAACTTAAATTATTAATCTCATTAAATTTTTTTACTCTTCCTAGAAATAAATTTTGATACATTAGCAGTTCTTTTCCCTCAATTTTAAAATCTTGAAATAAATTATCCACTGTACACAATAATATTACTCCTAAAGTAATATTTGTTTTGTAAACAATATTGTGCGCTAAAGTATATGCGCCTAATTGTAAAAAATAATCTTGAATGTAATCAATTTTTTTTGGCTTATTTGCTTGTTTAAAATCTATAATAGCTTCTTTTCCTTGATACACGCCCACAAGATCTGCCGTACCAGCATATTTTTCTGGATAGTGAATTGTAGTTTCCATTCCAAATATTTCCTCTAATTTTCCTTTTATACCCTTATTTATTATTTCTTTGGCCATATTTTTATACTGTTCATTACTTTCAAAAAAACTCTCATTAATACGTCCTCTTAAAAAATCTTCTATATAGGAATGCATTGATGTGCCCCTATTGGATGCTTCAGTTTTGATTTTATAAGCTTCTTTATATCCTACTCTTTGTTTCCAATTTTCCAATGCTGCTTTGTCCTCTTCTGATTTAGTTGCTTGCAAAATAGAGGTAACACTGGGTAATCTTTCATCATTAAATAAATATTTTCTCATACCATTTTCAATGGATCTTGATGATTTTGGATAATTAAATTTATTATTCCACTTCATTGATAAATTTGTAAATGTATTTAATTCTTAAGTTGTTTTGATCGATCAACAAATTTTTCTACATTTTCTGTCTTAACAGCTTTTTCAACTTGTTCAGGATCTTTTATATTTTCTAAAGTTCTAGTGATTGATCTAGCATCTGTTCCAAATGTATCCACAACTCTCATTGCTTCCTCCAATTTTTTTCTAAGCACTATGACATTATCAAAATGTTTTGCAAACCTTGTACTGATAGTTTTTAAATGATTATAAATTTCTGTTGCTCCTTTTTGGACTTTTAATGACTGAAAACCCATATGCAAAGATTGTAAATAAGCTGAAAGAGTATTTGGTCCCATTATTACAATTTTATATTTTTTCATTAATTCTTGAGTTAATAATTCTTTTGTACTAGGGTCTTGAAAGTCTGTTAGTTCCTTATACAAACTCTCGGTTGGAGCATACACAATTCCGAAGTCGGTGGTTTTTGGTGGAACTATATATTTTTCTTTTACACTTTTAGCTTTATCTTTAAAAGCTCTTGCTAATTTAGTTCTTGCATCTGCTATTGCTTTTTTATCATCTGCTTGATGAGCATCATTTATTGCCTTAAATTTTTCTACTGGGAAATGACTATCTACAGGAACTAAGACATCTCCTTGAAGTTTAATTGCAAATTCTACATTTTCGGACGTCTCTTCTTTCATTTTTGCATTTGAGATAAATTGAGATGCGGGTAACAAATCTTTTATTAAAGATCCCAAACTAAACTCGGCTAAAGTTCCATATTTTTTAACACCTGCTAAAATCTTGGTAATACTTTCCTGGCTTTTATTTAAATTTTCAACTTGAGTATTAAACGAAGAAACTTTTTCATTAACAGACGTTAATGTTTGTGTCATGTCTCTTGTAACATCTTTGGACAAACTATTAAACGAGGCAGACATAGTGTTAAATGAGTTGTTAATACTTTCTTTTAAACTATTTAAATTATCAGAGCTATCTTTGAACTCTTCTTTATTTTTACGTTGAGTAATCAGAAGGTAAATAACGACCCCTATTAACAACAAAATTACATATAACAACGAATCTTGCATATAGAAGTAAGATACTAAAATAAATTATTTGCTAAGCAAGTTTATAATATTTTTAATTCCTGATTTTTTTTTAGATAGTTTTGATACCATTAAACATGCTTGTGACTTTAAAATTTCACCATCTCTTAAAGTTCTCAAATTATTAGCTTTTAATGTTGCTCCTGTACTCGTTATATCAGATATAATTTCTGCTGTTCCTGTAAATGGAGTTACTTCAGTACTTCCAAGACTTTTGACTAATTGAAATTGTATTACACCTTTAGAATACAAAAATTGTCTAGTTAAATTAGGATACTTTGTTGCTACTCTTAATAGTCTTTTTTTCTTTTTTTTGAACTCATCAGCAACCTCGTCTAAATCTAATAATGTTTGAACATCAATCCATAAATCAGGGATAGCAATTACCAAATTCGCATTACCAAAATTATACTTTTTAGTAGTTAAAATTTTTTTTTGTATATTAATTTCACTTTCTTTCAGCAAATCATATCCTGAAAAACCAATATCAATATTTCCTAAAGATAATTGCTCAATACATTCCCTGGCATGTAAATAAATAACTTTAATATTTTTAAATTTTTTAATATATCCAAACAAATCCCTTTCTCCTTTTTCAGAAAAAATATTTAATTTATTTTTTTTAAATATATTTAAAACATCTTTTTTAAGTCTGCCTTTACTTGGTATGCCTATTTTAATCATTTAATTGTACCCCAGCTTTTTTAAATCCTCTTTAAATACATGATTTATTTTATCTAACATTTCTTTTGGTATTAGTTTTTTCCAATTGTTTTTTTTACCTAAATTAAAAAAAGTAATTTTTTTTTTTGTTTTTTGTCCTAATGGTGCCTCATTAAACCCTGATTCCATCTCCTTTTTTTTTAATATATCAAAATTCGTACTCTCTATACATTTTGATGCTTTTTTAGAATTAAAAATATTTTTAAATTTTGCATTTGAGTTAATAAAGTTAATTACCTCTTCTAATACTTGCATAGTATTGTTTTCTAATTCTTCATATTTAATAATTTTTATAGGAAAATGCTTATTATCGATCCAGGATTTATAATGATTACTCCATGAGCTAAGGAATTGAAAATTAACAAACTGATTATTTTCTCTTTCGTATAATAATCCTTTATCATTTAACATAAAATTTAAAGCTTCTTCATAATTATGTTCATAATGGTTTTTAATTGAAGTAATTACATTTCTTGGATCTCTAACTACATATATGCATCCTGAAGTATTATTTGTATCTGTAAATCTAAAATTGTTTACATCTAAAAATGCGTTATGTGTTTTGAAAATTCTAAAATTTTTGTCTAAATTAATTTTTTTTTGTGCATCTAACCAAAATTCAGCTGTATCAGTTATATTATTAAATTTTTTTTCGTATCCAGTAAAAAATTTTTTTGCAGGAAATTGATAAATTTTTGGTAATAATTTAAAATCAAAAATTCCATCCTCAGAATAAAAATAAGACGTTAATAATGCTCTTAACCAAGTATTTCCACTTTTGGGGTATGAAGCTATCCACATTATCATGATTATTAAAAAAGATTAAAAGCTGCACCTACAGCTGGTACTTTTCTTTTCCCTCCTAAGTCAGAAATTAACTTATCGTATCTACCACCATTAATAAAATTTATGTTTTTAGATTTTTTCTTAATATCAATTTTAAAAACCATGCCAGTATAATATCCAAGTTGTCTTCCAAATGAAGTTGAAAATTCAACATTTAATTTCGAAATTTTGTTTTTGGAGATAGGAAAATAATTTTTTTCTACTCTTAAATTAATTTTATTCTTTTTAAAAAAAAAATTTAATTTTTCAGCTGCTAATTCTATTTTGCAGTTAATTTTTAAAAAATCTTTAATAATTTTAGATACTTTTTTTCCTTTGCTGGCTTTCCTAGGATCTTTAATTTTATTATTAAATCTTTCAAGAATTTCTTTTATAGATCTTCCTGCAACTATCTCTTTAATATTTTCCTTAACCATTTTATCGTATTTTTTTTTATCTATTTTAACTATCGTTGGATCCACATCAGAATTTGTTTCTAATCTTTCTAAAAGATCGTTAAAATATTCTTTTCTTGAAAAATGTCTTAATAGTCTTGACTTCCATCTTTTAGGTATATCTAATTTTGAAACTAATAAATTAAATATTTCGATATTTCCAATTTTTAAAGTGCCTGACAAGTATGAAATTTTAGATAAAGACTTAACTGCACTATTAATTATTTCTTTATCATCATTTTTTTCATTTTTGGATCCAATAATTTCAAAACCTATTTGATTTCTTATTATTGCATCCTTAATATTTGGTGATTTTCTGTAGGCTTCTCCACTATAAAATATTTTTTCTTCACCTTTTAAATTATTTTTTAAATACCTTAAGCATGATGCTATCGTTAAATCTGGTCTTAGGCATAGTTCCTTTCCATTATTATCGTTAAAAGAAAATATTAACTTTCTAAAATTTTCTCCTGATCTTTGTACTATATGACTAGTCTCTATTACTGAGTCTAATTTAACATATTTAAATCCTTGAGAACGAACCGATCTAAGAATCTTTTCAGATAAATTTTTTGATTTCATCGACTAAATTTTCAATTTTTACAGATAATTCTTCACCTGTTTTAAGATTTCTTATTTTTGCTTGAGCTTTTTTAATTTCATCATCGCCATAAAAAATAACGCATGGAGATTCTATTTTATCTGCATATTCCATTTGTTTTTTTAACTTACCTTCTCCTGGATAAATCTCAGAACTTATATTAGATGATCTAAGTCTATTTAATATTTTGATATATTCTTTTATATTATTTTTATCAAATACGCATATCACTACTGGTCGTTTAGATTTTATCTCAAAATCTTTTTTTTGCATCAAAGCAAAAACAAGTCTATCAAGTCCTATTGATATTCCAGTTGCGGGACAATCTAAGTTTCCAAAATTACTCACTAAATTATCATACCTTCCGCCTCCTCCTATTGATCCAAATTGAATTGATTGTCCCTTTAAATTTTTCACATCAAAGTTCAAATTAACCTCAAAAATAGGTCCTGTGTAATATTCTAGACCTCGTATGACTGATGGATCAAATTTATAATTTTTAAAATTATAAGACTCAAATATTTTTATAATTTCTAATACATCCTCACTGTTAGGGTTTTTATTTTTTAAGGCATTTTCAATTATTTTAACCTGATCCTTTTTAAGATTTGCTCCTTTCGTAAAATCTCCTGATTTATCTTCTCTACCTTTTTCAAGAAGTTTTTGTGCTTCACTCCAACCTAGTCTATCAATTTTATCAAGAGCTCTTAAAATAATTGATATTTGATCTTTGGATTTAATTTTTAATTGTTCGAATAACTTATCTGTAAACTTTCTAGAAGAAATTTTGACAATATAATCTGTTTTATTTAACCCACACTTTTCTAATATTTCAGAAATTAATACACATAGCTCAGCATCTGCTTGTAAATTTTTTGTTCCTACATAATCTGCGTCAAATTGTAGAAATTCTCTATATCTTCCCGGGCCAGGTTTTTCATTTCTCCAAACAGTTCCCAGTTGGTAACGTTTAAAAGGTTTTGGAATTTCATTAAAGTTTTTTGCAACATATCGAGCAAGAGGAGCAGTTAAATCATATCTAAGTGATAACCATTTTGTATCGTCTTTAAATGAAAAAACTCCCTCGCCAGGTCGATCTTTATCAGGTAAAAATTTACCGATACTTTCTGTATACTCAAAACTTGGCGTTTCTAAATATTGAAAACCATACTTGATCATAACTTCTTTAATATTAGAAATTATAAAATCACGAATTAATAATTCTTTTTCTTTTCTATCTTCAAAACCTGTAGGTAGTTCCTTTGAAGGTTTTATCTTTTTTTTTTTTACCATTTTTTTGGTACACGGGGACAGATTCGAACTGTCGACCTTCGGTTCCACAAACCGCTGCTCTAACCAACTGAGCTACCCGTGCTCCTTTCCTTGTTTTATACTAATTGTTGATAATTTTAAATTTATAAAATGATTAAATTGCTAGCGCGCAGCCAGCATGAGAATGGTGTCTGTGTAAATTTCCTGAAGATTTAACTTTTTTAATCATGAAAGTTAAATAACACTTATTTTTATAAATGCAAGTAAGTTGTATAGGAATACAAAAGCTTTTTTTTGCTTTTAAAATCCCTATACAATTTTATGTGAATTAGAATTAAGAGGTTTTTTGCAGTTTTACTGCTGAAGGACCTTTTTCTCCGTCTTCAATTTCAAATGTAAGTTCATCACCTTCATTCAAGAATCTTAAACCAGCTTCTCTAACAGCCGATGCGTGAACAAATACATCTTTTTCTTTGTCTTCTCGTTCAATAAAGCCATAACCTTTTTTGCCATTGAACCATTTTACTTTACCTTTTAGACTCATTTTACTCTTTCTTTTATTGTTATTAACTTAAGCTAAATTTAGCTTGCTGACTTGTTATTAGATTTTAAAATTTAATGCAAGCAATAAGATCTATGTCTATCGAAATTAAGTGGTGGCCTTGGTAAGAATCGCACTTACGACACATACCTTTTCAGGGTACTGCTCTACTACTGAGCTACAAGGCCAATTAAAATCTAAAAATAATTCTTCCTTTAGTTAGATCGTAAGGTGTAACTTCAACTGTAACATTATCTCCTTGTAATACACGAATTCTATTTTTTCTTAATTTGCCAGCAGTGTGTGCAGTTATAATATGATTATTCTCTAATTGTACACGAAACATGGCATTGGGAAGAAGATCGATTACCTTCCCTTTAAATTCAAGTGTATCCTGTTTTGCCAAATCTAACCTCTTTTTATTCTAGATTTAATACTTTGAGCATGACCATATAATTGTTCAAACTCGGAAAGAGTTATAGCTGGATTCGCAATTTTTTCTACCCCTAATTTGCTAAGAGTTACAACAGAAATTTTTTTAATAAATTCATTTATGTTTAATCCAGAACTAAATTTAGCTGATCCAGAAGTAGGAAGTACATGATTTGTACCTACGGTAAAATCACTAACACACATCGGCGAATACTTGCCATTACATATACTTCCAGCATTAGTTATTTTTTTTGAATATTTTTTATAATTTTTTACTAAAAGTTCTAAATGTTCAGGGCTTATAGTATTTATTACTTCAATTATTTGTTTATCATTTTTCACTTTAACTATAAGTCCATGTCGCCTTAACGAGGTATTAGCAATTTTTTTTCTCGGCAAATTTTTGATTAATTCTAAAATTCTCTTATTAACTTTACTAATTAAATTTTTATCTTTTGTTACCAATATACATTGACTGTCAGGATCGTGTTCTGCTTGAGAAATAAGAGAAGTTGCTACCTGATCAATATCTGAGCTTCTATCAGCTAAAACACATATTTCAGATGGACCAGCGAACATTGACTCGGTACCAATAACTTTTCCAGCTAATTGTCTTTTTGCTTCCGCAACAAATTTATTACCTGGACCAACTACTTTATTTACTTTTTGAATATAAGCTAAGCTTGCTATTGCTTGCGCACCTCCAAAAGAATAAATTTCTTTAATACCAACTTTTTTTGCAGCATAAAGTACTGCAGGATTTAAGTGACCATTAATTTTAGGTGTAGCTAAAACTAACCTTTTAACCTTAGCTAATTTTGCTGGGACCGAATTCATTAATAACGTAGATGGAAGATTTCCAGGAACATATATTCCAACTGCCTCAATTGGAATATTTTTATATTCCAATTTATTTTTGAAACTGTCTTTATAAATTATATTTTTTAAATATTTTAATTGTTTAGAATGAAATTTTAAAATTCTGTAATATGCAAAATCAATAGCTTTTTTAACTTTTGGATCTAATTTTTTAATTGTATTTTTGATTTGAGTTTTGGATGGTTTAATATTTTTATTTTTACTAAACCTTTTTTCAAATTTCAACAAAGCTTTTACCTTATTTTTTTTTACATCATTAATAATATTAGAAACAAATTTCGCATTAAACTTTTCCTCTTTTCTTCGCTTTTCTAAAAAAAATTCTATTTTTGTTATGTAATTTTTATTATTACAACTAATTATTTTAATCATTATTGCCTTTGATCTTCCAAGTTTATTTCAATAACTTCTGTTGATAATGATATATATGTATTTTTTTCAGAAAAAGCTAAAATAATTTCAAATCTATCGTTCTTCTTTAAGCAGTCTATAGTTAGTAATTTTAGTGTTTTTTCGTGATTTTTTTGATCAATATTCTTAGCTTTAACTTCATCAATATAATCAAATTTTAAAATACTGTTAATCAATTTGTCTTTTTTTTCAGTTTCTTTTTTAAATCTAGTTATAGAAATTAAAAAAATTTTATTTTGTTTAAGATATTTTATATTTGAAATTCTTACATCTGACTCGGAACAATAGGCTGAAATTAAACTTAAACCCTGTTGATCTCTGGCTATTAACTTAGAAAAATATTTTTTATCCATTAGGACACTCTTTTAATTCTTACACCAACATTTCTAAGTTTTTTATCAAAGTCCTCATAACCTCTTAAACAATGATAAATACGATTAATTATAGTTTTTCCCTTTGAAGCAACTCCCGCAAGAACAAGTGCTGCAGAAGCTCTTAAATCACTGGACATTAATTCGGCTGCTTCAAATTTTGTGTTACCTTCTATAATAGCTCTATTATTTTTTATTATTATTTTTGCACCTAGTCTTCTTAGCTCTGCTATATGCATAAATCTATTTTCAAATATATTTTCATAAATTACAGATCTACCATTAGCTTTGCATAGCAATACCATGAATTGAGCTTGTAAATCTGTTGGAAATTTTGGGTATTCGCCAGTTATTAAATTTTTAATATTAATAATTTTTTTTGGACCTTGAATAATAATTTCATTGCTAAAAGTTTTAATTTTAGCTCCAACTTTTTTTAATAAGTTGATTTCGGTCTGAATTAACTTTGGATTAAAATTTTTTACTTTTAAATTTCCTTCAGTAAGTGCTGCGGCAATTAAAAAAGTTCCAGTCTCAATTCTATCACTCATTACAGAATAACTAATACTATTTAAAGATTTTACCCCTTCAATTTGTAATGATCTTTTACCTAACCACTTCATTTTAGCACCTCCTGCGACTAGAAAATTAACCAGATCCTTAACTTCGGGTTCTATTGCAATATTTTTCAGTAAAGTTTTGCCTTTCGATAACGCAGAAGCAATAATTGCCTGCTCAGATGCGCCAACGGAAATTTTTTTAAAGTTTATGTTTGCGCCATGTAAGTTATTTTTTGCTTTGGCGTAAATATATCCCTTGCTTATTTTATAACTCATGCCAAGTCTTCTTAAAGAATTTAAATGATAATTAACTGGTCTTGATCCAATCAAGCAACCACCTGGAAGACTGACCTTAGCCTTATAACTTTTTGCAATTAATGGGCCTAGCACTAATATCCCTGCTCTCATAGTTTTTACTAACGAATAAGAAGCAAAAGTTTTATTTCTTTTTTTATTGTAAATTTTAACGGAATTTTTTTTTTTGGAAATTACAACTTTTGAACCTAAAGATCTTAGTAAATTAAGCATAGTTTCAATATCTTTAACTCGTGGCAAATTTTTTATTTCCACATATTTATCAAATAAAATAGTGCTCGCTAAAATGGGTAATGCACTATTTTTACTACCTGAAATATTAACAGTTCCTTTAACTTTGCAAGGACCTTCTATCAAAAATTTTTTCATAAATTTACTTTGATTTAGCGAGTGTTATACCGCGCTGATCTTGATATTTTCGAGAACCTTCAGCATAAGAAATTTCAGGTTCTTCTCCCTCAAAAAAAAGTATTTGGGCTGCACCAGAATTTGCATAAAGTCTTATTGGTAAGTTAGTATGGTTAGCAAACTCCATTACTAAATTTCCGCACCAACCTCCTTCAAGAACACTAGAGGGTGTTCCAAGTCCTGTTCTAGCATATGTGCTTTTTGCAGTGACTAAACCAGTTATACGTCTAGGCATTTTAAAATATTCTATACTAGCCGCTAAGGCAAAAGAATTTGGTGGAATTAATACCGACTCCTCACCTTTTACAGTTATAAAACTATCTTCAGTAAAATTTTTTGGATCGCAAACCGCGCCCTTTGCATTACTAAAAATTTTAAACTCATCTCCACAACGAATATCATAACCAAAAGTTCCAAGTCCATGACTTATACCTTTGTGAACTAACTTATCTACAAAAGGATCAATCATATCTTCTTCTTTAACTATTTTTTTTATTTGTTTGTCGTTCAAAATCATCTTGATTATTTGTTTCTTTTATCTTTTAATTTTTTTTGGAATTTTTTTCTTTTTTTTAAATTTTTTCTTAAGGCAAGTTCAAGCTTAGAAAGCTTAACTTTTTTTATATTAATATTCATTTACCTTTATTTGGATTAGTTATGTCGTCAAGAGTAATGGGTTTTGTAACATCATTTGTATTTTCAGAATTTGTTTCTCTTTGAAAACCACTTTTAGCTATTTTTTTTGCTCTTTTCTCTGCAAGTTTTTTCTCTCTCTTAGCTTGCTTTTCCATTAGCTTAGCAGATTTTGTGCTTTTATAATCGTAATGAATTCCCATAAAATTTTCTTTAGATAGATATAAATCATTATAATAAAAAAATTAAGGCAATAATTTGAAAAAAGTGGTTTAATACATTGGCCTATTTAAGACTATAATTTCTGCCCCTATAGTTAAATGGCATAACACATCCATGGTAAGGATGAATTTCAAGTTCGATTCTTGGTAGGGGCACCAGAATTATTTGTTGTAAAATAACTTTCTTAAAAAAATTGTAATGATGACTAAAAAAATGAAGATAATTAAAGGCCAATAAATATTTGGCGAAGAAATTATATCCATTATTTTTGGTGGTTCTAAATTTTTTTGAATAATCGTTTCTAATCCACTTCCGATATAAACAATTAAAAAAGTTTGTGGTATAATTCCTATCATTGTTGCTAAGAAAAAATTTCTTACTTTAACGTTAAAAAGAGTCGGCAAAATACAACTAAGTTGCCAAGGAATCCCTCCTATAAATCTATAAATCAATAAATAGTTAAATTCTGATTTTTTAAATTTAACCTCTAAATTCTCAAATTTATTTAAGAATTTTTCTCTCACAAAATCTTTTAAAAAATAATTTCCAAAAATATATAAAAACGTTGCCCCAATACTTAGACCGAGAACTACTAATATTAATCCTAACCATTTCCCTAAAATAAAACCCCCTAATAATGCAACTGGCGATCCAAATCCTAAAAATGGAAACACCCACAAAACAGTAAATAGCAAAAAAAATAAAGATAATAAAAATAAGTTAGATTTCTTTAATTCTGATAAATAATCAATATTGTTTTTAATAAAATCATAAGAAGTTAGTTGTTGAAAACTAAATTTCGAAAATAAATAATATAGAAATATTGAAACCATGATTAAGTAAAATAAACCTATAAATAATTTAATTTTTTTAGATTTTTCCATAAATTCTAATCGTAAATATAAAATCTTCTATTTGCTATTTATATATATAATTAATATAAAGAGCGAAATTTATTTAAAATTTGATCATATTTTATGAAAAGAACATATCAACCAAGTAAACTAGTAAGAAAAAGAAGGCACGGATTCAGAAAAAAGATGAGAACCAGCAAAGGTCGAAAAACTTTAGCAAGAAGAAGAGCCAAAGGAAGAAGATCTTTAACTGTTTAGTCAAATGAAGATTAAAATGGTTAGTCTTTCAAATAACGAAGAATTTAAAAGCATAATTAAGGGCAAAAGAATTAATAATAAATATTTTACTATTTTTTTTAAAAAACTGATTAATAAAAATAATAAATTTTTAAACATAAGCTTTGTTACAAAAAGAAAACTAGGTAATGCTGTGAAAAGAAATAGAATTAAAAGAAGATTAAGACACATTATGCATGATGCTATAAACAAAATTTCAATTAATCTTAACTACTCTTATTTAATTATTGCAAAAAACACAGTTTTAAAAGATGAATATAATAGTGTAAAAAAAACTATGTTTGCAAATTTTGAAGGGATTAAATAATGAAAACTTTTACGAATATATTAATTAAGATCATCAAAGGATATAAATTTTTAATTAGCCCTTTGTTAGGAAATTCTTGTAGATATTTGCCTACTTGTTCAGATTACAGTATAGAAGCACTGAAAACTTACGGTTTTTTTAAAGGTTCTTTTATTAGTTTAAAGAGAATACTTTCTTGTCATCCAATTAAATTCCTTGGTGGTGGGGAAGGATTTGATCCAGTTAAAAATTTTAAAATAAAAAAATAATTATGGATACAAAAAATGTAATAGCTGCAATTTCTTTATCTGCCGCGGTCATAATATTGTATTCATTATTTTTTGCTCCATCTCCAGAAGAAATGAAGCAAAATAAAATTAAACAAGAACAAGTTCAAAAAGATTCTGACACACCTAGTATTGATCAAAATGAAAATTTTATAAAAATAACCAGAAATGAAGCTCTTAAAGAAAATAATAGAATTCAATTTGAAAATAATGATGTCGTTGGATCTATTTCTCTTAAAGGTGCAATAATAGATGATTTAACATTTAAAAAATATAATTTTGAGCTTAATGGTAAAGAAAAAGTTGTTCTATTAAACCCAAGAAAAGTTGAAAATGGTTATTTTGTAGAAAGTGGATTCGTTACTAATAATAAAAACATAGATATACCTAATTCATCTACATTGTGGAAAATTTCAGGAAATAAAAAATTGACTAAAAATAATCCTATAAAACTATCCTGGAAAAACCCCCAAGGTATTACATTTGAAAAACAAATAAGTATAGATGATCAATTTTTATTTACTATCAAAGAAAAAGTAATTAACTCAACGGATAAAACTTATAGTTTTTATTCTTATGGCCAAATAATTCGTAACAAAAAACCTGAAATTTCTGGTTTTTATATTTTGCATGAAGGTTTTCAAGCAGTCCTAAATGATGAATTAATTGAAGAAGATTATGACGATATTCAAGAAAAAAAGTTTTCTAGAAATGCTTCTACGGGCTGGTTAGGAATTGGAGATAAATACTGGATTACAACTATTATCCCGCCTAGAAATAAGGATTTTAAAACAAATTTTGATTATAAAAATAAATTTAAAGCAAACTACATATCTGCAGAAGGAATTGAAGTTGGTCCAAATCAAACTATAGAGGAAAAAATAGAAATAATTATCGCAGCAAAAAGAGTGGAAACAATTGATGACTATGCTGCTAGCTTAAAAATAAATAAATTTGATTTAGTTATAGATTTTGGAGTTTTATATTGGCTTACTAAGCCACTTTGGCATGCAATTGATTATTTCTTTAAATTACTTGGTAATTATGGCTTAGCAATAATAGCAGTTACTGTTTGTATTAGACTATTATTTTTCCCATTAGCTTCATTTTCTTTTCGATCAATGGGTAAAATGAAACTTCTTCAACCTGAAATGACAAGATTAAAAGAGCTTCACAAAGATGATAAAATGAAATTGCAGCAAGAAATGATGGCACTCTATAAAAGAGAGAAGGTTAATCCTATGAGTGGTTGTTTACCGATACTTGTACAAATTCCAGTATTCTTTGCATTATATAAAGTGTTGTTCGTAACTATTGAAATGCGACATATGCCTTTTTATGGGTGGATTCATGACTTGAGTGATCGTGATCCAACAAGTCTATTTAATCTATTTGGACTACTTCCCTACGATGTTCCATCTTTTTTAGTAATAGGAGCTTGGCCCGTGGCGATGGGAGTATCGATGTGGATACAGCAAAAATTAAATCCAAAACCACCAGATCCGGTACAACAAAAAATCTTCGCTTTCTTTCCAATCTTTCTAACAGTGATCCTAGCTCCATTTCCAGCTGGCCTAGTTATCTATTGGACTTTTAACAATATATTAACTCTAATTCAGCAGTATTACATTCAAAAAAAGATGACTGTTAAAACTGTATAAGTCCTGTATATAAAAAATGAAATTTGAGAATATCTTGCCAATCAACGGTCCATCGGTTGATGAAGTAAAAAAATATATCAATAAGTATAAAAATGAATTAATTGTTATAAAATGTGGTGGAAGTGTTTTGTTAGATCCAAATCTATTTAATATTTTTATTAAAGATATTGCTGTTTTAAGAAAAATTGGAGTAATTCCGATTATAGTACATGGAGGTGGGCCAAAAATTAAAAAAAAATTATTAGAATCGAATATTCAAAGCACTTTCATAAAAGGGTTAAGAGTTACTGATAAAAAAACCATTAAAATAGTTGAGAATGTTTTAATAGAACTAAATAAAGAAATTGTAACTTCCTTAAAAAACGAATCTGGTGCAGCAACAAGCATTACAACAAAAGAAAACAATATTTTATCTGTTAAACCTGCTGAAAAGGAACTTGGCTTTGTTGGTGTACCAAATAAAATTAAAATAAATATTTTAAATGAAATCATAAAGTCTAACAAAATTCCTGTTATTGCCCCAATAGGACTAGATGAAAATGGTCAAAGCTTTAACATCAATGCTGATACTACCGCTGGTGCTATTGCAAAGAATTTAAAATCAAGAAGATTACTTTTAATGACCGATGTTGAAGGTGTACTTGATAAAAATAAAAAACTAATTTCAGAAATAAAACCTGATACCGCAAAAAAAATGATAAACGATGAGATTATTACTGGTGGGATGATACCTAAGATTAATACATGCATTGAAGCAATAAATAATGAAGTTAAAGGAGTAGTTATTATAGATGGAAGACGACAACATAGTATTCTTTTTGAATTACTTTCTGATAAAGGATCTGGAACATTAATAAGAAAATGAAAGATTTGATTGATATTAAATATTGGATATTTGATTTAGATAATACTCTATACAATGGACAAACAAAAGTTTTTTCTGAAGTTGATAAAAAAATGTCAACTTATATATCAAAAAAATTAAATATTAGTTTAATTGAAGCTAAGGACCTACAGAAAAAATATTTTTATGAAAATGGAACAACTCTCTCTGGTCTTATGAAACATAATAATATCGATCCTTATGAATTTCTTGAATTTGTACATGAAATAGATATTAGCTGGTTACCAAAAGATAAATTATTAAGAAATGAACTAATAAAAATTAAAGAAAAAAAAATTATCTTTACCAATGGCTCTCATTCTCATGTGAGAAATGTTACAGAACAACTAGGAATATCGGATTTATTTGATGGTACATTTGCAATAACAGATGCAAATTTTATACCTAAACCGTTTAAAGAGCCTTATAAAAAATTAATAAAAAAATTTAACATTGAGCCAGCAAAATCTATATTAATTGAGGATATTGCACATAATTTAGAACAAGCTAAAAATCTAGGAATGAAAACTTGTTGGCTTGAAAATGAAGAAACCTTCGCGAAAAAAGGTGCTGATAAACCTTATATTGATTATAAGATTAAAAACTTGCCTTCTTTTCTCCAAAAAATTAATATATTAAAAGCAGCATAAATAAATTCACTAATACAAAAATGAAAGAATTCGAAAAAATAATTAATGACGCTTGGGAAAATAAAGAGAAAGTTAATCAAGACTCGGATAAAAATCTAAAAGACACCATTAACCAGATTATTAAAGATTTAGATTCTGGAAAAGTAAGAGTTGCAGAAAAAATTAATGGCAAATGGATTACTCATCAACATATTAAAAAAGCTATCATGCTAAGCTTTAGAATCTATCCTATGGAAAACTTAAGTGGACCATATAGCAGCTGGTATGATAAAGCGCATTTATTGAAAGGTAAAACTGCAAACTGGACTAAAAAACAACATGAGGCAGCTGGATTTAGAATGACACCTAATTCTCCGGTTCGCCCAGGATCTTTTATTGGTAAGAATGCTGTTCTTATGCCTTGTTATGTAAATATTGGAGCATACATTGGAGCAGGCACAATGATGGACACTTTCAGTCGTGCAGGAAGCTGTTGTCAAATAGGAGAAAATTGTCATATCTCTGCAGGTTCAGGAATCGGGGGTGTTTTAGAGCCCGCTCAAGCACTACCAACAATAATCGAAGACAATGTATTTGTTGGTGCTATGTCAGAAGTTGTTGAGGGAATAATAGTAGGTGAAGGATCAGTTTTAAGTATGGGCATGTACATTGGACAATCAACTAAAATTGTAAATAGAAAAACTGGTGAAATTACTTATGGTAAAATTCCACCGTACTCGGTTGTTGTTCCAGGTTCGCTACCAGACAAAAATAATTCTTCTGCACCATCATTATATTGTGCAGTAATAATTAAACAAGTTGACGAAAAAACAAGATCTAAAACATCAGTTAACGATCTTTTGAGAGAATAAAATCATGTCAATTTTAAACGAAGTTAAATTAGCTAAAGAGCTAATCAAATTCCCATCTGTAACTCCAATTGATGCTGGGGTAATGAAATTTCTAGAAAGGAAATTAAAAAAGTTAGGATTCAAAACTAAAATAATTGAGTTTAAAGAGAAAAATTTTAAACCTGTTAAAAATCTATATGCAAGAATAGGTAATAAAGGACCTAATTTTTGTTATGCGGGGCACTTAGATGTTGTGCCTCCTGGTAATATAAAACATTGGACAATTAACCCCTTTAAACCATCTATTAAGAAAGGTCATTTAATCGGTAGAGGTGCTAATGATATGAAAAGTTCTATCGCAGCTTTTGTTTCGGCTGTTAGTATTTTTGTAAACAAAAATAATAAATTTAATGGATCAATCAGTCTATTAATTACTGGAGACGAGGAAGGTGATGCAATTAATGGTACAAAAAAAGTTGTTGATTATTTAAAGAAGAAAAAAGAAAAAATTAATTTCTGCTTAGTTGGAGAGCCAACAAATCCAAATAAGTTAGGGGAAATGATGAAAATAGGACGTAGAGGAAGTTTAACTGGAAGGATTAGAATAAATGGTGTCCAAGGTCACGTTGCATATCCACATAGAGCAAATAATCCCTCAACAACAATTGTTGAAATTTTAAAAGAACTAAAGGATATTCAATTTGACAAAGGAACAAAGGATTTTCAACCAACAAATTTAGAAATCACTAGTATAAATATTAATAATAGCGCAGATAATGTTATTCCAGGATATGCAGACGCAACTTTTAATATTCGGTTTAATAATAGGCATTCATCAAATTCTATAAAAAAAAAACTTAATAAAGTTTTAAGAAAAATAACTAAAAAAAGAAAATCAAGCTATAAAGTAGAATATAGAGTTTCTGGAGAAGCTTTTTTAACTAGGCCAAATGCTACAACTTTTATGATTCAAAATATAATAAAAAAAATTACAAAAATAAAACCAAAACTATCTACAACCGGAGGAACATCCGACGCAAGATTTATTAGAAAAATTACACCATGCTTAGAGTTTGGTTTGGTAGGTAAAACTATGCATAAAATTGATGAGGCTGTTTCTATCTCGGATTTAAGAAAGTTAACTAAAATATACTCTGAAATTCTAATAAATTACTTTAAATGAAAACTGCTTTAATAACCTCTAATACCTATCAAAATCACAACACGGGAGCTGGTCATCCAGAAAAAATAGATAGGGTTACGGCTATAATTGAAAATTTTAAAAAATTAGATAATAAAAATCTTACTTGGAAAAAACCAATTAAGTTTGATAAATCAATTTTAAAAAATACTCATAATTCAGATTATATAAATTTTGTAGAAAAATCTTTTCCAAAGCAAGGATTGTCATTTTTAGATGGCGATACTGTTGTATCACCTGGCAGTAAAGATGCTGTTGTGGATGCAGTAGGCTCAATTATTACAGCAATTGATGGAGTTCAAAATAAAGAATTTAAAAATGCGTTTTGTGCAGTAAGACCACCTGGGCATCATGCTGAAAAAAGTAAAGCTATGGGTTTTTGTATTTATAATAATGTAGCTGTTGGAGCTAATTATTTATTAAAAAAATATAAACTTAATAAAGTAGCAATTATTGATTTTGATGTTCACCATGGAAATGGAACGCAAGATATTTTTTATAATAATGAAAAAGTTTTATATATATCAACTCATCAATATCCTTACTATCCTGGAACGGGAACCGAAAATGAGAAAGGTAAGTATAACAATATTTTTAATATTCCATTACCAGCAGGTACTACCTCTAAAGAATATCTAAATGCATATGAATTTGTACTTAAAAAAATTAATGAATTTAAACCTGAGTTTATTTTATTTTCAGCAGGTTTTGATGCTCATAAAGATGATCCATTAGCGCAGTTTCAACTAACTTCTAATGATTTCTATCATTTAACCAAAAGAACTTTAGAATTGTCCAAACTTTATTGTAGTGGAAAGATTGTTTCTATTTTAGAAGGGGGATATGATCTTAATGCTCTTCAAGAAAGTACCGTGAAGCATGTTAACGCACTCTTAGAATTTAATTGATAATTAAAAATTATTTATTAAAGAGTGCTAATGAAACTTTATAAAATAAAAAAATCAAATATTGATAGAAATGGGCGTGGTCTTTACGCTACTAAGAATATTAAAGCTGGAACTAAAATTATAGAATATGTAGGAAAGATTATTACAAAAAAACAATCTGATGAATCTGATAAATTTGATAACTCAAAACCAATTTATTTGTTTAATTTAAATAAAAAATATGATTTGGACGGTGCAGTACCATGGAATCCGGCTCGATTAATTAATCACAGTTGCTCTAATAATGCCGACTATGAAGGAACAAATTTAAAAATTTGGGTTATTGCAAATAAAGAAATTAAAAAAGGTGAGGAAATAACTTGTGACTATGGTTTTGGTTATGACTCTGATTATAAACAGTTTCCTTGTAAGTGTAAATCTATCAATTGCTGTGGTTTCATAATTAGAAGTGAAAGCCGCTGGAGAATTAACAAAAAATTTAGGAAAAATTTAAGAATTAGTAGATAACTTTTTCAAGGTATAATCCACAGGCTGGTGCTGGTGGTGCACAATTTTTTCTTTTTTTTGATTTTAAAACATTTTCAAATTTTTTAATATTCCATTTTTTTTCCGCTAAGTATTTTAAACATCCAACCATCGATCTAACTTGATTTCTTAAAAAAGATTTTGACCTAAATTCAATTTCAATTTTATTGTTTACATTTTTTATAGTTATTTTGTTTATTTTTTTTATAGGACTTTTGGCATAACAATTTGCAGCCCTCATTGTACTAAAATCATGTGTCCCTACTAATTTTTTAGCTCCTTCTTTTAATAATTTAATATCTAGTTTCTTTTTTATGTGCCATACTCTTTCATTTTCTATAACAGGCGTAGCTAAACGGTTAATAATAAAGTATTTGTATACTCTCTCTTTTGCAGAATACCTTGCATGAAAATTTTTATTTCTTTTAATAATATTAATTATGGAAATTTTTTTTGAACTTAAAAAAAAATTTAGAGATTTAATCATTTTATCTATATTTTGTATTTTATTTTTAATATCAAAGTGAGCCGATTGTTCGTTTGCGTGAACTTCACTGTCAGTACGCCCTGCAGAATATAAAATAATTTTTTGCTTCAATAATTTTGACAAAATTGATTGTATTATTTTTTGAACAGATTTTCCTTTTTTTTGTATTTGCCAACCTACAAAAGGAGTTCCCACATATTCAATTAAAATTTGATATCTATACATTAAGCAATATTGGTACCTTTTTTGATTTGGGTACCAAGTAGAAATTCATTTATTTGCTGAACTCTTTTGCCTTCTCGTTGAATACTTAATACTTTTATTGATCCCTCTCCACAACATATTTCAAAGTTTTCACTTATTATTTCGCCTGGCTTTCCTGTTGTACTGGATTTTTTAGCTTTTAATATTTTATATCTTTCTCCATTAAATGAAAAAAAAGCGCCAGGATATGGATAAAGTCCATTTATTTTTCCAATTATTTTTTCCGCATTTTCATTCCAATCAATTTTTCCCTCTGTTTTTTGGATTTTTTTTGCATAGGTTGCTTTTGAATGGTCTTGATCCTTAAATTCTACATTTCCATCATCAATATTATCTAAAATATCCAAAATCTTTTCTGAAGCTATCAATGATAGTTTTTCAGACAATTCTTCTGAATTCATTTCTTCTGAAATTTTTAAGGAGTATTGATTGCAAACTGGACCTTCATCAAGATTTTCGTTTATTCTCATAATACTAATACCTGTTTCTTTATCCAAATTCATTATTGATCTTTGAATAGGCGCCGCTCCCCGCCATTTTGGGAGTAAAGAAGCATGAACATTTAAGAATCCATGTTTTGGAATATTTAAAAGATTTTTAGGTATAATCTGCCCAAATGAAATTACCAAAATAATATCTGGCTGCAATTCAGTAAGATATAATTCTTCTTTCTTGTTATTTTTTAACGATTGAGGAGTTCTTACATGCAAACTTATATTTTCAGAAAATAAATTTATCGGTGACTTAGCTAATTTTAAACCTCTATTGGATTTTTTAGGAGGTTGGGTATAAACAACAGAGATTGGATATCCATTTTGATAAAGTGACTTTAAAATAGGAACAGCAAAATTTGATGTTCCCATAAAAACTATTTTTTTGCTCATAACTAAAGAACAACTCTGTCTTCATTATTTTTTAATTTGGATAGTTTTTTTATAATCATTGATTTTTTTAATTTTGATAAATAATCAATAAATAAAATTCCTTCTAAATGATCCATTTCATGTTGAATACAGGTTGCTAAAAGACCTTCAGCTTTTAAAATTTTTTTTTGACCATGATAATCTAAATATTCGACCTCACATTTACTTGGTCTTTCTACTTCTGCAAATTGACCTGGAACTGACAAACAACCTTCCTCATAAATAGATTTTTCAATATTTTTATTTTTAATTATAGGATTAACAAAATACATTGGTTCATTTTTATCTTGATCTTTTGAAATATCCATAACTATTACTCTTTTAGGTATACCAATTTGTATTGCTGCCAAACCAATTCCTTTAGCTGCATACATAGTATCTAACATATCATCCATTAATTTCTGTTCACTTTCGCTAACCATTGCAACTGGTTTAGATACTTGTCTTAATATCTTGTTAGGTTCAGTAATAATTGTTTTAACTGCCATACGCTAATTTTATTATATTTTTTAAACTTTTAAAGGAAGAACTTTTAATAAAATTTTATTTCTTAACTTATCAATATTAAGCTGATTTAGAGCACTTATTATAAAATATAGTGTTTCAGATCCAATATCATTTAAATCATCTTGTCCAATAACTTCAACTAATCTAAGTAAAACCACTCCAACATCGTTACTATTAATTAATTTTTGTATATCTTCAGGCATATTTGAATTTTCTTTTTCGTAAAGACTATCATATTTTTTTGGAACTTTTATACCGTCAGATTTTAATGACTCCATTAAAATTATATCTTTTGTAGAAAAAAAATAATTTTTATTTTTTTTAATTTTTCTCAATATATCATTTAAATCTTTTTCAACATTTTTTGTTGGAATATCTGATCTAAAATAATTTAGTAATTTTGATCTATGAAGAATTTTATTATTAATTTTAATTTTTTTTAAATTATTTTCATCCTCATTTAAAAAATTATTGTAAAAACTTATATAATTTGAAGGTATATCATCTTCTTTTACTTCTTTTAAAAGACGAACTAACTCAAATTTAAATGCATTAGTAATATCATCTTTTAAAAATAAATCTTTCAAAAGCTTAATAAGCTCTAATTTAGAATCAACTTCATTTGTAATTAAAATACCTTGATAAACTAATGCTCTTGCCTCTGAATTTTCCAAAAGTTTATAAGATTGTTTAACACTTAAAAGCTGATTTATATTAAATTGAAATCTTTTATAAATGTCAAATAAATCTTTTTCACTATAATTACCTTCGTGAGTAGCTTTTTCAATAATAGCGATTTTATTTTTATCCTCTAAATCTACACTTGCAATATCATCAAGTAAATTTGAAGATGAAAGATAACTCCAAATAATTTTGGATGTGGATTCATTTGGTTCAAATTCAAAATTAGAAATTGTTCTATGAGATAAATGAAAATCTAAAATTGATTTTTGTGAAATTTTATCATCAGTTTTATCTGAATAACCAACTAAATAATTAAATTTACTCTCAAAAAATTTATCTTTAAAACCTAGTTCCTTTTTTAAATCAAATTGTAGTTGGGCCTCTTCTTTTTTATTATCATTAATCAAACAATAAATAATAAATTTGGTTAAATAATTATCATTATAATTTTCTTCAACTTTAGATAATAAATCACAAGATTTTTCAAGTTCTGCTTTTGACAAATGTTCGTTTGCTGCAAACTTAATTAACTCAACATTTTCCTTAAAACCTTTATTTTTAATTACATAATCCTCAATTAACTTAGTTTCTTTATTTCTTATAAGTAAATTTACTTTTAATTTAACAAATTCCTCTTCAGTGATATTTTTTTTAGGAAAATAAGAATTCGTTAAAAATAAAGTATTTAAAATTTCTTTTGAATCTTGTGATAATTTAATTTTTTCTATTCTGTTATAAATATCTAATATTTGATTACCATCAGAATTGGACCACATATTAATATTCAAATCATTGTCGGAGGGATCATATAATCCTGCTATTTTTATTTTTTTTGATATTAAAGTTTCATCTTGTTCAATCTCTAAAATATTTTGATTTTGGCTATTGATTTGTTTTTCGTAAATTGACTCCTCTAAATCATCATCTGGTACATTACTTTCATTTTCGATAATTTTAGTCTCTTCTGTTTCTTTTTTTGTATCAACATTCCATATATCCGTAGGTTCATTTGAATTTGATTTAAAAACAAGTGTAAAAAAAAAAATCAAAATAATTGATAAATTTAATTTATTTAACAACTTTAAGATTTTCATTTGGTATTATTTTTTCAATTTTTTTATTTGGGGTAGGGAAATCTATTTTATCAACAAATATTATTGCAGCAAAAACTAAAACAGAAATTAAAGCAACTTTAATTAAAACTTTTACAAAAAAGCTAGACCTGTCCCCTTGTCTTTTATGAAATTTCATAATATTTTCACTATACAATTAATTAAGACATATTTGTGTTTTTTCAATAAAAGAAATTTATGAAATCAAAAAAAAACCTAATTTTAACAGGCATGATGGCTTCCGGAAAGTCCACAATAGGCTATTTAATTTCAAAAAGACTAAATATAAATTTTGTTGATATTGATAAAATTATTGAAAAAGAAATGAAGATGAAAATTTATGATATTTTTAAAAAAAAAGGTGAATTTTTTTTTCGAAAACTAGAGGAAAAAACCACAATTAATTTTTTAAAATCTTATAATAATGTTATATCCCTTGGTGGTGGCGGTTTTTTAAACAAAAAAATAAGAGATGAAATAATATCACATCACTTGTCTTTTTGGCTAAACTGGGAAGCAAAAACGTTAATAAATAGAATTAATAAAAACAAGACAAGACCGTTAGCTGCTAACTTGAGCAATTTAGAGATCAACGATCTAATTTTAAGTCGTTCAAAAATATATTCTAAAGCAAATTTTGAAATAAACTGTAATAATCATACAAAAAATGAAATAGTTAAAAAAATTATAAATTTATATGAAAATAACTAAATTAAAAGTAAATACAAAAAATAGTAAATATTCAATAATTATTGGATCTGGAATAATTAATAAACTATCTAAAATTCTAAATCAAAATTCAATAAAATTTAATAAATCTTTATTAATTATAGACAGTAAAGTTCCAAAAGTTTTAATAAAAAAAATAATTAAATCTTTATCTAAAAAAAAAAGAATTGTTTATTTATTTAAAGCGAGTGAATTAAATAAAAATCAAAAAAGCGTTAACAAGATATTAGAAATCCTTTTAAAAAATAATTTTCATAGAAATGATTGTTTGATATCTATAGGTGGTGGTATTGTAGGAGACGTATCTGGATTCGCAGCAAGCATTTTTAAAAGAGGAATTAAATTTATAAATATTCCTACTACACTTTTAGCGCAAGTTGACTCATCAATAGGAGGTAAAACGGGAATAAATACGTCTAGTGGAAAAAATTTGATCGGATCATTTTATCAACCATCTATAGTTATATCCGATACTAACTTTTTAAAAACACTTCCAAAAAGAGAGGTAATTTGTGGCTATGGTGAAATATTAAAACATTCAATAATTTCTAATAAAAAGTTTTTTTTATTTTTAAATAAAAATGCATCAAAAATTTTAAATTTAAAATCACCTTACATAGAAAAATCAATCTACCAAAGCTGCTTGATTAAAAAAAAAATAGTCGAGAAGGATGAAAAAGAAACAAAATTAAGAAAAGTACTAAATTTTGGACATACATTTGCACATGCATATGAAGCTTCATTAAAATATTCAAAAAAATTAAATCATGGTGAAGCCGTTATTATGGGAATAATTAGTGCATCTAAATTTAGTTTAAAAAGTAATTTATTATCAAAAAATGAGTTTCAATTGATTAGTAATCATTTGAGCAGATTTAAATTAAAGATGCCACTTAAAAAATATTTTTCTATTAATAATTTAAAAACTATAATTTCGTTTATGAATAAGGATAAAAAAAATAATAGCGATAAAATTAATCTAATTTTATTAAAAAAAATTGGTAGTCCTATTATAGATTTAAAATTTAATCAAAAAATAATAAGTTCTTTTTTAAAAAATGAACTAATGAATTAAAATCTGAATAGAATGAATATGTGTTTTTAATTCTTTATCTAAAATATTATAAATTTTTTTAGTTGATTCTATTTTGTTCATTTTTTTTAACTCTAAAGACGTAATAATTAATTTTAAATGAAATTTACCGATTTTGTGTGATTCATGATTTTTATGAAGAAAAGTTTTATCTTCAACATCTATTTTTTCTAATGAAATACTATTTCTAATTTTTTTTTTAATTGTTGAAATTAATTCATTTATATCCATAAGAAATATTTATATAATAGCATAATATGAAAAATATTTGTGATTGGAACAACTGTTTTGAAATGGGAGAATACAAAGCCCCAATAGAAAAAGATAATAGTAAAAACTATAGATTATTATGTTTAAAACATGTTAAAGAATTCAATAAGAATTGGAACTATTTTTCAGGAATGAATGATGAACAAATTTATAATTTTTTAAAATCTGATATGACTTGGCACAAAAAAACTCAAAGTTTTAGCTCTTCAGACAATTTTTTCAAAGTCCTTTGGAATAATACTTTGAAAGATGAATTTGATAAATCAAAATTGAGAAATGATTTTAAATTTGACCATAAAGATATAAAGGCCTTTGGTATTTTGGGATTAAGTGTTGGTTTGAAATGGGAAAAAATACAAAACAAATTTAAAACTCTTGTCAAAAAATTTCACCCTGATATGAATCCAGGAAATAAAAAATATGAGGAAAAACTAAAACTAATTACTTTAGCTTATACTCAACTAAAAAATACTTATAGAGAAAAAATTGACTACTAATCTAAATATACAGCCAGATATAAAAATATCTACAAAACAAGTTTTTGGAATTGATTCAAATTTGGAAATAGATGCCTTTTCAAAAAAAAATGATTATGTACCTGAAATTGATAAAAATTACAAATTCGACAGAGATACTACCTTAGCTATTTTGACTGGATTCAAATACAACAAGAGAGTTTTGATTCAAGGATACCATGGAACAGGTAAATCTACCCATATAGAGCAAGTTGCAGCAAGATTAAATTGGCCTTGCATAAGAGTAAATCTTGATAGTCATGTGAGCAGAATTGATTTGATAGGAAAAGATGCAATAGTACTTAAAGATAAAAAACAAGTAACAGAATTTAAAGAGGGTATATTACCTTGGTCAATTCAAAATTCAGTTGCGCTAGTTTTTGACGAATACGATGCTGGACGTCCAGATGTTATGTTTGTAATTCAAAGAGTTTTGGAATCAGAAGGAAACTTTACATTATTAGATAAAAATAAAGTACTAAAGCAAAATAAATTTTTTAGATTATTTGCTACAACCAACACTGTGGGATTGGGTGATACGACTGGATTATATCATGGAACTCAGCAAATTAACCAAGGACAGATGGATAGATGGAATATAGTAACAACTTTAAATTATTTGAATTTAGAAAGTGAAATGGAAATTATTTTAGGAAAAAATAAAAATCTAAATAATGCAAAAGGTAAAGAGAAAGTATCAAATATGATAAAAGTTGCATCATTAACTAGAAAAGGTTTTATAGCAGGTGATATATCTACAGTAATGAGTCCACGAACAGTTTTGCACTGGGCTGAAAATGCAGAGATTTTTAAAGATACCGGCTATGCTTTTAGAGTGACCTTTTTAAACAAGTGTGATGAAGCAGAAAAAAACATAATAGCTGAATATTATCAAAGATGCTTTGGAGAAGATTTACCTGAGTCAATGATAAATATTCAGATTTAAATGAAGAAAGAAGAAAATCTAAAAGAAAAGTTCAGACAAGCTCTAACATCCACTGTAAAAGTAATATCTGATGACTACAAACCTAGTTTTGACAAAAAAAGTAAGAATTTAAAGGACTATAATTTTTTCGAACTAGATAATTTAAATAGCAGAAGTGATTTTATTAGATTTAGAGCAGAAGCGGATTCAGAAGCTTTAAAAAAAAAATTTTCTAGTAAAGAAATTTATAAAAAATATCTACCTAATAGTACATCTTGTAAATCTTTATATGATATTGCAGAAAAAATCAGATATGAAATTTTAGGTTCAAAAATGTTAAAAGGAATTTCTAAAAATATAAACGAAAACTATATTCAAAAAATGAACCTTAAACGTAAAGATCAGCTAAAAAGCAAAGATGATGTTAATGTTAGTGAGGCTTTTGAGTTATATATGCTTAAAAATTTTTTAGACATTAAATTGAATGATTTGTCTTCTAAAATTTTAAGTTTTTGGGAAAAAGATTTTAATGACTCGTTTAATAATCAAATTGAATTTTTAATTAAAAATACTGAAAAACAAGAAATATATAATTCAAAATTCTCCGAAATACTTGAAAAAATGGACATTTTTGAATCAGAAAATGAAGAGAAAAACCAACAAGAAAATGAAGATACTAATCAAAATGATAGTCAACAAAACAATGAACAAGAACAAATTCAAAATAAACAAGATGAAAGTGAAAGTGGAATAGAGGGTGATTACAATCTCGACGAATATTCAATTGATGAACAAATTATAGATACAAATTCAGAAAAGCAAAATTATGAAAAAATAATACAAAAAATGAATGCTAGTTCAGTTGATAAAAACTACACAATTTATACTGATAAATTTGATGAAATTGCAAAAGCTGAAAAGTTAGAAACTGAGGAAGAAATTGCTAAATTAAGAAAAAATTTAGATCAACAACTTATAACTTTTCAAGATCTTATAACTAAACTTGCCAACAAACTTCAAAGACAACTTTTGGCGAAGCAAAACAGATCTTGGGAATTTGATTTGGAAGAAGGATTATTAGATAGTTCAAAACTTCCAAGAATTATTATGGACCCTTACAATTCACTTTCTTTTAAAAAAGAAAAAGAATTAGAGTTCAAAGACACAATTGTAACCCTTTTAATTGATAATTCAGGTTCAATGAGAGGAAGACCAATCACTATAGCAGCTTTATGCGCTGACATATTGTCCAGAACTCTAGAAAGATGTTCTGTAAAAGTTGAAATTTTAGGTTTTACTACAAAAAATTGGAAAGGTGGAAAAAGTAGAGAAGAATGGAATAAAAATAATAAACCTAAAAATCCAGGTCGACTTAATGACTTAAGACACATAATTTATAAAAGTGCAGACACTCATTGGCGTATTTCAAAAAAAAATATTGGTTTGATGCTTAAAGAAGGGTTATTAAAAGAAAATATTGATGGAGAAGCAATAACATGGGCCTACAATAGAATAAAAAAAAGAAAAGAAGAAAGAAAAATTCTAATGGTAATATCGGATGGAGCTCCGGTAGATGACTCGACTCTATCGGTAAATAATGGTGATTTTTTAGAAAAACATCTCAAAAAAATTGTTAAATTTATTGAAGAAAAAAGTGATATTGAAATTTTAGCAATAGGAATAGGGCACGATGTTTCAAGATATTATAAAAAAGCAATCAAAATAGCAGATGTGCAAGAGCTTGGTGATGTAATGATAAGTCAGCTAAGTGGATTATTTGAAAATAAAAAAAAACTTAATTAAATAGTTTTTAAATCTTTATTTTGCCATTTAATATTTACCATTGCACCGTCTTTGTTCCCTAAATTTTCAAAACTCACAGATGCATAATTTCTTTCTAAAAGAGTTTTGCCGATAAAAGTTCCAAGTCCAAATCCATATTTTGAAATTTCATTATTATTTTTTGATCTAATATAAGGCTCTCCTAATTTATTTTTGTCAATTAAATCTTTGGGGAAACCAGGACCATTATCTTTTATTATTATGCAGGTTTCTTTTTCGTTACTTTCTAATAAAATTTCTATTTTATCTTTACTAAATTTATTTGCGTTTCCAATAAAATTTCTAAGTCCATATATAATTTCAACAGATTTATGAATTTTTATTTTTGTTTTGAATTTATCTAAATTAACTAAAAATTTCTTCTTACTAATTTCCTCAAAAGAACTAACAATTTCTTGAATATATTCACTTAAAGAAATATTAGACCTAACAAATTCATCCTCTATGTTTGGATTTAAAGATAACTTTTGCAATATTTGACTACACCTATTACTTTGACTTACCAACAAATCAAGATCTTTAGAAATTTTTTTATCTTTTGCATATTCTTTTTGTAATTCTTTTGCAGTTAATAGAATTGTAGATAATGGAGTTCCAAGTGAATGAGCCGCTGCTGCAGCTTGTCCTCCTAATGAAAGAAGTTCATTTTCCTTTGCCATTATTTCTTGAATTTGGTCGTAAGCTTGTTTTCTAAATCTATTTTCTTCACCAAATTTAACTCCGTAATACACTAAAAAAATTAGACCTATAACTATAGATAAAGGTATCGCTGATATGTAATAATCGGGAGCATGAAAATGAAGGTTTCCTGGACTTGGTAATTCTTCATGATAAAAAGTTAATAAAATCAAAGTTACTGTTGTTAAGATAACTAAAAAGATGGAACTTTTTATTTTTAAATATTGTGAAGAAAACACTGAGGGAACTATTAACAAAATAATAAAAGGATTAGTTATTCCTCCAGTCAAATATAATAAAGTTCCGAGCTGTAAAATATCAAATCCCAAATAAATCGAGGAAATTAAATTATTTATTTGATTATCTTTTATTAAAAATTGCAAATAAATATTAGTTAAAACACTTAAAAATATAATTGAAATACATAAAATGTAATTAAAATTATATTGAAGATAAAATTCAACAAATAAAATTGCAATTATTTGACCTATATAAGCAATCCATCTAAGATTAACATAAGTGGATTTGTTTAACGAAAAAAGTTTTGAAATTTCAACAAACTTCACTTCTTAAATATCTAAATTTAAAACATTAATTGCATTAGAAACTATAAAATCTTTCCTAGCAGCTACATCGTTACCCATTAAAGTATGAATAATATTTTTATCTTTTTTGGTGTCTTTAGAATATTGAACTTTTAATAAATTTCTTGTGTCGGGATTTAAAGTAGTATTCCATAACTCTTCAGGATTCATTTCTCCTAAACCTTTAAATCTTTGTATACTCATTCTTGACTTTTCTTCATCATAACATTTTTGAAATTCTTTAGAACCTTTTTTAAATTTTTTAATATTTTTTGAATTACTTAAAATATATTGATCGAGTTCTTTTTCATCTTTAATATAAATAGCTTTAGAACCTTTATTAATTTTAAATAAAGGTGGTTGAGCAAGATATATATTTCCATTTTCTATAAGTTTATTAAATGGTTTATTATTAAAAAAAGTAAGTAACAAAGCTCTAATATGCGATCCATCAACATCCGCATCGGTCATAATTATGATTTTGCCGTACCTTAAGTCCTTAATATCTATTTCTTCAGTTTTTGGATCCAATCCTAAAGCATTTATTAATGTTATTATTTCATTTGAAGAAATCATTTTTGATAATGCTTTTGTTTTAACATCATTTGCTTTTCCATTTTTTTTTGATCCATTTTCATCTACATATGTATTTAAAATTTTACCTCTCAAAGGTAACACTGCTTGATTTTCTCTGTTTCTTCCTTGTTTTGCAGATCCACCCGCGGAGTCCCCCTCAACTATGAATAGCTCGGTTCCCTCTTGTTTAGATATTTGACAATCAGCTAATTTTCCTGGAAGACCAGTTAATTCTAAAGCACCTTTTCTTCTGACATTTTCTCTAGCTTTTCTAGCAACATCTCTTGCTAATGCAGCTTGTATTACTTTAGCTAAAACAGTTTTTGCCACTGAAGGATTTTGATCAAACCAAGTTGATAATTTTTCGTTTACAACAGTTTCAACAATAGGACGTACTTCTGAGGAAACCAACTTATCTTTTGTTTGTGAAGAAAATTTTGGATCAGGTATTTTTACTGACAAAACACAAGTGAGACCTTCTTTAATATCCTCTCCAGATATTGAAACTTTATTTTTTTTTAAGAGATTATTTTCTGTAGCATATTTATTTATTACTCTTGTTAAGGCACTTCTAAATCCTAAAAGATGAGTTCCTCCATCTTTCTGAAAAATATTATTTGTAAATGAATACATATCTTCACTATATCCTGCGTTCCATTTTAAAGAACATTCAATATCTATGTTTGCCTTGTTTCCTTCAACAAAAATTGGTTTTTTAAATAAATCATTGCCATTTTTATTTTGCAATTTTTCTCTTTTTTCATCCAAATAATTAACAAACTCTAATAAGCCACCATCAAATTTATATTCTATTTGCTTAGGTTTTTTTTGAGTTAAATCATTAATACAAATTTTTATTCCTTTATTTAAAAAAGCAAGCTCTCTCATTCTTTTTTGAATGATATTTGCGCTAAATTTTGTATTAGAAAAAATTTCTTTAGAAGGTAAAAATGTTATTTGTGTTCCCGAATTTTTAGACTTGCCTATAATCTTTAAGGGTTGCTTTGCAGTTCCGTTTTCGAATTCTATATAATATCTCTTTCCGTCTCTTTCTATTTCCAATTTCAATTTTTCTGATAAGGCATTAACCACAGAAACTCCAACTCCATGCAATCCGCCTGAAACTTTATATGAATCGTGATCAAACTTACCTCCAGCATGTAGTTGTGTCATAATAACTTCTGCTGCAGATTTTTTTTCACCTTTATGCATGTCAACAGGGATTCCTCTTCCATTGTCCCTAACTGTAACTGTTCCATCAGAGTTAATTTTAATTTCAATATTATTACAATGACCTGCCAATGCTTCATCAATAGAATTATCAACAACTTCATAAACCATGTGGTGTAAACCAGTTCCATCATCAGTATCACCGATATACATTCCTGGTCTTTTTCTTACTGCTTCTAAACCTTTAAGTACTTTTATTGAGTCAGCTTGGTATGATGAATTTTTTGTTTTTTTAATCATTTTTGATTTTTTTGGAAAAAAAAATTATAACATTTTTATCAAATTAAATAAAATTTGATAAACGTATAATGCCTAAAAAGGCCCGGTAATTAATGATAATCTAGCAGTTTTAAATTTATTTTTCTATTTTTTGAATTTAGTTAAAAAGTCACCGTTTTTAGTCGTAATTTTCATTTTTTGGCGGAGAGAGTGGGATTCGAACCCACGAAAGAGTTACCCCTTAACACGCTTTCCAAGCGCGCGCCTTAAACCACTCGGCCATCCCTCCATTTAATTAAATATTAAATTAATCTAGGTTTCGGAATATGTGTTAAAAAAATTCCACCTTTTGAAATAAATTTCTTTTCCTTTTTAAATATTTCTTTTTTAAAATTCCAAGCACCAAGATATGCAACATCTACTTTTTTTTTGTCTAGTTGATTATATTTTTTTATATAAATTTTACTACCGGGCATATATTTGTTTATTTTATCAGGTGTTGTGTCCATAAAATATTCTATTAGTTTATTATTAATTTTACAAAAATTTAAAACAGTACTAGCTTTCGCTGTAGCCCCATACCCCATAACTTTTATTTTTTTTCTTTTAAGTTCCTTTAAAATTTTCAACAAATCAATTTTTGACTTGACAACGTTTCTAGCGAATTTTTTGAAAGTAGTATATTTGTCTAAGCCATATTTTAATTCTTTTTGTATTTCTTTCCTAACATTTTTATTAATTTTATATGATTTATTTATTTTTTTTTTAATATAATATCTATTCGATCCTCCATGTGTATCTAAATTTTCGATATCAAAAATTTCTAAATTATATTCAGAAATAAATTTTTGAATTGCAATACTAGAAAAAACATAAATATGCTCACAATAAAACTGATCGTAAGCATTTTTTTTTACACATTCAAAAAGTGAAGGATCCTCTAAAATTAGTATCCCTTTATCAGATAGAGTTATATTTATAGCTTTAAAAACTTCATTTAAATTTTCTATATGACTTAAAGTATTTGCAGAATAAATTATATCAGCTCTTTTCTTTTTAATGATTTTATTGGCTAGTTGGGTATTCCAATATTTTTGTAAAGTTTTATATTTTAGTTTTTTTGTGATTTTTGCTAAATTGGCACATGGCTCAATTCCTATTACTTCCTCTTTATTAAAATGTTTTATAAAAGCACCATCGTTACTTCCTATCTCAATAATAAGTTTTGGGTTAAATTTTTTTTTAATTTTGTTTGCTAATTTTTCAAATTCTACTTTCATTGTTTTTGACTGAGAAGATCTGTATGGATACTTTTCGTTGAACATTAAATTTTTTGGAACTTTATTTATAATAGAAACTAAAAAATTTTTTTTATTAAATCCTACTTTTAGTTTATATTTTTTTTCTTTTTTATATAAATTCTTCTTTTTTATAAAAGAGTTTGCAAGAGGTTGTTGTCCTAAATCAAGAAATTTTTTAAACATATGTAATTCTAATTTTTTAAATAAAATTTAAAAAATTTTAAAATACCCAGTAAATTTGAAACATTTATTAGCGCCTTATTTATTCTTAATAATAAAAAGTTAAAGGTAATAAATAATAGACTTTGTAAAAATTGTCTAATTATTTTTAATTTTCTAAGCTTATTTATCTTATATTCAAATAAATATTCTCCGTATTTAAAATTTAGATTTCGAATTAAATTTACATATAAGTTTTTTTTCGAGGACTGTCCACTTTTATGATTAGCAAATGAATTTGTAACTTGTATCATTTTGTATTCGCTTTGATTAATTTTTCTCATCAAAAAAATATCTTCCCAATATAAAAAGAAATCTTCATCAAAAAAACCAATCTTTTTTATTTTATTTGTATCGCATAGCATACATGAGGCATCTAATTTATTTTTAATTAAATATTTTTCTTTATATTTTTTTTTAACTTGATTTTGTTTTATAAATTTAGGACCCGTAAAAATTAAATTTTTTTTATATGACATAGCTTTTTGCAAAAGTTTAATTGATTTTTCATTTATTATTACATCTGGCTGAGTAAATAAAAAATATTTTGACTTCACTTTAGATAGTAAAAAGTTTGATGATTTGCTTAATCCTATATTTTTATTAGAAAAATAATAATCAAATTTTATTCCAGAAATTTTTTTTATTTTATTTTTATAGTTTTTTTTGACTGCTTGTTCAAAAATTATTACTTTAAAATTTTTGTATTGTGACAGTAATTTTATTTTATCTTCATCCGTTTTATAAAGTGTGATTATAACTGTAATATCATTTTTCATAATAAAAGTTTTTAATTTTCCTTAAATAGAATAAAAAATTGTATCTTGCTTTTCTTAAATAAAATTTAAATAAATCCTTAAGTAAAATTTTAAAAAAACCAATATATGTTTGATTTCTTTCTAACATTCCTTTACTTTTTTCTACCGGATGAGAATGCTCATACGTGATATGATAAATATTCATAAATATACTAATTTTCTTTTGTATATTGGTAAGCCTACCATCTAAGCCTGATCTTAAAGTAAAGATATTTTTTTGCTTACAATTTTTTTCTACAAGTTTTGACAAACCTATTAATTCATATTCAGAAAACATTGAGCCATTGTAAATTTCATGTTCTTCAAAAACAGACTTCAAAATTATCATCGATATCCATTCTGCTGTATTCATTGAATTTTTTTTCAAATAATTATTTAATTTTGTCGATAAAATTCTATTATCATCTAGACTAATAGCTGCGAATTGAGTTAATGATGAAACAAAATATGCAGGCAATGTGTCAAATATTTTTTTTACTGTTAAATAATATGGTTTATGAAACTCAAATAAAGTTCCAAAGCTATTTGAATTTTCTTTATCGAAAAATTTTATCTTTTTTAAAATTACCGTATCAGCATCCCAGATAATAATTTTTTCACTAGATTTATCTATAAAATCAATAATAAAAGATAGTTTTAAAACTTGTTGATAATACCAACTAAGTCTTTTTTGAAAGTTCTTTTTATATGAAATATTTTTCGACAGCTGAAAAAATATATTTTTAAACTTTTCAAAAGACAAAATTTCATCTTCATTTACAATATTAAAATTACTAAAATTAAATGTACTTTTAAATAAATTGTAATCTTTTTTTGGACAAATGAGAAAAAAATTTAAGTTTTTATAAAAACTTATAAAATTTAAATAGTTTTCATTAACTATGGAGATATCTCTAGCTAAGGAAACCTGACAAATATTTAGTTTTTCATCATCCATAAAATGGAATTTTTGTATATTTTAAGTTTTTTAAAAGAGTTAATGTTGTTTTATGTAATAAAATTATTATTGTATTATACTTAATGTTCATAAATCTAAAATTCTTTACAACAAATATGAGTACTAGAAATTTATTACAAATAAAATCAAAAAAATCTAAAAAATGAATAATTTAAAAACATACTGTGTTACCGACATAGTTTCAAATAAATTAGAAAAATTAAATTTAACTCTAGCCTCTGTAGGTAAAAAAAAATTCCCTGAAAATTATATTAATTGTAAAAATGGAGATAATATTGAATTCAAAGAAGAATATTACTCCGAACTTACCTTCCATTACTGGTTTTGGAAAAACAAGTTGCAGAATTTTGATGAAAATATTTGGTTAGGATTTTGCCAAAAAAGAAGATTTTGGTTAAAAAATGATAATTTAATTATTTCAAACTTAAATGATTTGAATAATAATATTTTAAGGACTATTCCAGAAGAATGGGAAAAATATGATGTAATTTTATGCGAACCTATAAACGTTAGTCCAGCAAAAAAAGTAAAAATGATTAAAAGAGGATGGAAAAATCTTATCAAGGATCCAACTATTTTTTTTAATGATAAAAAACAAACAATTAAACTTCAGTTTGATATGCACCATGGTTATGGCATACTTGATAAAGCAATTAATGTAATGAATGAAAAAGATAGAGAAGATTTTAGAAAATTTGTAAATAACAGAATAAAATTTAGCCCTCACATTATGTTCATATCTAAAAAAAAAATTGCTAATGATTGGTTTAAAAGTCTTTTTAAATGGCTTTATGATTGTGAAAAAATATTTGGTTTTAAAGATTTAACTGGTTACGATCAGAATAGACTTTACGCATATTTATCTGAAAGATATCTTCCTTTCTGGTTTGAAAAATATTATAAAATAAAACTTTGCCCGTGGGTTTTTTTTGATACTGAAAAATAGTTAAAAAATTATTCAATCCACTCTTTATATTTTTTTAAATTGTCTAAAAGATATTTAGGGAAATTTCGATCTAAAGGTATTGCATTAAACTCATCATCTCTTCCTATTATATCCTTTTTACTTTTTACATTTGTTTTAACTGCTTCTATTTCTAAAAATTTAACATCTATTTTCTCTTTAAATGCGTATGGATCATTTGTCTCACATAAATTTTTATATTTATATAAAAGCTCCTCAGGTGATTTAAGATTACAAAAGTGCCAACCTCCATTTTCTATAATGTTATTTAATCTAAATTTATCTATTCTCCAAAATGGTCTTTTCTTAAACTTTAAATCTCGTAACCATTGTGGGGATTTTAAAAATTTCTTAATACATAATCTACTTCCATACCAAAATGGATTAGATTTACTTAAAAGATTAAATTTATAGTAAAAATGCATTTGTTTAAAAACAGCAAACCTTTTTTTTGGATTAAAATTTTTTAATGAATTAGGATTTGGTATCTCATCTAAATCAGAAATTATTACTAAGTCATTATCTTCTGCTTTATCAAGGCCCCTAGCTATAGCATTTCTTTGAAAATTTTCTCTTAAATAAGGGTTATCTCCATCAGGTAAATCTTGAACTTTTATATATATAATTTTATCTTTGAATTTGGAAAAATTGTTAATATTAAATCTAAAGTTTTTTTTATTGTTTTGCCAAGTTTTATTTCCTTCAATTATTACAAAATAATCAACATATTCATTTAAAATATTTAATCTTAAATCTAAAAGTAAATCTTCATCCCAATAAGAAAAACAATCATAAACTTTCATTTATTTATCCTTACTTATTTTTAATACACCAATAAAAGCTTCTTGGGGAATTTCAACTCTGCCAAATTGTTTTGATCTAACTTTTCCTTTTTTCTGTTTATCTAATAATTTTCTTTTTCTATCCCTTGCTCCTCCACCATGAATTTTTGTCAAAACATCTTTTTTAAATCCCTTAATTGTTTCTCTTGCTATAATTTTACCACCAATAGCAGCTTGCACGGGTATCATAAAATTATGTCTTGGAATTAAATCTTTTAGTTTTTCACAAACCTCACGTCCTATTGATTGAGCAAAATCTTTATGCACCATCATAGCAAGCGCATCTACAGGTTCGGAATTTACTAAAATACTTAATTTTACTAAATTTCCTTCTTTATGACCTATAATTTCGTAATCAAAGCTCGCATAGCCGCTTGTCATAGATTTAAGTCTATCATTAAAATCAAAAACTACTTCATTTAATGGAATTTCATAGTTAAGCACTGCCCTGTTACCTGAATAACTTAAATTTGTTTGTATACCTCTTTTATCTTGGCATAACTTGATTATAGATCCTAGATACTGATCTGGGGTAATGATTGTTGCCTTAATCCAAGGTTCTTCAATAAACTTAACAAAAGTAGGATCGGGTAAACTTGAAGGATTCTGTAATTCAGTTATTTCGCCACTATTTAAATGAACCTTGTATACTACTCCAGGTGTAGTAGTTAATAAGTTTATATCAAATTCCCTCTCTAATCTTTCAGTTATTATTTCCAAATGAAGTAATCCTAAAAAACCACATCTAAAACCTAAACCTAGTGCAGACGATGTTTCTGGTTCATAAGAAAAACTTGCATCATTTAATTGAAGTTTACCTAAACCATCTTTTAATTTTTGGTACTCTGAGCTATCAACTGGAAATAGTCCACAAAACACAACTGGTTTACTTGGTTTAAATCCCGGTAAAGCTTTTTTTAATGGCTTACTCGCTTCGCAAATTGTGTCACCAACTTTAGTTTCTGATAATTTTTTAATTCCTGTGATAATAAATCCAATTTCCCCTGTATTTAATTCTTCTATATTTTTTGGTTTTGGAGTAAAAACTCCAACTTTTTCAATAATATATTCTTGATTTGTTGACATCATTTTTATTTTCATATTTTTTGTAATTTTTCCATCAATAACTCTTACTAAAATAACTACACCTAAGTAAGAATCATACCAACTATCAACCAACAAACATTTTAAAATTTCATCTTTTACACCCTTTGGAGAAGGTAATACTTTTATAATCTGTTCTAATATTTCTTCAATTCCTTCTCCTGTTTTTCCAGAACATTTTATAGAATTGCTTGTATCAATACCAATTACGTCTTCGATTTGTTTTTTTGTTTTTTCTATATCAGAAGCTGGTAAATCAATTTTATTTAATACAGGTACTATTTCGTGATTAATATCTAAAGCTTGATAAACATTTGCTAAGGTTTGTGCTTCTACACCTTGGGTGCTATCAACTATTAAAATAGATCCCTCACAAGCATACAAAGATCTACTTACTTCATAACTAAAATCTACATGTCCTGGAGTGTCAATAATATTCAAAATATAATCTTTTCCATCTCTTGCTCTATAATTAAGTTTAACAGTTTGAGCCTTAATTGTTATCCCTCTTTCTCTTTCAATATCCATGGAGTCAAGAACTTGCTCTTTCATTTCTCTCTCTGTTAGGCCTCCACATTTATGGATTATTCTATCTGCTATTGTAGATTTGCCATGATCAATGTGTGCAATTATAGCAAAATTTCTAATATGATCGATTACTGTCATTAAGATCTTATTTTTGCACCAGTTTTATTTTCAACGGTAGAAATTATAAGCTTATTAATTTTTTCTAGATCTTCATCGTTTAGAGTTTTATCGAAAGATTGAATAGTAACATTTAAAGCAATTGATTTTTTATTTTCTGGTATATTATCGCCTTCATAAATATCAAATACTTTAATACCTTTAATTAAACTTTTATCTATTTCTGATATTATTTGAACAAGATCTTGAACTTTGAAAGTTTTATCTAAAACAAAAGCAAAATCACGCTCAGACTTTTGATAATCTGAAAATTTATACTGTGGTTTTTGATCTATTAATTTTTTCTCTCTTTTTTTAATATTATCTAAGAAAATTTCGAAAATTGCTAAAGTTTCAGTTTTAATATCAAGTTTTTTTATAATATTTGGATGTATCTCTCCAAAATAGGCCACTGGCTTATTTTCATTTTTATTTAAATATATAGCACCAGACTTGCCTGGATGAAAATAATTTGGAGTTTTGTCATTTATAAAAAATTTATCTTGATTAAAACCAGCTTCTATTAAGCTTTGCACTACATCTCTTTTAGCATCAAATAAATCAACTGGTCTCTCTTTTTCTAACCAATTAAGTCTGGACACTTTGCCTGATTTCAAGGCTGATATCACAGTTTGCTGGTCACCCGGTTTATGTCCACTAAAAATTGGGCCAATTTCAAAAAGTGAAATATCTTTAAAACCTCTATCTAAATTTTTTTTTAAATAAATTATTAAGTTAGAAAAAATAGAATTTCTTAACACATTAAGATCTGAACTAATCGGATTTACAATCTGAATTTGTGAATTATTTTCATTAAATAATTGGTTAACTTTAGAGTCAGTAAAAGACCAAGTTATTGTTTCCAGATATCCTTTAGAGGCCATGGAACGTTGAAAAAAATGAAACAACTTTTGTTGTTTATTCAATGTTGACTTTAATCTTGCCTTTTCTGGTTCTTCAATTTTTATCTGATCATAACCTTTAATTCTAACAATCTCTTCAACAATATCTATTGATTGGGTTATATCTGGTCTCCATGATGGAGCCTGAAGATTTAAAATATTTTTCTGCTTTTTTATTTTGAATCCTAAATTAGACAAAATTGTTATAATTTCCTTATCACTCACTTTAAAGCCAGTAATTTTTTCAAAAAAAGAAATTTCAAATTTAATTTGAATTTTTTTTATATTTGTATTTTTTTTTATATCTATTTTACTAATCTCTCCGCCGCAAATTTTTTTAATTAATTCTGCTCCTTTTAATAGTCCTAATTCAATTGATTCAGGATCAATTCCTCTTTCAAACCGATATTTAGCATCAGTATCTATATTTAATAATTTTGAAGTTTTTCTTATTGATCTTGGATCAAAATATGCAGACTCTAGTAATATATTTTTAGTATTAAGTTCTGTACCAGATCTAGTTCCTCCGATTATTCCTCCAAGCCCTAATACTCCAGATCTATCTGATATGACGCACATGTTATTATCAAGTGAATAATTTTCATTGTCTAAAGCCTTAAAAGTTTCTCCTTTTTTTGAGTTTCTAACAACAATTCCCTTATCTATTTTATCTGCATCATACGCGTGAAGAGGTCTATTTAAGTCTATCATTACATAATTTGTAATATCTACAATTGCTGAAATTGGCTTCTGTCCCAAGGCAATAATTTTATCTTTTAACCATTTAGGACTTTCTATATTTTTAACTCCTTTAATTAAGCAACTTCCAAAAGCTAAACATCCTTGATTTTTTTCTTTAGTAATTTTTATATTTATTTTTTGAGGACTAAGATTTTTTATTTTTTTTAAATTTAGTTTTTTTAATTTTCCTACTCCTGCCGCAGCTAAATCTCTTGCGATTCCTCTAACTCCAAGACAATCCGCTCTATTTGGAGTTATTGAGAGATCTATTATTTTTGAATTAATATTTTTAAAATACTTCTTACCCACTTGATTATTATATTTTTTTGAAGAAAGTTCTATAATACCTTCACTTTCATTAGACAAATTTAATTCAGATTCCGAACAAAGCATTCCATATGAAGTAACTCCCCTTATTTTACTAACGGATAGTTTCATTTGATTTTTAGGAATAACAGAACCTGGAGAAGCATATATAGTTAAAAGATTTTTCTTTGCATTTGAAGCTCCACAAACAACCCTAACAATTTGTTTATTTCCTATATCTACATCACATACTTTAAGACGATCTGCATTTGGATGTTGCTCTGAATTTAATATTCTCGCAACAATAAAATTATCTAATTCCGATGTTGGGCTTTGAAAACTTTCTACCTCAAGTCCAATATCAGTTAATTTATTTGAAATTTTTTTATCATCATACTTAGTATCTAAATGTTCTTTAAGCCAGTCTATCGTGAACTTCATCTGCTTAAACCTCTATAACTTGAAGGAACATCCAATGGATCAAATCCAAAATGATTTAGCCATCTATAATCTGTTTCAAAAAAAGATCTTAGATCATTTATTCCATATTTAAGCATAGCTAATCTATCTATACCTATTCCAAATGCATAACCTTGATATTTTGATGGGTCTACTTTCACATTTTTTAGTACATTAGGATGAACCATTCCACATCCTAAAATTTCTAACCACTTATCCCCTTCGCCAATAATTATCTTGCCATCTTTTATTTTATACCCAATATCAACCTCAGCTGATGGTTCCGTAAATGGAAAATGGCTTGGTCTAAATCTCATTTTTATCTTATTAACTTCAAAAAATTCTTTTATAAAATAATTTAAACAACCTTTTAAATGTCCCATGTTGATATTTTTATCTATGTGAAGACCTTCAACTTGATGAAACATTGGAGAATGTGTTTGGTCACTATCTGATCTATAGGTTCTACCTGGAGCTATTATTTTAAAAGGTGGTTTTCCTTTTAACATTGTTCTAACCTGTACAGGAGAAGTATGTGTTCTTAATAAATATTCCTTATTATTGTCTAAATAGAAAGTGTCATGCATATCTCTAGCTGGATGGTTATCAGGAGTGTTTAGTGCTGTAAAATTATTATATTCATTTTCAACATCTGGACCTTCTTCAACATTAAAACCTATTTCAGAAAAGATTGAAGATATCTCATCAATAACCTGTGAAACTGGATGAATTTTCCCTTGATTAAAACTTCTTTCAGGGAGAGTAACGTCAATTTTTTCATTTTGAAGCTTTGAATTGATTTCTATAATTTCTAGGTCTTGAATTTTTTTTGATATTGCAGTTTGAATTTCATCTTTAATTGAATTTAATTCTGATGCAAATTTTTTTCTCTCCTCAACAGCTATTGAGCCCAATTTTTTAAACTCATTTGAAATTTTTCCATTTTTTCCAAATAAATCTGTTTTTATTTGATTAACGCTATTAAGATCTAAGTCTTGTTTAAGCTTGTTAATAAATTCTTCTTTAATTTTTTTAATATCTGACATATTTGCAGATTATTTCTTCGCTAGAATAAAACAATAGTGAAGATTAATTTAATGCTGATTGCGCTTTTTTTACAATTGTTTTGAAGGCTTCTGGGTTATCGTATGCTATTTCTGCTAGAATTTTTCTATCTAATTTAATTCCAAACTTGCTTAAACCATGGATAAATTTTGAATAAGTTAGACCTTCTGCTCTTACACCTGCATTAATTCTTTGTATCCATAATGATTTAAAATCTCTTTTTTTGTTTCTACGATCTCTATAAGCATACTGCATAGCCTTTTCCATTGCTTGTCTTGCAACTCTTATAGTATTTTTTCTTCTCCCCCATTGCCCTTTAACGGCTTTTAAAACTTTCTTATGCTTAGCGTGACTAGTTACACCTCTTTTTACTCTTGCCATTTTATCCTCTTAAACTGTAAGGCATGTAAGATTTAACAATTTTACTATCTTGTTTTGACATCGTTGTTGTGCCTCTTTGTTTTCTTATTTGTGAATTTGTTCTTTTAATCATACCATGTCTTTTTCCTGCCTGAGCCATAATCACTTTGCCTCTTGCACTTATTTTAAATCTTTTCTTCGCTGAACTTTTGGTTTTTAACTTTGGCATAATTGAGGGTGGTTATACAAACATTAATATTAATTTACAACCTCTATTATCATTTATAATGGTTGAATAACCATTATCATTTGCTTACCATCAAATTTTGGTTCTTGTTCTACTTTTCCAATATCTTGCATATCTTGCTTAATTTTATTCATAAGCTCATTACCCAGATGTGAGTGCTGCAATTCTCTTCCTTTAAATCTAATTGTAAATTTAACCTTATCTCCTTTAGAAATAAATTTTTGAGCATTTTTTATCTTAAATTTATAGTCATGAATTTCTGTAACTGGTCTTAATTTTATTTCTTTTAATTCAATTCTTTTTTGTTTTTTTTTTGCCTTGTTAGCTTTTTTTTGAGCATCATATTTATATTTGCCCATATCAATAATTTTACAGACTGGAGGTTTCGCATTCGGCGCAATTTCTATTAAATCTAGACCCTCATCTTTAGCCATAGCAATTGCTTCATTGGTATTCAGTACTCCCAAATTTTCTCCATTGCTAGCTATTACTTGAACCTCAGGCGAATTAATTCTGTTATTATATCTTGGACCTCTATCTTTGGTTCTTCTTTGAAAATAATTTTGTTTAAATTCTGCCACTTAGTTTAACGGTG
The DNA here is from genome assembly GCA_902552985.1 of uncultured Pelagibacteraceae bacterium. Classification (GTDB taxonomy): domain Bacteria; phylum Pseudomonadota; class Alphaproteobacteria; order Pelagibacterales; family Pelagibacteraceae; genus Pelagibacter. The sequence continues at coordinate 59,748 of CACDII010000004.1, forward strand.
CTTTGCTTAAGTCAGCAAATTTTTTTAGAAATGTTTTTAATTCCATATTTTCCTGTTTATTAGAATCCAATCTTCTAATAGTTACGCTATTGCTGTCAACTTCTTTTTTACCACAAATGAGCAAAAGTGGTACTTTTGACATTGAATGTTCGCGAATTTTGTAATTTAAGTTATGATTTTTTAAATCAACTTCAGAAGTAATACCCGTGTCACTAATTTTTTTGTTAATTTTTTCTGCATAATCATTAAAATCATCTGAAACTGGAATAACCATAACTTGCAGAGGAGATAACCAAAAAGGAAGCTTTCCAGAATAATTTTCAATTAATATTCCAATAAATCTTTCTAAAGATCCAAACAATGCTCTATGCAGCATGACTGGAACTTTTTTACTACCATCTTTGTCAACGTATGATGCTCCTAATCTTTCTGGTAAATTTAAGTCTACTTGTAAAGTTCCACATTGCCAATCACGACCTATAGCATCTCTTAATACAAACTCAATTTTTGGTCCATAGAAAGCACCTTCTCCTTTGTTAACGCTATATTCAAGCTTTGATGCCTTTACTGCTTTTAATAATGCTGCTTCAGATTTATCCCAAACTTTATCTTCTCCGACTCTCACTTTTGGTCTATCAGAATATTTTAAAATTATATTTTCAAATCCTAAATCTTTATAAATTCCTAGTATTAAATTTGTAACAGATAATGACTCCTCTGTAATTTGATCTTCAGTACAAAATATATGAGCATCATCTTGTGTAAAAGCTCTAACCCTTAACAGTCCATGCAAAGCTCCCGAAGGTTCATATCTGTGTACTTTTCCAAATTCAGACATTTTTAATGGAAGGTCTCTATAGCTTTTTAATCCTTGATTGAAAACTTGAACACATCCTGGGCAATTCATTGGTTTAATAGCAAAAACTTTATCATCTGGAGTTGTTGAGGTATACATGTGTTCACCAAATTTTTCCCAATGTCCTGATTTTTCCCACAAAGATCTATCTAAAATTTCAGGTGTATTTATTTCTTTATAACCTGCTGCTTTTTGTTTCGAACGCATATAATCAATTAATTTCTGAAATAAGTTCCATCCTTTTTCATGCCAAAAAACTGAGCCGGGACTCTCTTCTCTAAAATGAAAAAGATCCATTTCTTTTCCTAATTTTCTATGATCTCTTTTTTCTGCTTCTTCTAATCTTTTGATATAATTTTCTAAATCTTTTTTTGAAGCCCAAGAAGTTCCGTATATTCTTTGTAGCATTTCATTGTTTGAGTTGCCTCTCCAATAAGCTCCAGCTACTTTTGTTAATTTAAAATTCTTTCCAATCTTGCCAGTGGAAGTTAAATGGGGCCCTCGACATAAATCATGCCATTTTCCATGAAAATAAATTGAAACTTCTTCGCCTTCAGGAATTTCATTAATAATTTCAGATTTATATTTCTCGCCAATTTTTTTAAAGTGTAATATAGCCTTATCTCGATTCCAAACTTCTCTGCGCGTAGTTTCATTTCTATCAACTATTTCCGACATTTTTTCTTCAATTTTTTTTAAGTCTCCTTGAGTAAAAGGTTCCTTCCTAGAAAAATCATAATAAAAACCATCTTCTATTGTTGGTCCAATTGTTACTTGGGTTCCAGGAAATAATTCTTGCACAGCCATTGCTAAAATATGAGCGGTATCATGTCGAATTGTTTCCAAGCCTTCCTTGTCTTTAGAAGTAAAAATTTTAACAGAAGAATCTTTTTCAATTTCAAAACTTAAATCTTTTAAATCGTTATTTACGCTCATAATAAGAGCTTCTTTAGCTAAAGATTTGCTAATTTTTTCTGCAATCTCCAGACCGTTAACTTTTTTAGAAAAGTTTATATTTTTACCATCAGGTAATTTTATATTTGGCATTAATTAATTAATTTTTTATATTCTGAATATGTAGTAAAGCACATCTTTTCAATATTGAATTTTTTTACAACATTTTTTCTACCTTCACTACCCATTAATTTCAATGTTGTTTCATCTAATTGCAATACTTCTATTATTTTCGCACACAATGCCTCCGGATTTCCAGACTCAAATAATATCCCTGTTTTGTTATTTACTATAGTTTCGTTTGAACCTCCAATATTGCTGGCTATAATTGGTTTTTCCATTGATTGAGCCTCTACAGATACTCTTCCAAACGATTCTGCTTCAATTGATGACGATATAACAATATTAGCAATTTTATATGCTACAGGCATCTTTTTACACTCATCAATAAATTTTACCTGATTACTAAGTCGATATTGATCAACAAGTCTTATAAGTTTTTTTTTGAAAATTTTTCTTCCCTGATCACTACCTAATATTACAGCATAAAATGCTTCATGTCCTAATTGTATATTAACTAAATTTATAGCTTCAAGAAATAATTCCTGACCTTTCCATTCGGTCAGCCTTCCAGGTAATAATATTATTTTTTTGCCTCTTTTAATTTCCCATTTTTTTAATAATTTATCTTCATCTGTATCTAATATTGTTGAACCATCAAAATAATCTGTATTAATTCCTCTAAATATTACTAAAAATTTTTTTTTTGAATTTAAATATTCTGAATAATTTTCATTAATATGTGAAAAAATAAAATTTGAACCAGCTATTATTAAATCTGATTTCAACATAATAGAATTATAAAATTTTTTAAATACATTGCTAAAATTATAGGTTCCATGAAAAGTTGTTACAAATTTTCTTCTAGTAATTTTTGTTGCAAAATAACATGACCAAGCTGGCGCTCTACTTCTCGCATGAACAATTGAAATTTTTAAAAATAAAATAATAAAACTTAAAATAATTGCATTAATTAAAATTAGCAATGGATTCTTGCTATGAACTGGTAGTCTGATTACTTTTACTCTATTTTTGTTTACATATTTAAGAAGTTCACCACCACTAGTTACAATGTATGATGAACAATTTTGTTCATAAAGATAGTGTGCTAAATCATAACATCCTGTTTCAGCCCCACCATACCCTAAACTTGGAATTACTTGTAAAACTTTTATTTTAGATGACATTTGATAGAACTATACAATAAGAAATTATTCTAATAAACTTTTATGAGAAGATTTAAATACATAAAAATATCAAAAAGTAAAAAAATTAGATATTTAACTAATTATTATAAGAAAAACCTATATATAATATTTCTTCACGGTTTTATGTCTGACCTGGAAGGTGAAAAACCTTTAAATTTTCAAAAATTCTCACAAAAAAAAAGATTGGGATTTTTAGCAATTGAATATTCTGGTCATGGAAAATCTTCAGGAAAATTTACAAATGGAAATATTAGTCAATGGACTAATGAAGTTAAAATAGTGATTAAAAAAATTGTAAAAAAAAACAACTTTATTTTAGTAGGTTCAAGTATGGGTGCTTGGCTTGCAATCAATCAATTTGAATTCTTCAAAAATCAAATTAAGGGTTTTTTAGGAATTGGATCTGCTCCAGAGTTTTTAGAAAGATTAATGTGGAAAAAATTTACAAAAAAAATGAAATATGAAACAAAAAAACATGGAGTATACAATCTTAAACATGGAGACTATGAATATCCAATAACTTATCAATTAATAAAAGATGGAAGAAAAAATAAAGTCCTTAATAAAAAAATTAAATCAAAAATTTATTTAACACTGTTACATGGCAGTAAAGATGAAGTGGTGCCTATAATTTATTCAAAAAAAGTTCTTAAATTATTTAAAAATGCCAAGAGAAAAATAGTTATAATAAAAAATGGAGATCACAGCTTATCAAGTAAAAAAAATTTAAAAAAAATCAATACCGAACTAAGTAAGATTATTTCTAATATTATTTAAACCTTCAATGTAAGTTGGAAATTTTAAATTATAATTAAAAAAATTTTTCATTTTTTTATTACTAACCTTTTTTGAATCTTTATAAAAATTTTTTAACATTTCACTTTGAATATCTTTTATTTCAATAATTTCTGGCTTTTTTAAATTAAGCATTTTTACAGCATATAAAGTTACTTCTTCCGACGAAGCTGGTTTGTCATCAGAGATATTATATGTTTCTCCAGATTTAAAATTTGATAAAGATTTAAATAAAATGTTGGCAATATCCTCTACATGCACTCTTGAAAAAAGATGGTTTTTAACATTAACAATATTAGCATTACCAGCCTTTAATCTCTTAAAAATATTATTTTCATCAGAATAAATTCCAGACAATCTAAATATTTGTATTGGTAATTTTTTTTTTTCAAACAATGAGATCCACGATTTTTCTGCATTAAGTCTTGCTATACCATTTGCTGAAGTTGGAAGAGTTTTGCTTTCTTCATTTACCCACTGACCCTTATGGTCTCCATAAACACTGGTTGCTGATAAATATGTAATCCACTCTGGATTACATTCCTCAATTATTTTTGAAAAATTTTTGAAAACTATATCATTTCCATTTGCTGGCGGAATTGATATCAAAATATGTTTAGCTTGTTTAAGTTTAATAATCAATTCAGAGTCAAAACTTTTACCTTCAAAATGAAAACTATTATAATTAATTTCATTAATTTTTTTTTCTTTTGTTTTGTCTCGTGAAGTAGTGCTTAAATTAAATTTAATTTTTTCTAAATTAAGTTTATTTATAAAATTTTTTGCTACCTGACCAAAACCAAAGCAAAATATATTTAAATCTTTCATTTTTTAAATAACTTCTTTTATAATTGGTTTTAAACTTATTGGATTTTTCAGTTTATCTAACATTTCCTTTGGACAAATTTGTACAAAATTTGAAATTTCCTTATCAAAGTTTCTAAGTATTTCTTTAGACAAATTAGAATTTGTCTCTTTAAAATGTTCTTTGACTAAAGTTTTTAAATGATTAATCCAATAGTCTGTTTCTGGTGTTTGCCATATTACAGTTTCGCTGTTTACTCTTTTTTCAAATTGATCATTCATATCATAAACAAAAGCCATACCACCTGTCATTCCTGCGGCAAAATTATCACCTACCTGACCAAGAATAATTATAGTTCCTCCCGTCATATATTCACATCCATTAGTATCGCATCCTTCTATTACAGAAATTGCTCCTGAGTTTCTTACTGCAAATCTTTCACCGGCTTGACCAGCTGCAAAAAGTTTACCTGATGTAGCACCATACAATGCAGTATTTCCAATTATAGTATTTTCGTTAGAATTCAAATTACTTTCGTCAGCTAATTTTATTGAAATTAATGCTCCCGACAAACCTTTAGCAACATAATCATTTGCATCGCCTTTTAACAAAAGCTTTAAACCTTTAATTCCAAATGCACCAAATGACTGTCCTGCCGAGCCTTTAAATTTTAAAGTTAGGAAGTTATCCTCTAATTTATTGTTGCCATACTTTTTAAGTAAATAATGAGATATTCTTGTACCAACAGCTCTATGAATATTTTTTATAATAAATTCTTTTTCAATTATTTTATTTTTGCCAATGCTCTTTTGGATTTCAGGAAGTATTTTTTGATCTAAAGTATCTGGAACTTGGATAACTTCTTTTTTTTTACAATATCTTTTTTTTTCTCCAGAATCCGGCAAAACGAATAGAGGATGTAAATCTAGATCGTCTAGATTTGAAGATCCAGTACTTACTTGCTTTAATAAATCTGTACGTCCAATAATTTCATTTAATGTTTTAAACCCTAAATCAGCTAAAATTTCTCTAACTTCTTGAGCAATAAATGTAAACAAGTTAACAACTTTTTCTGGAGTTCCGCTAAATTTTTCTCTTAATTTTTCATCTTGAGTACAAACTCCCACTGGACATGTATTTGAATGACATTGCCTAACCATTATACATCCCATAGCTACAAGAGCTGTTGTGGCTACTCCGTATTCTTCTGCACCCATCATTGCGGCTATAACAACATCTCGTCCTGTTTTAATTCCTCCATCAGTTCTTAATGTAACATTTTCCCTTAAATTATTTAAAGTCAAAACCTGATTAACCTCCGTCAAGCCCATTTCCCAAGGTACTCCAACATATTTAACACTAGTTTGTGGTGTGGCTCCAGTACCACCGTTATGTCCTGATATTAATATTATATCTGCTTTGGCCTTAGCTACTCCAGCAGCTATTGTTCCAATTCCTGAAGAAGCAACAAGCTTAACTCCTATTCTTGCATTTGGATTAACTTGTTTTAAATCATAAATTAGCTGAGCAAGATCCTCTATAGAATATATATCGTGATGAGGAGGTGGGGATATTAGTGTTACTCCAGGTGTAGAGTGTCTTAGCTTAGCAATTTCATCAGTTACTTTAAAACCTGGTAACTGTCCACCCTCACCTGGTTTCGCGCCTTGTGCAATTTTAATCTCAATCTCATTACAATTATTTAGATAATTAATTGTCACACCAAATCTAGCTGATGCAATTTGTTTTACTCTTGAATTTGCGCTATCATTATTATTCATTAAAAAAAATCTTTTCTCATCTTCTCCACCTTCACCACTACATGATGCGCCTTTAATTCTATTCATTCCGATAGCCAAAGTTTCGTGTGCTTCTTTTGATAATGCTCCGTGCGACATGCTTCCGCTTCCAAATCTTTTCAAGATCTCTGTTACTGGCTCGACCTCTGTTATATTTATAGATGATTTTAAGTATCTTTTTCTAAAATCGATTAAATCTCTAATATTAATTGGTGGAAGATTATAAATTCCTTTGGCATATTTTTTATATGTCTCAAATGAATTCTTTGTTACAGCATTTTGAAGCAAATGAATTAATTCACCTTGATATTGATGAACTTCTCCATTTTTTCTATATCTATAAATCCCACCAATAGGTAATACATTATTATCAGTCAAAAATGCTTCTTTATGTATATTTTTTACTTTTTTTTCTATTCCTGTTAGCCCAATTCCAGATATTTTTGAAGTTACTCCTTGGAAATAGTCTGAAACTATAGATCTGCTCAACCCAACAGCTTCAAAATTACATCCACCTCTATAAGAACTTAAAACTGAAATTCCCATTTTTGACATTATTTTTAGAAGTCCAGAATTTACTGATTTGATATATCTTTCAACACACTCATCAAAACTTAATTTTCCAAAAAGCTTTTTTTCATATCTTTGATTTAGACTATCAATAGCTAAATAAGGGTTAATTGTAGTTGCTCCAACACCTAAAATTGTTGCAAATGAGTGTGTATCTAAACTTTCACCCGTTTGAACATTTATTGAAACATACCCTCTTAATTTATTTTTAACTAAATGATTATTAATTGCTCCAACACACAAAAGCATTGGAATTGCAATTTTTTCTTCGGATAACTGTTTATCTGTTAATATTAATTGAGTTGCACCTTGTCTTACTGCAATTATTGATTCTTTTTGAATATTATCCAAAGCCTCTTTAAGAGTTTGATTACTATTAAAAGTACAATCTATAGTTTTTGAGTTTTTACCAAAAAATTTATAAATTTTTTCAAATTGTGAATTTGATAATATAGGACTTTCTAAAACATAAATGTTTTCTTTAGTTAATTTATCAAAATTTAATATATTTCCTAAATTGCCAAATCTTGTCTTTAAACTCATAATCTTATTTTCTCTTAATGAATCAATTGGTGGATTTGTAACTTGACTAAAATTTTGTCTAAAAAAATGATACATTGGTCTATAACGATCTGACAAAACTGCAAGTGGGGTATCGTCTCCCATGGAACCGACAGCTTCTTTTGCCTCTTCTGCCATTGGATGCAAAATTATCTCAAGATCTTCTATACTTATCCCAAAAGCATGTTGTCTTTTTCTTAATTCAGATCCAGTAAAAAAAGGTTTTTCATTTTCAATTTTAATTTTTTTATCTAGATCAACTATTTGGTCATTAAAATGTTTAAATTCTTTTGCTAAATAATTTTTTATATCGCTGTTATTAAATAACTTTCCTTTGTCAATTTTTACTCCAATAATTTCTCCAGGTCCTAACCTTCCTTTTGAAATAATTTGCTTTTCATCCAATTCAATCATTCCTGTTTCAGATCCTGCAAAGAGAAATTTATCTTTTGTTAAAGTATATCGCAGGGGTCGTAAGCCATTCCGATCATTAGCTACGATTGCCCATTCATTATCTGTAGCTGCAATTGCTGCTGGGCCATCCCAAGGTTCCATAGTGCTATTTAAAAAATTAAATAATCTTTGATGGTCTCTTGGTAAAATTTTACTTTTTTTTGACCACGCATCTGGGATTAACATTAATTTTGCTAAAGGGGCTGATTGTCCGGATATATTTAGTAACTCAAAAACGTTGTCTAAGCCTGAGGAATCTGAGGCTCCAGGCTGTATTACAGGTTTTAAATTTTCTATATTATCAAATAGTTCGCTTTGAATTTCATCCTCATGAATTTTCATCCAATTACAATTTCCTTTAAAAGTATTTATCTCTCCGTTATGAGCAATGGCTCTGAAGGGTTGCGCTAAATACCAACTTGGAAATGTATTAGTAGAAAATCTTTGGTGAAAAATTGCAAATCTTGATACAAATCTCTCATCATTTAAATCTGGATAAAAATCGGTTAATGCTTCTGCTAAAAACATTCCCTTATAAATTATTGATTTAGAACTAAAAGAACAAATATAAAATTCTTCAATATTATTTTTTATAATTTCTTTTTCAATCTTCCTTCTAGTCTCATAAAGCTTTCTTTCCAATGGTTTATCAATTAGAGTTTTATCATTATGCTTAAATAATATTTGAGTAATCTCAGGTCTATTACTATTAGCTTTGTGACCTAAAACTTTTGTATTTATTGGAACTTGTCTCCAACCATAAATTTTAAAATTAGATTTGGTAAGTTCTTTTTCAACTATTGTCTTACAATCTTCCTGAAAATTAAAATTATTTCTTGGTAAAAAAACCATTCCTACACATATTTTAGAATTATCATGCTTGTGTCCCTTAGTTTCTATCTTTTCTACAAAAAAATCATGAGGTATTTCAACATGAATACCAGCTCCATCGCCTGTTTTACCATCAGCGTCTACAGCTCCTCTGTGCCACACTGCCTTTAATGCATTAATAGCATATTCCACAACTTTTCTTGATTTTTTACCTTCTATAGAAGCAACTAATCCAACTCCACAAGCATCATGTTCCATACTTTTAGAATAAATATGATTTTTTTCTAAAATTTTTAAATTTTTTTTAAAATTTTTCATTACGCAACTTTTCTTTCATTGATTTCTTTTTTCTCTAAAAATTTTTTTATAGATACAGCTGCATCTCTGCCGTCTTTAATTGCCCAAACAACCAAAGAAGCACCTCTAATTATATCGCCAGCTGCAAAAACACCGGATAAATTAGTTTCCATTGTATCAAAATTCGTTTTTAAGGTTCCCCACTTTGAAATTTGTAATTGTTCTGAATTAAATAATTTTGGAAGATTTTCTGGATCAAATCCTAATGATTTTATAACCATATCTGCTTTAATAGTAAATTCCGAGTTTTCCTGAATATCTGGTTTTCTCCTCCCACTTTCATCAGGTTCTCCAAGTTTAATTTTGTCAACTATTATTTTTTCTATTTTATTTTTACCCAAAAATTCTTTAGGACTTGACAACCAAACAAATTTGACACCTTCTTCTTCCGCATTGGCAACTTCTCTTGCAGAACCTGGCATATTCTCTTTGTCTCTCCTATAAAGACATTTGACTGATTTTGCATTTTGTCTAACGGCAGTTCTCACACAGTCCATTGCAGTATCACCACCTCCAATTACTACAATATCTTTTCCCTCAGCATTTAACGTTCCATCATCAAATAAACTTACTTTATCTCCTAAACCTTTTTTATTTGAAGCAGTTAAAAATTCCATAGCTGGAAAAATATTTTTTAAATTATTTCCGGGTATTTCTATTTGTCTAGCTTTATAAACGCCTGTAGCAATTAAAATTGCATCATGCTTTTCTCTCAATTGATCTAATGTTAAATCCCTTCCTACTTCAAAATTTTGAGTAAATTTTATACCGCTCTCCCTTAATAATTTCGTTCTTCTTTCAACAACGTGTTTTTCTAATTTAAAGTTTGGAATCCCATAAATCAATAAACCTCCAGGTCTGTCATACCGATCGTATATATTTACTTTATATCCCAGTTTACGAAGTTCCTCGGCAGCAGCTAATCCTGCAGGGCCAGCTCCAACAATGCCGATACTTTGTTTTTTTTCTTTTTTTACTTTTATAGGTTTAACCCATCCCTTTTCCCATGCATTTTCGGTGATGTATTTTTCTACAGATCCTATTGTTACTGTTCCATGACCAGATTGTTCAATTACACAGTTTCCTTCACACAATCTATCTTGAGGACATATTCTTCCACATACTTCCGGCATATTATTTGTGCTCTGCGATAATTCGTAAGCTTCTAATAATCTTCCTTCAGCAGTAAGCTTTAACCAATCAGGAATATTGTTTCCCAAAGGACAGTGAACCTGGCAAAAAGGGACTCCACATTGGGAACATCTACTTGATTGCTCTTTTGCTTTTGAATTAATGAATTCTTTATAGATTTCGTTAAAATCCTCTTTTCTAGCTATGACCTCTCTTTTAGAAGGATTTTCCTTATCTATATCAACGAATTTAAGCATTTTTTTTGGCATAAAATGAAACTTATAGGATGATCCATGGCAAATAAAGTAAAACTAGGTCATAACTTATGACCTTTTTTTTAAATTAATCATATATTTTGCTACTTTTTTTACTTTTCTGCATACCTGTTATGCACTAAGCCTTAATAAGAATTAGACACAATTTAAAGTTATTTATAAACAAGTTAAATGATCTCAAATTTTATTGAAATTTTTTTATTATCAATAATTCAAGGAATTTCTGAATTTTTACCTATCAGTTCTGCGGCTCATTTAATTTTAGTTTCGAATATCTATGAGTTCAAAAATCAATCATTAATAATAGATATTAGCCTCCATTTAGGATCATTGTTAGCAATACTTTTTTATTTTAGAGATGATATTTTTAATTTTAGTAAAAATAAAAATTTATTTTATAAAATAATAGTAGGATCACTTCCTCTAATAATTATTGGATATCTATTATATACCTCAAATATTATTAACTATTTCAGAGATATTAAAGTTATAGCTTGGGCAACTTTATTTTTTGGAATTTTGCTTTATATTGCTGATAAAAATAAATTTTCAAAAAAAATAGATATAGATTTTAATATCAAATCAGTTTTAATAATTGGATTTTTCCAGGTTTTGGCATTAACACCTGGAGTAAGTAGAGCAGGAATTACAATAACTGCTGGACGTATCTTAGGATTTAATAGAACTGACTCAGCAAAAATTTCTTTTTATTTAGCGATACCAGCTTTAATAGGAGCTAGTGTTTTAGGAATAAAAGATCTTTTTAATGAAAGTATAGATTTCAATATCTTAGTTTTGCTTGGAATTTTTTTATCTTTCATATTTTCGTTGTTAACAATAAAAATTTTCCTAAAATTTATAAAAAATTTTTCTTTAAATGTTTTTGTTGTATATAGATTATTTTTAGCTACAGTTTTATTTTATATTATATACTTTTAGGTTTTTTTTCATAAAAAGGAATAAGCTGAGAAAATAAAACCCCAAATAAAATTAAAGTACAGCCAATTATATTTCCTAGACCTAAAATTTGACTTAAAATTATCCATGCGGAGACTGTTGCAAAGACACCTTCTAATGACATTATAATTGCCGCTGGAGCTGGATTTATATTTCGTTGTCCAAAAAGTTGTAATACGAAAGCAACACCACCAGATAATATTCCAGCGTATAATATTTCAAAAGTCTCTAACTTTATATTTTCTAAATTAATTTCCTCAAATAATAACGCTAAAAATAATGATAAAGTTGCAACAACTAAATTTTGCAACATTGCTATTAAAAATGGCATATCAAATTTATTTACCAATCTTCCTATATAAATAATGTGTAATGCCCAAAATACTGCTCCAACTAATACCAAAGTATCACCAAGCCTGACTGTTGCATTACTAAAATCAGTTAAAAAATATCCACCTATCACACAAGCAAATGCTGAAGGCCATATCGACCAGTGAATTTTCTCTGAAAATAAAAAATAAACAATAATAGGAACTAATGGTACATAGAAAATTGTAAAAAATGCAGCATTAGCTACATCAGTATAAAGTAAAGATACTTGTTGAAGTTGAGTACCAAAAAATAAAGAAAGGCCAACTGGTATCATTAATTGAATAAATTTTTTTTCATTACCTTTAACAAATAGATTAATTTTCTTTCTTTCTAAAAAAACAAATGGCATTACAGCAAAAAATGCTACGTAAAATCTTATTGAATTAAAAGTATAGGGACCTATAGCATCCATTCCCGTATCTTGTGCTATAAAAGTTGTGCCCCAAATTAAGGTGCAAACAATTAACGAAATAAAAGACAGTGTTTTTTTCATGAAATGAAATTACATGGACAATTTATAAGCAAAGTTTTTACCAAGATTTTCTTTTAATTCATTGCAAAATCTTGCGGCCTCCGCACCATCAATAATTCGATGATCATATGACAAGGATAGGGGAAGAACCTTTCTATTTAGAAATTTGTTATCAACAAAAACTTGTTTATTATAACTTCTTCCTACACCTAAAATCGCAACTTCTGGATAATTAATTATTGGAGTAAAAAAAGAACCACCTATACCTCCTAAGCTAGTAATTGTCATTGAACCACCAAAAAATTCTTTTTTATCTATTTTAAGTTTTCTACATTTGTCACTTATTTCTTTTAATTCTTCACTAATTTTATCAATTTTTTTTTTATTAACATTTCTTATTTTAGGAACCATGAGGCCATGTTCTGTATCTACAGCGATACCTATATGAAAATATTTTTTATAAGTTATTTTTCCACTTTCAATATCATCGATGGAAGAATTGAAGCTTGGAAATTTTTTTAAAGCCTCGACAAGTGCTTTAATTATAAATACAAGTGGGGTAATCTTTTTTTTTTCACCAGTAAAATTATCGATAAGTGAAGTCCTAAAATCTTCCATTTCACTTATATCTGCTTCATCATGATGAGTAACATGTGGAATGGTTGTCCATGAATTAGCAAGATGTGATGATGCGATTTTTTTAATTCTAGGCATTTCTTTAATTTCAATTTCTCCAAATTCTGAGTGTTCATATTCATTTTTTATTTTTCCTTTGAAACTACCAGCTTGATAATCTAATTTCTTGCTAATATACTTTTTTACATCTTCTTCAGTCACTCTACCTTTTCTTTCTGATCCTTGTATTTCTGCAACATTTGCTCCTAATTCTCTTGCAAATTTTCTTACTTTTGGTGTTGCTAGAACTTTTTCTTCTGTCATTTTATAATTTTGTTGGGATTGGTTTTTCTGGATTTATTTTATATTTTTTCATTGCATCCAAAGCTTGCTTTGAAGAAATTAATTGTTCCTTTGCTAAAACACTTAGAGAATATGTAACAATATGTTCTTTATCTACTTCAAAAAATTTTCTTAAATTCTTCCTTGTATCACTTCTTCCATATCCATCAGTTCCAAAGGAATAAAAACTTTTTGATGTAAAAGGTCTTATTTGATCTGAGTTCATTCTCATATAATCAGATGCAGCAACAACTGGTCCATCAGTTGATGATAGACATTTTTCTATATATGTTTTTTTTGGTTTTTTATCTGGATTGAGCAGATTGTATCTCTCAATCTCTAGTGCTTCTTTTCTTAGCTCATTAAAACTTGTAACACTCCAAATATTGCTATCTATTTCATACTCTTTTTCAAGAATTTCTGCGGCAGCAATCATTTCTCTTAAAATTGCTCCCGAACCAAGTAACTGAATTTTTGTTTTTTTAAATTTTTTATGTTCTTTAAATAAATACATTCCTTTTAATATTCCTTCTTCAACAGTTTTGTCGTTTGGCATTGCTGGGTGTGTGTAATTTTCATTCATTGTAGTGATGTAATAAAAAATATTCTCCTGTTTTTCATACATTCTTCTTAAACCCTCACGAAATATTGTTGCTAGTTCATATGAAAATGTGGGATCATACGATTTACAATTTGGAATAACTGATGACATTATATGACTATGCCCATCATTATGTTGTAATCCTTCTCCTGGTAAAGTTGTTCTTCCTGCTGTTGCACCAATTAAAAAACCTCTAGTCTGATTATCACCAGCTGCCCAAGCTAAATCACCAACTCTTTGAAATCCAAACATTGAATAAAACAAATAAATTGGAATCATTGAAATGTCATGATTTGTGTAAGAAGTACCCGCAGCAATCCAAGATGACATGGCACCAGCTTCTGTTAACCCTTCTTCTAAAACTTGTCCTTTAACATCTTCTCTATAAAAACTTAATTGCTCAGAATCTACTGGTTCATATTTTTGGCCTTCGTGAGCATAGATACCAATTTTTTGGAAAAAACCTTCCATACCAAAAGTTCTTGCCTCGTCAGGAATGATTGGGACTAAACGTGAAGCTACATTTTTATCTCGGAGTAAACTCGTTAACATTCTTACTAAAACCATTGTTGTAGACATCTCTTTTTTTCCTGTAGACTCTTTCATAGCACTAAAAATATCTGACGGCGGAGTTTTAATAGCTTTTGCAAAAGAAGATCTTTCGGGTAAATTTCCACCTAGTTTTAACCTACATTCTTTTAAATATTTTATTTCTGGAGAGTTTTCCGAAGGTCTATAATATTCAACATTTTTTACCTGTTTGTCTGTTAAAGGTACATCAAATCTATCTCTAAAATATAATAAATCTTCATCACCTAATTTTTTCTGTTGATGGGTAGTATTAATACTTTCACCTGATTTTCCCATTCCATATCCTTTAATAGTTTTCGCTAAAATAACTGTTGGTGTTCCCTTATTTTCCATAGCATTATGGTAAGCTGCGTAAACTTTGTGGGGATCATGTCCACCTCTGTTTAATTTCCAAATATCTTTATCGGTCATTTGAGAGACTAAATTTAACAATTCTGGATACTTGCCAAAAAACTTTTCTCTCACATAGGCACCACTTTTGGCTTTAAAAGCTTGGTATTCTCCATCAACTGCTTCTCCCATTCTTTTTATCAAAAGACCTGTTTTATCTTTAGCTAATAATGGATCCCAGTATGATCCCCAAATAACTTTCAATACATTCCAGCCTGCACCTCTAAATATCCCTTCCAATTCTTGAATTATCTTTCCGTTTCCTCTTACAGGACCATCCAGTCTTTGAAGATTGCAATTTACTACGAAAATTAAATTATCTAACTTTTCTCTAGCGGCTAAACCAATTGCACCTAATGATTCTGGCTCATCAGCTTCTCCGTCTCCTAAGAAACACCAAATTTTTCTTCCCTCATCCTTTAACAGACCTCTATTAATCAAATATTTGTTAAATCTTGCCTGATAAATTGACATTATTGGACCAAGTCCCATTGACACAGTTGGAAACTGCCAAAACTTTGGCATCAACCAAGGATGAGGGTAAGAAGAAAGTCCTCCAGGATCAACTTCTTGTCTAAATTTATCTAGTTCTTTTGAAGTAATTCTTCCTTCAAGAAATGCTCTAGCATACATTCCAGGAGCACTATGTCCTTGAAAATAAATTAAATCTCCTCCAAATTTATTATTTTTAGCCCTCCAAAAATGATTCATCCCAACATCATAGAGAGTAGCTGCTGATGCAAATGTACCTATATGGCCACCAAGCTCTGGATTCTTTTTGTTTGCTCTGACCACCATCGCTGCAGCATTCCATCTGATTAATGATCGTATTCGTCTCTCAATATTTTGATCTCCAGGTGATTTTTGTTCTTCTTCAGGAGATATTGAATTTATATATGGTGTATTTCTTGATAAAATTAAATCTGAACCTTCTTTGTAAGAGTGCTCTATCAATTGTTTTATTAAAAATTGTGCTCTATTTTTTCCATCATTTTGCAGAACTGCTGAAAGCGACTCAAGCCACTCTTTTGTTTCGACAGGATCAATATCTCCATCTTTAGTAATCTCAATTTTACTAATTTCATCCTTAATTTTTTTATCTTTTTTCTCTACTACTTCCTTTTTTAATACTAAAGTTTTTTCTGCCTCATGAATGATTTTTTCTGTATCAGGTGGTAATTTTTCTTCAATAATTTTTTTTGATTTCTCTTTTGATTGAATTTGATTTGAATTCTCTTTTGATTGAATTTGACCTGTTAAAGTCAACAAGAGATCACCTTTGGAAACTTTATCTCCAACTTTAACATTTACGTTTTCAACTATACCTTCATGGGTAGCCGGAACTTCAACACTAGATTTGTCACTTTCTAATGTAACAATAGAATCATTTTTTTTTATTTTGTCTGCAACTTTTACTAGAACTTCTATAACTTCAACTTTTTCAAAATCTCCTATGTCGGGAACTAGTAATTCTTGTTTCATTAAATTTTAACTATACACATAAATATAATACAATTGGATATATTTCTAACATATTTGAAGCCTTTTTTGGACAAGCTTTAATGTCCATAATCAAAAATGATTAAAAGTATAGTAAAAAAAATATTAAATATCAGAAGTAAAGATGAACTGGATGCTAGATTCTGGATTCAAAAGTTATTATTAAAAAGAAATTTAAACTCTTTAAAATACTAATCAACTTCTATACACATTGCTATTCCCATTCCTCCACCAATACATAGCGTTGCAAGTCCTTTTTTTGCATTTTGTTTAATCATTTCATGAATTAATGTAACTAAAATTCTAGTTCCAGAAGCTCCAATTGGATGACCTAATGCAATGGCTCCTCCATTTACATTAATTTTTTCAGTTGGAATTTTTAACTCTTTAATTACGGCTAAGCTTTGAGCAGCAAATGCTTCGTTCGACTCTACTAAATCTAAATCTTTTATTGTCCACCCAGCTTTTTGTAGAGCTTTTTTTGATGCCGGAATAGGTCCTGATCCCATTAAAGTAGGATCAACACCACAAGTGGCCCAAGAAACAATTTTTGCTAAAGGTTTTAAACCTTGCTTATCAGATTCCTTCCTAGTCATTAGAAGTACAGCTGCCGCTCCATCATTAATTCCTGATGAATTTCCAGCTGTAACAGTTCCATTTTTTTTAAAAGCAGGTTTAAGTTCAGATAAATTCTGAATTGTTACATTAGACCTAGGATGTTCATCTGGAAAATTAGATATTATTTCTTCTTTAAATTTTTTATTTTTTATAGCTTGTTGTGTTTTGTTTTGAGATTCAAATGCAAAATGATCTTGTTCTTTCCTGCTAATATTCCATTTTTCTGCAACATTTTCTGCTGTAATTCCCATATGATAATTGTTGTAAGCATCGATTAAACCATCTTTTAACATTGCTTCTTCTGTAGAATTTGACATGCTTTCTTGTCCACCAGCTACAATTATCTTTGCATCATTTAATAATATTGATTGATAAGCAGCAGCTACAGATCTTAATCCTGACCCACAAACTTGATTTACCACATAGGCTGTCTTATCAATTGGTATATTTGCATTTATAGCAGACTGTCTTGCAGGATTTTGGCCTGTTAAGCCAGTTAAAACTTGTCCCATTATAACTTCATCAATTTTTTTTGGATCCAATTTTGTTCTATTTAAAGTTTCTTTAATTACTGATGCACCTAACTCATGACTTTTATACTTTGAATAAGCACCATTTAATTTTCCAATTGATGTTCTTAAGGCAGAAACAAAAACTATATCTTTTAAATTTTTAGGCATATAAGTACAATAATTGTTAAAATGTTAAATTACATTAAAAAATGAATATGTTAAATTACTATTTAAAAATTGCGCCTGTAGCTCAATTGGATAGAGCGCTTGGCTACGGACCAGGAGGTTCTGGGTTCGACTCCTAGCAGGCGCGCCATAACATAAATATGAGAAAAATATGAAAATATCTTTACAAAAATCAGTCATATATTTTTTTTTCATTGTTATAGTCATATTATTACTAATAACTTTAATAATTTAAATGAATAGAAAGTTTCAACAAATCAGCCTCAAATCAGGCTTTATGAAACATAATGGAGGTTTGCTTTTTCGTAAAATTTCAAAAACTAAATTTGAATTTAAAGCCAAAATTAAAAAAAATCATCTTAATAGAGCAGGAATTACGCATGGCGGATTCATCGCTTCAATTATTGATGCTGGAGGAGGAACATCAGCGCATAGAGTTTCGGCTGGTAAAGTGTGTGTAACTATTTCGTTAGACATAAAATTTATTGATGGAACAAACTTAGGAGATGAAATTGTCGGAAAAGTTATTATTCAAAAAGTAACAAATTCTTTAGTTTTTTTAGAATGTAAACTAAAATGTAATAAAAAAATTATTGCTTCAGCTTCCGGTGTTTGGAAAAAAATTAATAGAAAACTTATTTAATTCAATTTTCTTTTATAATTTAAATAACCAAAAATAAATAATAAGATCAAGGCAATTGGATAAACAAAAGCTTTGTTAGGCCTGTCTAAATTTTCTACTTTAAATTCACTTACAATATCACCGATCTCAACACCTGCTTTTTTTGCCAAACCATTCCATTTTAAATTATCAATTACAATTTTATTTTTATCTTTAACTAACGTAATTCCATATTCCTCTAAATTAAACTTATTTTCAAAAGTATTTTTTTGAATGACAAATAATTTATATCTTTCTCCATATTCACTTAATCTTGTAACTTTAATGTGTACTTCTTTATTTGGTTCAAAATTTAATGAATTTATTTGATTAAGTTCTTTAAAATTATATTTTGGATAAAATTTATTAAGAGTAAAATCAGGTGATAATAAAGATATTGATATAACTAAAAAAACAATAATCTCGTACCATCTAAGTTTATTAAAAAACCATCTTTGTGTTGCTGCAGTAAATACTAATATGCCTATTAAAGATGTCGAAATTACCAATAATGCATGCCAAATATTTTTAACTCCAATCAAAAGTAATTCATGATTGAATAAAAAAACAATTGGAAGAACTCCAGTCCTCAAACTATACCAAAAAGCTTGAACACCAGTTTTAAGTGGATCTCCTCCTGAAATCCCTGCTGCAGCATAGGAAGCAAGACCTACTGGCGGAGTTACATCCGCCATCAAACCAAAATAAAATACAAATAAATGGACAGCTATTAAAGGAAATATAAAACCTGAAGCATTACCAACATCTACTAAAACCATTGACATTAAGGATGCTACAACAACATAATTAGCTGTTGTTGGCAAACCCATTCCTAACAACAAGCATAATATAATAGTTAATAATATTAAAATTATTACATTATCCTTAGCTACAGATTCTATTACAATTATTAAATTTGTACTCAATCCTGTAGAACCTACAGCTCCTACTATTATACCTGCTGTTGCAATAGCAATACCAACAGCAACCATATTTATTGCCCCTTTTTCAAATCCAACAACAGTTTGATTAAACCATATTTTAAGGGAATTTTTAAAATTTTTATCTTCTTTTGAATTAAATATTTTTTCTAATAAATTTACAGAAATTAAAGAAATTGTTGCATAAAATATTGAATAAGAAGCTGTAAATCTTAAAACTACTAACATGTATATTAAGACAAAAATTGGAATTAAAAAATGTAAACCTCCTAAAAAAGTTTTTTTTAGATTTGGTACATCTTTTTCTTCCATTCCTTTAAGGTTTAATTTTAAGGCCTCAAGATGAGAAATATAAAATAATGCTATGTATGATATTATAGCAGGCAAAAATGCATGTTTAACAACTTCAAAATATGTAACTCCAATAAAACTCGCCATAACAAATGCTGCCGCTCCCATTACAGGAGGCATTATTTGTCCATTAACAGAAGATGAAACTTCTATGGCTCCAGCCTTCTCTTTTGAAAATCCAGTTTTTTTCATAATTGGTATAGTAAATGTTCCTGTAGTAACGGTATTTGCAACAGATGAACCAGAAATCATTCCGGTCATTCCTGATCCAAGAATAGCTGCCTTGGCAGGTCCTCCTCTCATTTTACCTACCATAGCAAAAGCTAAATTTAAAAAGTATTGTCCACCTCCTGCAGTTTCTAAAAGAGCTCCAAATAAAACAAATAAAAAAATAAAATCTACAGAAACGCCAATAGGAATACCAAATATCGCTTCTTGATCAAACCATTGGAATCCAACAAGTCTTTTTAATGAAAGTCCACCATGTGAAATCATATCTGGTGCATATTTCCCAAAATAGGAAAATAATAAAAAACAAACTGCAATTATAACTAATGGTATGCCTATGACTCTTCTCGTTGCTTCGAGTAAAATTAATATACCAATTAATCCAATTATTAATTCAATTGGTATAATAATATTTTGACCTAAAGTAATTTTTAAAAGTATTCCTCCTCTATCTACAAGTTGATCGTAAAAAAAATAAATATAAAGACAACAAAAAGCTCCTATAATACTTATTAAAACATCTATGATGGAAATTTTTTTTGATCTTGAAATAGGAAATATTAAAAATGCCAATAATAATGCAAAACCTAAATGAATAGCTCTAGCTGGTAAACCTTTAAACATTCCAATATTAAATAGAAATGGAAATGGAGAGGCATACCAAAGTTGAAAAAGAGACCAAATAATTGCTATAGCGGCAACAATTTTTAAATGTAAACCTTGAAGTTTTTTTGTAGGCGATAAATCTTCACTAATCTTACTTTTAATTTTATCAGTATTTTGATTCATTTTATTAAAGATACTGTACTATAAAAAAAAGGCCCAATAAATATATTGGGCCTTTTAAATTTAAATTAACTTAATTGGATTACATTAATCCAGCTTCTTTATAGTATTTAATTGCACCAGGATGTAATGGAGCTGATAAGCCGTCAGCTATCATATTTTTCTTTTCTAATGGTCCAAAAGCAGGATGTTGTTTTCTAAAATCATCAAAATTTTCGAAAACTGCTTTTGTTACTAAATAAACTAGTTCTTCAGAAACATCCGCACTAGTTACTACAGTAGCTTTAACACCAAAAGTTGTTACATCTTTTTTTTGTCCTGTATAAGTACCTGCAGGTATAGTAGCTGCTGCATAGTAAGGCGCACCATCTATTAAGCCTTGAACAGGTCCGCCAGTAAGATTAATTGGCAATGCTTTTGCTGCACAAGTAGCTGCTTGTTCCATAGCGCCGTTTGGAAATCCTACAGAATATCCATAAGCATCTATTTTTCCGTCGCAAAGTGCTTTAACTTGCTCAGATGAAGTTAACTCAGTAACACCTTTAAAATAACTATTGTCAACTCCCATTGCTTGCATAAGTACTTCCATAGTTCCTCTTTGACCCGAACCTGGATTTCCTATGTTAACAGTCTTACCTTTCAATCCTTTAAAGTCTTTTACTTTTGCTTTTTTTCTAGCCCAAATTTGGAAAGGTTCGTTGTGAACTGAAAAAACAGCTCTTAAGTTACTAAACTGTTTTCCTTCCCATTTGCTTGAACCGTTGTAAGCATGAAATTGCCAGTCAGACTGAGCTACACCAAATTGAAACTCTCCATCTTTAATTTGGCCAATGTTATAGTTTGAACCTCCAGTTGATGGAGCAGTACATCTATAAGCTTTTGCTGTACCTTTTTTTCTACCATGATCTTTACTAATTGCAGATTTATGCAACATTTTACAAATAGCGTTTCCAGTTTGAAAATAGACTCCAGTTGGTCCGCCAGTTCCTATCGTAAAAAACTCTGCAGACTTTGCAATCGTTATAAATGAAAACGATGCTGCAAAAATAAGAAGAGCACTCGATAAGGAAGTAAGTATTTTTTTCATGTTCCCCTCCTTTAATATTAATTTAGAACAATTCTAACCAAAACTTCGGTGATGAGTCTATAAAAAAATTAATTTGATTCAACCCAGGCTTTTAAACGTTTTGTGCCTTCAACGATTTTAGGAGCAAATTTACCCACTAAACTATTATCTAAATTCTTGATTTCAGATATATTATCCATAAATTCTTTTCCATCAAAATCTGTAAAGCTTAATCTTGTAATCATTCGATTTTTTAAAAACCCAAAATCTGATCCTGGTAGTAAAGCTACGCCAGTTTCTTTTAAAATACTACTACACATTTCTTCAGAAGTTGAAAATTTTTCAATTAAAAATTCTGGCATAAGGTAAAAACCACCCTCTGGTTTATTAATTATAATTTTATTTGAAATTAAATTATCATAAACGTAATTACCTACTACACTAAGAATATTACGAGAATTATTTATATAATCTTTATGATTATTTTTGTAAGCGGCAATAGCAGCATATTGTATTGGTGCGCTTACTGATGAAAAAGTCTCACTAGCTAAAATTTTTAGAGAATCTTTTAATTTTTTTAGGGTCTCTGGAATTATAAAATATCCTAATCTCCACCCACCTGCTCCACACCATTTGCTCAAACCATTACTAATAATTGTTTTTTCTGGGTAAAATTCTGAAATAGATTTATAATTTCCATCAAATGTTAACTCTGAATAAATTTCATCTGATAATATTGTAATATTATATTTTTTTGAAATTTCACTAATTTCTCTTAAATTTTTGCAAATTTGACCTGAAGGATTGTTTGGGGAATTTAAAAATAATAAATAATTTTTATTTTTATTTTTATTTTTTAATACAGTTTTTTCTATTTCTTCTGCAGTTGGAAACCAATTATTTTCACTTTTTGTTAATATCCAATTAATTTTATTTCTACTTATTAAAGCTTGTGGTGCATAAGACACCCAACTAGGTGCGGGCAATAATACATCACCATCAAAAAGTATTTGTAGTAAAAACATTAATTCTTTTGTGCCTGGACCAATAATAACATTATCAGCTTTACATTTTTGAATTTTTTTCTTATTTTCATATTCAGAAATTGCTTCTCTTAAATCATTCAACCCTTGCATCGATAAATATTTATTTTGGTGAGCACTATTTTTTAGCTCATTAACAACATCTTCAGGAACTTGAAATGGAGATTGACCAAAACCAAATTTATAAATTTTTTTTCCTTCAAACTCTAGATTTCTAGATATTTCGTTAATTCTAAGAGTGGATGATGGTTTCAAATTTTTTACTATATTTTTTATCATTTAGTATTTTAAATCCTCTAAATTTTTATATTGTTCTAAAACTTCCGGATTAGCTAGCGCTTCTTTATTTTTAATTTCGTTACCTTCAATTAAATTTTTAACTGCTAACTCAACAAGTTTACCATTTTTAGTTTTTGGAATATCATTAACACTAATAATCTTAGCTGGCACATGTCTTGGAGAGGCGTTTATTTTAATTTTATTTTTTATTTTTAGCATTAAATTTTCGTTCAGGTTATAATTTTCATTAAGCACAATAAATAAAATTATTCTGATATCATTATCCCAAGATTGTCCAACAGCGATGGATTCTCTTATTTCCTTAAATTTTTCTACCTCAGAATAGATTTCTGAAGTTCCTAATCTTACTCCACCAGGATTTAAAGTTGCATCTGATCTTCCATATATAATAATTCCTCCATTAGTATTTTTTTTTGCATAATCTCCGTGGTGCCAAATATTTTTATATTTATTAAAGTAAGCTTTTTTAAATTTTAAATCGTTTTTATCATTCCAAAACTTTAAAGGCATTGAAGGAAAAGAATTTATACATACTAATTCCCCTTTTTTATTTTCAATAGAGTTTCCATTGTCATCAAAAACTTTAACATTCATACCCAAACCATTATTTTGAATTTGTCCAGACAGTACAGGTTCATATAAATTTCCAAGTACAAAGCATGAAACAATATCCGTTCCTCCAGAAATTGAGGATAAATGTACATCTTTTTTTATATTTTTATAAATATATTCAAAACCTTCTTTTGATAAAGGCGATCCAGTAGAGCAAACTGTTCTTAATTTTTTGAATTTATATTTACTTTGAATATTAGCTTTATTTAATGAGTCAATATATTTTGCACTTACTCCAAACAAGGAAATTTTTTCTTTTTCTACAATTTCTAATAGAAGATCTTTTTTTTTAAACATAGGAAATCCATCAAATAAAACTATAGATGCTTTTGATGCGAGTGCACTAACTAACCAATTCCACATCATCCAACCGCAAGTCGTAAAATAAAAAATGTTATCATTTTCCTTAATATCGCAATGTAATTGATGTTCTTTTAAATGCTGCAGCAAAACACCACCTGATTTATGGCAAATACATTTTGGTTTTCCAGTAGTGCCACTCGAATAAAGAATTGCTAATTCTTTTTCAAAATCAAATTTTTTAAAATTAATTTTTTTAGGTTTTATTTTTTTTATATCATCCCAAAAAAATACTTTTATTTTATTAAATTTATATTTTTTTTTTATAAATTTTTTGCCAGGGTAGCTGATTATAATTAAGTACTTTATAGAATTTATTTTTTTTACTATTTCAGGAATCCTTTCTATGACATTAATTTCTTTTCCATTATAAAAGTATCTATCACTAACAAATAAAACTTTTGGCTTAATTTGAGAAAATCTTTCAATAATACCATTTATACCAAAATCTGGAGAGCAAGATGACCATATTGCTCCTATTGCAGATGTAGAAAGAAAACATTCAACAGTTTCAATAATATTTGGCATATAAGCTGCTACCCTATCTTTTTCTTTAATCTTTATTTTTTTTAAAAATATTATTAATTTACTAACGTTAATTATTAATTGTTTCCAACTTCTTTCCTCCCTAAAACCATTTTCACTTAAAAAAGTTAATGCTTTACTATTGTTCTTTTTAGTTAGTAAGTTTTCTGTAAAATTTAATTTTGAATTAGGAAGAAAAAAATTCTTGTAAAAAATATTCGATTTTTTTATTTTTTGTTTGCCTCTAATACCAATTACTTTACAAAAATCCCAGATTGTGCTCCAAAATTCACCTGAATTTTTAATACTCCAATTTAATATTTTTTTGTAGTTTTGATCAAATTTTTGATTGTATTTATTAGATATAAATTTTTCATATTTATATAAATTAGAGCTATGCTTTAAACTTGGTCTAGCCTCCCACAGTTTTTTGACCATATTTTTATTTAAATAATTATTGTTGAATTAATTTTATTTATGTTACTCTAAAATTTATAAAAACACTAAAATGAGAACTTTTTCCAATGTGATTCGGTCATGTTTTAGACTATTTTTGTTCTTTGTAAGCAACAACATGTAGTAGATAATTAATTATACATACAAAACTTTGAAATGCCAAAAAAAAATATAACTGCTGTTCTAGGTCCTACTAACACAGGAAAAACATACTTAGCTATTGAAACAATGCTCTCATTTGACTCTGGCATGATTGGTTTTCCACTCAGATTACTTGCCAGAGAGGTATATGACAAAATTATTAAAAAAATAGATCCCAGCAAAGTTGCATTAATAACTGGTGAAGAAAAAATCATACCTTCAAATGCAAAATATTATCTTTGCACAGTAGAGTCCATGCCAATAGATAAAAATTTAGATTTTGTAGGCGTTGATGAAATTCAAATGTGTAATGATCATGAAAGAGGTCATGTTTTTACAGATAGATTTTTAAATTTAAGGGGTCAAAAATTAACTATGTTTATGGGATCAAATTCAATGAAAAATATAATTGAAAAATTAGATGATGATATTGAATATATTGATAGAAAAAGACTTTCTAAACTAACATATTCTGGTCATAAGAAGATATCTAGAATTGATCAAAAAAGTGTCATTATTGCTTTCTCTGCTGAAGAAGTTTATGCAATTGCAGAATTAATTAGAAGACAAAAGGGTGGTGCTGCAATTGTCATGGGATCTTTAAGTCCAAAAACAAGAAATTCTCAAGTTAGCTTGTATCAGTCAGGCGATGTTGACTATTTAGTAGCTACAGATGCAATTGGTATGGGAATTAATATGGACTTAAACAATGTTTACTTTTCTAATTTAAAGAAATTTGATGGAAAAAAATTACGAAGATTAAAGTTGTCTGAAATATCACAAATAGCTGGAAGAGCAGGACGATATTTAAATGATGGTACATTTGGAATTACTGGAGACTGTGGTGAAATTAGTGCTGAGGAAATAGAGTCGCTAGAAAATCATAAAATAGAAGACATACAAACAATTTTTTGGAGAAATCCAAATTTGAATTTTAAAAATGGAGATACATTAATAAAATCATTGGAAGAAAGACCTAAAAAAGGTTGGCTTAAAAAAGTTTCAGAATGTGAAGATGAAAAAGTTCTGAAATATATACTAAAGGATACTGAAAAACTTCAAATTTTTAACAATGAAAACGAACTAAAATTACTTTGGGAATGCTGTCAAATACCTGACTTTGTTAAAAAAACATATGGTAATCATTTAGAAGTAGTTGGTAAAGTTTTCAATTTTTTAAGAGAAAGTCCAGGAAAAATAACTAATAAATACATGAAGCAACAATTGTCTGCTCTTGATAAACTAGATGGAAACGTAGATTCTATATCTAATCGTATAGCAAATGTAAGAACCTGGTCGTATGTTTCAAATAAAGTTAACTGGGTTGAAAATCAAGACTATTGGGTAGAAAGAACAAAACTATTAGAAGATAAATTATCAGACAGATTACATGAAGAACTAACAAAAAGTTTTATCGACAAAAGAGCAAGTGTTTTAGCTAGAGGATTAAAACAAGATATGACTTTTGATACAAAAATAATCGAAAATGAAAAGGTTATTATAGATAATCAATTCATTGGAAAATTAAAAGGATTGAAATTAGAATTAGATTTAAAAATTGGTACTCTTGATACCGATATAAAATCGTTAAAAAAAGCTGCAAGACAAAGCATAGGACCAGAATTAAACAAAAGGATTGATCAAATTATTAATACAGGCCTGCTTGAAGTAAAAGATGATTTCAAGATATATTGGCAAAAATTTCCAGTTGCAAAATTAATGCCGGGTAAAGACTATCTTGAGCCTGAATTAAATTTAATAATCGACGATATTGTTGAAAATGATAAACAAAAAAATCTTCTAACCTTTTTAAATAAATGGCTAAAAGAAAAAATTGCTGATGTCTTAAAAAGCTTAATTGATTTAAAAAATTTAAAGGAAAGCAACTCTTCCATAAGAGCTTTAGCTTTTCAGTTATATGAGAATAATGGTGTTTTAAAAAGAGATAACGTCTCAAATTATTTAAAAAAGCTAGATCAAAGTGAAAGAAAAGTTTTAAGAAACTTAGGTGTAAAGTTTGGTAGATACCATATTTTTCTTTTCAAACTGTTAAAACCCGAAGCAGTTTCACTTAGAATTTTACTCTGGAAAAATTATAACCAAAAATTCTTTAATCTTAAACCTCCAACCTTTGGCTTAAATTTTTTAGAGAACAAAGAATTTAAAAACAAAAATTTTATGCTCTTATGTGGTTTTGAAAACTTCGAAAATTTTTTTATTAGAATTGATATTTTAGAAAGATTATTTATTCAAATAATTAATTCAAATTTAGAAAATGAAACTAAACTGGTACCTGAAATGTTAAACTTACTTGGTTGTAGTAAAGACAATTTTTTAAAGTTATTAAAAATAATGAATTATAAAACATATAAAAAAGATAATGATTTATATTTTAAATACTCTCCTAAGAAGCAAAAAATAAAAAAATTTATTGAAAAGAAAACAATTAAAGATAATCCTTTTAAAGTATTAAAAAATATTAATTTTAAATAATGTTAAACTTTTTTAAAAATTTGAAACCAAAAAAGATTAAAAATGAGCAAAATAAACAATTACTTACAAAAACTGCTTCATTGTTAATTCATGCGGCTAAAATTGACCTTGAATTTACTGATAAAGAGAAAAAAATTATTAAAAAAGCAATAATTGATCTTGGTGGAAATATTTCAATAATTGATGAATTAATAAAAGAAGCTGAGATAAATGAAAAAAATTCTAACCAAATATTAAATTTTACCAAAGAAATTAAAAATACTAATCATGAATTTAAAATAAAAATTATTGAAGTTTTGTGGAAAATTATTTATTCCAATAATGAAGCTGATATTTATGAAGCTAATTTAATGAGTAGACTATCAGGTCTATTATATATAGATAACAAAACTATGGCCGAGATAAAAGAAAAGGTTAAAAAAAACTTTTTTAAATGACATATATAGTAAATGACAAATGTATAAAATGTAAGCTAATGGATTGTGTTGAGGTTTGTCCAGTTGATTGTTTTTATGAAGGAAAAAATATGCTTGTAATTAAACCTGATGAGTGTATAGATTGTGGCGTTTGTGAACCTGAGTGTCCGATAGATGCTATTGAACCAGACACAAATAAAGGTATAGAAAAATGGTTAGACATAAACAAAAAATACTCAGAAATTTGGCCAAATATAACAGAAAAAAAAGATCCCCCAAAAGATAGTAAGGAACACGAGAATGAAGAAAATAAATTTGAAAAGTATTTTAAAGAAAACATTTAAAAAACCATCTAAAAAAAAAACTAAAAAAGTATCAAAAACTACTAATAAAAAAATCAATAAAAAATTAAAAAAAAAGAAAATAACAAAATCAAAAACTGTTACTCCAGTTAAAAAAAATATCACTAAAACAGAAAACAAAGTTGAAAATTTAAGAATTTCAAAAACCAACGAAGTAAAACCAGAAATTAAAAAAATTAAAAAACAAGAAACTGAAAAAAAAATATATAAAGTTAAAGATTATGTTGTATATCCAAAACATGGAGTTGGACAAGTTTTATCAATAAGCTCTAAATCAATTGGTGGTATTGAGGTTCAATGTTATGATATTAAATTTGAAAAAGATAAGGCTATAGGTTTACTACCAATAAATAAACAATCGAATTTAAGACCTCTTGCAACAATTAATCAAGTTAACAAATCAATCTCAATATTGAAAAGTAAACCAAAAATTAAACGATCAATGTGGAGTAGAAGAGCACAAGAATATGAACAAAAAATTACTTCAGGAAAAATATACGATTTAGCAGAAGTTGTAAGAGATCTTAATAAAGGTGATGATTTGATGGTTGATCAATCTTATAGTGAAAGACAACTTTTTGAGAAAGCTTATGAAAGAATATTAACAGAATTCCAAATTGTTATGGGTATATCCTTAGAAGATACTCAAAAAAAATTAGATAAAGCTCTTAAAAGAAATTTGGAAAATCAAAAACCAAAAGTTGAATCAAAACCAGTTGAGGAAGTACAAATAGCTGAATAAAAAAAACGCCCCGCATAAAATATTTATGAGGAGCGTTCTTTTTTTAAAAAAAGAATATTTAATTATCTTCTTCTTCTTCTTTTTTTAGCTTTCTTTTTAGCTTTCTTTTTAGCTTTTTTTCTTCTTTTAGCCATCTTTAGCTCCCTGTTTTAGTTTTACGAATCAATTGATTCGCTCTTAACCTATTTTTATTTTTTTTAATAAGTTATGTCAAACCTTTAATTAAAGATAAAAATTATAAAAATTTTATAAAAAACTTAATTTAAATTAAAATTTTAGAAACTTAAATAAATAAGATTTTATGCGACTAATAACCAATTTTTAAAATAAAATTAGTATAATTTTTCAAATTCTTTTTTATAATTATTAATTATTTTATATCTTTTTAGTTTTAGAGTTGGTGTTAACATACCATTTTCAATTGAAAATTTTTCACTAATTATAAAAAATTTTTTAATATTTTCTATTTTAGATAATTTTTTATTTATTTTTTCTACTTCGAATTCAATTTCTTCATCTGTTATTGTTTTTTTTTCATTATTTAGCACCAACAATGCAACAAGATATGGTTTATTATCTCCATAAACAATCGCTTGATCTACTAATTCTGAATTAACTAACTCATTTTCAATTTTTAATGGAGAAATATTGTCTCCTCCCGGGGTAATTAAAATATCTTTTTTTCTATCTGTTATTTTCAAATAATTATTTTCAAAAACCCCAATGTCTCCTGTGTGTAGCCAGCCATCCCTTAAAACTTTATCTGTTTCTTCTTTGTTGTTCCAATAGCCAAGCATAACATTCTCGCCTTTCACAAGGATTTCTCCATCCTCAGCAATTTTTACCTTGTTTCCTTTAAACGGAGGTCCGACTGTTTCTACTCTAATATCATTTATTGGATTACAGCTTACTACTGGAGATGTTTCTGTTAGACCATACCCCTGTAAAGTGGGCAAGCCTATAGCATTCAAAAAAAAACCTACTTGTTTATCTAAAGCGCCTCCTCCAGAAACGAAGGTTTTTAGAGAACCCCCAAATTGAGCCTTAATTTTTTTCCTTACAATTTTCTCTAAAATTACGTCCTGGATTTTTTCAATAAAATTTAAAGGTTCTTTTTTAATTTTTTTAAGACCAAGACTTAACATTTTTTGAACTAACATTTTTTTAACTCCTTTTGCTTTACTAAAACTTGCATTAATTTTTTGATAAAGATTTTGGTAAAACCTTGGGACCGCAGTCATAATTTCCGGACTACAGTCATTCATATTTTTTATTAACTTTTCAATGCTTTCTGCATAAAATATTCTTGCTGAAACAGTAATTTGAACAAATTGAACTGTATGTTCATAGGAATGAGATAATGGCAGCCAAGTTAAAAATCTTGTTTGATCTTTTTTTATTAATGGTTCTAAAATTTCAATTGCACCTTCACAATTATTTAAAATTCCACCATGACTTAAAACAACTCCTTTTGGATTGCCCTGTGTTCCAGAAGTATAAATAATACATGCAGGATCTTTTCTATTTATTTCAGTTTTTGGAATATTATTATCAATTTTTAATTCAAAAAATAAGTTGTTTATGTTTTGATATTCATTTTCATTTACATTCTCTAGTTTTTCAAAAGAGAATATCTTTTTTATAAAGTTTTTACTCTTAATAATATTTTTCACTTTGTTAAATTGCTCTGTATTTGAAATAAAAATTACCGACGGTTTACAATCATTTATAATATATTCATAATCTCTCTCAGCATAAGTAGTATACGCTGGAACAGTAATTGATCCTGATAACATTATAGATAAATCAGAAATGAACCATTCAGGTCTATTTTCAGAAATTAATAGACATCTATCACCTTTATTAACATAAGATTTTAATTCTGCAGAAAGTTTTTTTATAAATCTAAATGTTTCTTCCCAATTATAATTTTTTTTTGGTTCCTTTAACGATGATAATAATATTTTTTTTCTATCTTTTTGTGATTCGAATCGAAAAAAGAAGAGTTCTACTAAATTGTTTAGATTTTTTAAATCCATATTTTTTTTGGTGGGCAAAGAGAGAATCGAACTCTCACAGTATTGCTACTATTGGATTTTGAGTCCAACGCGTCTACCAGTTCCGCCATTCGCCCTAAATTATTTAAATTCATACATTTATAATAATAGTATAAAAAGACATGTAGTAATAAAAGAAAATATGTTTAAAGAACTTTATAAAAAATCCTTAAATCTCGCAGGTCATAAAAGTTCTAAAAGTATTTTGGGATTTATTGCTTTTATAGAAAGCTTTATTTTCCCAATACCACCTGATGTATTAATTATTCCTATGACAATCGCTAGAAGACAAGAGTGGTTAAGAATTGCTTTAATCGCTACCATAGGATCAGTCCTAGGCGCTTGCTTAGGTTACTTTATAGGATATGTATTTTTTAATGAAATTGGTCTAAGAATTTTTGAATTGTATGGAGTAGATAATGTATCTTTTTTAAAAGACAAAGTTTCGACTGAGGGGGGTGTGCTAGCATGGATAACGTTATTGGCTATAGCAGGTTTTACCCCAGTTCCATTCAAACTTTTAACTATTACAAGTGGATTTGTTCATTTTAATATTGTTTATTTTATTATTATTGCCACACTAACAAGGGGTATAAGATTTTTTTTAATTGCCTTTTTAATTGGAAATTTTGGATCAGCAATGAAAAAAATTATCGAAAAAAAACTTATTACTGTCTCCTTAACTGCAGCAGTAATTATAATTATCATAGCTTATTTTGTTTATAAATTTTTAATTAATTTTAGCTCCTAAATGAACAAAATTTTAAATGCCAAAAATTTTTACACTATAGTAGCAGTATTAAGTATTTTAAGCCTATCAAGTGCAATTTATATTGAATATGTCCTAAATGTTAATCCGTGCAGACTTTGTTTATACCAAAGAATTCCTTATATTATTTCTATTTTTTTATGTTTCTGCGGTTATTTAAATTTAAAAAAAACTCTATGGATGTATTTTTTAACTTTTAATTTTTTGTTAAGTCTTATTTTATCAGGCTACCATGTAGGAATTGAAAACAATATTTTTGCAGAGTTTTCAGGCTGTACTGCAAATAATTTAAATATTATTGATAAAGAAGAGTTAATAAATTCTTTAAGTGAAAATTTGCCAAATTGTAAAGATGTGAATTTTAAGCTAATTGGGCTTTCACTTGCGACTATTAATTTATTTATATCTTCAATAATATTTATTACAGGTATATTAGTTATTAAAAATGAAAAAAACTGATAAAAAACTAATTGAAGAATTTTTGAGAGTAGATCATGCTGGTGAAAGAGGTGCAATCAAAATATACGAAGGTCAATTACTAGCCTTAAAAACCTTCATGAAAAATGAAGATCTTAAATCAAAACTAGAAGAAATGAAATTACACGAACAAGAACATGCTGATTTTTTTGATAAAGAAATAAAAAAACGAAATATTAAACCGACAAAATTTTTACCATTGTGGGATTTGTTGGGTATAAGTTTAGGTTTTGGGTCAACAATACTAGGTAATAAAGCAGCTATGTTGTGCACTGCATCTGTAGAAGAAGTAATTGATGAACATTATCAAAATCAAATTAACAAATTAGGCGATGATGAAAAAGAATTAAAAAAAAAAATAATTAAATTTAGAGAAGACGAACTTCATCATAAAGATATAGCTTATAAAAATGGAGCAAGTAAAGCGGGTGTTTATTCAATTTTAGATAAAGTGATTAAAACTGGCTCAAGAATAGCAATTACAATCTCTGAAAAAGTATAATTAAGGCTCTAATTCAACATCCCAATACAAATAATCCATCCAGCTTTTATGAAGAAAGTTTGGAGGAAAATTTTTTCCGTTCTTATGCAAATCTTCAGTTGATGGTTGATAAGGCTTTTGATTTAGCGCCATTCCAGACTCTGTAATTAAACGACCACCCTTTTTAACATTACAATATGAACATGCTGTTACAACATTATCCCAGTCTGTCTTCCCACCTTTAGACCTTGGTAATAAATGATCGAAAGTTAATTCTTTTTTGCTACCACAATACTGGCAAGAAAACTTATCCCTTAAAAAAACATTAAACCTTGTAAAATTTGGATTAGAAAGAGGTCTTACATAATTTTTTAATGCAATAACACTAGGTAATTTCATATAAAAGGAAGGACTTCGAATAACACGATCGTAATTACTAACAATTGTGACTCTATCTAAAAATACTGATTTTATAGAATCTTGCCAGCACCAAAGTGATAAAGGATAATAACTTAAAGGTCTATAATCTGCATTTAAAACCAGTGCAGGACATTTTTCTAACGAAATATTTTGATCAATAAAAGTCATTTTTTTACTCAAGACTAACTTAAATTATTTTATTAATCAATAGTAGCAAGAAAATTTAAAATTTTATTAAATTTTAAAGTTTTTTTTTATAAATTTCAAAGCTAAACTTGAAGCTTCAACTGAAATATGATGGCCGCAATTTTTAATCATATTTGCTTCTACAGGAATATTATTTCTAACTAAAAAATCCTTTGCCTCCAATAAATTTGTTGAATTAACTATTTCATCTTGATCTCCATGTATTAGAAGAATTTTAGTTTTTGATTTTAATCTTTTTAAAAGATTATTTTTATTTATAATTTTTCCAGAAAAACCTACTACAGAACTAAAACTTTCATCATGAGTTAAACCTAAATTTATGGAAAGCATACTTCCTTGACTAAATCCGCATAAACAAATTTGATGGTTTTCTAGTTTATATTCTAATTTTATTTCTTCTATAAATTGATTAAGTTTTTTTTCTGCAGTAATAGATTGATCTAATATATACTCGTGATCGTCTTTGGTTAGATCAAACCATTGAAAACCACTAGGATTTATTTCACACGGTTCGTGACCATCTGGACACAAAAAAATAGTATTCGGAAGAAATCTCTGCCAACTAAGAGTGAGGGCGCTTATATCGTTTCCATCACCACCATATCCATGCAGTAAAATTACTGCATTATTAATTGAGATATTTTTCTCTGGACTTATAATCTTTGTATTAAGACAAAATGTCATATTTTTATAAAAATTTAATAACAAATGAGTATAGTTAAATAACATGAGTAAAAATAAAAACAAACAAACAATATGGAATGTAAGAATTAAGGGTAATACCTCTAAATTATTCGAGAAAGTTGGAAGTTCTATAGATATAGACAAAAAACTTTATAAAGAAGACATAACCTGCTCAATAGTTCATGTTGAAATGTTATTTAGACAAAAGATTATTTCATTTAAAATAAAAAATAAAATTATTTATGGTTTAAATAAAATTGAAAAAGAAATAGTTAAAAATAAATTTCAATACCAAAAAAAATACGAAGATATTCATATGAATATTGAAAAAAGATTATTTGAAATAATAGGCGATGATGCTGGATATGTTCATACCGCAAGATCAAGAAATGATCAAATTATAACAGATTTTAAAAAATGGCTAATAAAATCAACAAATGAAATTAATAAAAATTTAGACAATATTATTAAAACAATCTTAAAAGTTGCTGAAAAAAATATAGAAACAATAATGCCAGGGTTCACGCATTTAAAAAATGCCCAAGCAGTTTCTTTTGCACATTACTTAATGGCATATATTGAAATGTTTAAAAGAGATAAAGCGAGATTTCTAAATAATTTAAAAAGTTTACAAGAAAACCCTCTTGGCGTAGCAGCGTTAACCGGAACATCATTTAATATAGATAGACATTTTACAACAAAAAAATTAGGATTTATAAAACCGACAAGTAATTCAATTGATACAGTTGCAGATAGAGATTTTGTTCTAGATTTTTTATATAGTGTATCAGTATGTTCTTTACATATATCTAGAATAGCAGAAGAGTTTATAATTTGGAATTCTGATGGATTTAATTTAATTAATCTTTCAAATAAAGTTGTAACTGGATCTTCAATAATGCCTCAGAAAAAAAATCCCGACTTATTAGAATACTTAAGAGGTAAATCTGGTACATCCTTCGGAAATTTATTTTCTATGTTAACAATATTGAAAGGACTTCCTTTATCATATTTTAAAGACCTACAAGATGACAAAGAAATAGTTTTTAAATCAAATGAAACTCTTAATAACTGTATTCTAATACTAAACGAAGTTTTAAAAAATTTTACTCCAAATAAAAATAAAATGCTAGAGCTAGCTAATTCAGGTTACATAACTGCTACCGATCTTGCCGATTATCTTGTTAAAAATAATAATATGTCATTTAGAAAAGCTTACCAGGTAACTGCTTCTATAGTTAACTATGCAGAAAAAAATAAAAAAAAATTAAATGAATTAAGTATTATTGAATTAAACAAAATAGAAAAAAAACTTTCAAACGATGTATTAAAGGTTTTTAACTTAAAATACTCAGTAAATTCAAAAAAATCATATGGTGGAACATCTTTTGATAATATTAAAAAAATGATAACTAAATATAAAAAGGAATTAAAATGAAAAAAACTACATTATTAATTTTATTGATATTTTTGGCAATTTCTTGTGGAAAAAAAGCAGACCCAGAATACAAAGCTAAAAATAATATCATGATAGTATACAATTAATGAACTATATTGGTAAAAATTTTTCAATTGAAAAAGTAAGTGCTAAAACTTTAGCAAAGAAATATCCTACTCCTATTTATTGCTACTCATATAAGAAGCTAAAAAAAAATATTTTAAATTTAAAAAAAAACTTTAAATCTTTTAATCCGTTATTATGCTTTTCAGTAAAATCAAATGCTAATTTAAATCTATTAAAAGAAATAAAAAAATTAGGATGTGGAGCAGATGTTGTTTCAATTGGTGAATTAATGATAGCTCTCAAAGCGGGGATAAAACCTAGTAAAATTGTTTTTTCTGGAGTTGGCAAAACCTCAAATGAAATAAAATATGCAATTGAAAAAAATATTTTGTTAATTAATGCAGAATCAAAAAGTGAAATAATTGAAATTGAAAAAATTGCTAAATCAAAAAAAAAAGTAGTAGATATTGGAATTAGATTAAATCCAGATATAGATGCTAAAACACTTAACCAAATATCAACAGGGAAAAAAGAAAATAAATTTGGTGTTGTAGAAAAAATTTTTTTAGAAATAACACATTTTATTAAAAACTCTAAACATCTTAAACTTAAATGTTTAAGTGTTCACATTGGAAGTCAAATTCTTAACCACAAACCTTATGAAAAAATGTTAAAAATTATTGATAAAATAATAAAAAAAACACATCACAATTTTGAGTATGTAGATTTAGGTGGAGGCATGGGAATACCTTATGAGAACAATATAAAAAAATTAAGTTATAAAAAATATAGTCATGCAATCAATAAATTTTTAAAAAATTATAAGACAAAAATTATTTTAGAGCCTGGAAGATCAATTATTGGAAATGCATCAGTATTAATTTCAAAAATAATTTATATAAAAAAGGCAAAAAATAAAAATTTTATAATATTAGATGCGGGCATGAATGATTTAATGAGACCTTCGCTATACGGTTCCAAACATCATATAATCCCAGCAATAAAAAAAGGGAAAGTTATAAAACAAATCCTCGAATTTGTTGGTCCAATTTGTGAAAGTACAGATAAGTTTTTAACTTTAAAAAAGTTTCAAAAATTAAAAGAAAAAGATTTAGTAGTAATTTGCGATGTTGGCGCCTACGGTATGTCTTTAAGTTCAAATTACAATTTAAGGCCAAAACCAATAGAAATTTTAGTTAAAGGATCAAGAATTAATATTATAAAAAAAAGACAAAACATAAAAGATCTAATTTAACTTTTTTTTTAAATGATACGAAATTTTTTATTTTCATTCTTCTTCTTTACGGGAATTATTTTAATTTCTATTATTTTTATACCTTCATTTTTTCTGCCACAAAAAATTGTTTTATTTGGTGGAAAAGTTATGGGTCATTGGTCAGCATTCTGTTTACGTTTTTTTTTATCTACAAAAATAATTATAAAGGGAAGAGAAAATATTATAACAGACAAAAAATTTTTTATAGCATCTTCACACCAATCAATGTTTGAGACATTTTATTTGCAAACAATTTTTAATTCACCAGTATTTATATTAAAAAATGAATTGCTTAAAATTCCTATATTTGGTTGGTATTTAAAAAAAATTGGATCAATATCTATAGTAAGAAATAAAACTACTAAAAATAATCTTGGATTTTTTGATCAAATTTTTGAGTTAATTAATAAATCGAACAGACCCTTAATAATCTTTCCCCAAGGCACAAGACTGCCTCCTGAGGACAGAAGTTCATTTAAAAAGGGAGCTAGTAAGATCTATGATAAATTAAAAATACAATGTCAACCTGTTGCAATAAACTCTGGATATACTTGGCCTAAACATGGTCTAAAAAAAGCAAATTTAAATTTAACGATTTCAATTTTAAAACCAATTGATGAAGGAATGAATAAAGAAGAATTTTTAAGTATACTTGAAGAAAATATTTATTCTGAATTAAATAAATTAAATTAGCCTTTCATTGGCATTATTACATAAATACTATCAAAATCAGATGGATCTTTAATTAATGCTGGTGATCCAGTATCATTAAAAAATATTTCTATTTTATCTCCACTCAGCTGGGAGGCTACATCTATTAAATATTTTGAATTAAAACTTATATCTAAATCATGATCAAATTTTACATTTAAACTTTCATTTCCGTCACCACTATTAGCATTATTAACAGAGAGATTTAATATATCTTTTGTTAAATTAAATTTTACACCATCTTTCTTATCAAATGATACAGAGGCTACTCTATCAACTGAGTCCAAAAAAAGTTTCAAATCTGCTTCTAGTTTTTTTTTATTATTTTTAGGTATTACTTGGACATAATTTGGAAATTTACCATCTATTAATTTTGAAATTAAAATACTGTTATTCAATTCAAACTTAATTTTAGATTTGATATTAGAAATTTTAACATCTCCATCATAATCTTCTAGAAGTGAACATAACTGAAATATAGTTTTCTTTGGTAAGATAATGGGATCAAAATCTATTTTTTCATTAAGCCTTAGTTTTGATATTGACATTCTATGACTATCAGTTGCAACCGCAGTTAAAAATACTTTATCTTCAATTTGTGTTTGGTGAAAAAAAATTCCACTTAAATAATGTCTAGTTTCGTCATTTGATACTGAAAATTTACACTTATTTAGTAATTTTAGTAATTGTTTGGATTGTATAGAAAATTCATTTTGATTAAAATTTTCATCCGTTAATGGGAATTCTGAAGCGTTTATACAATTTAAATGGAATACTGATTTTTCAGACTCTAATTGTAATTTGCTTTCACTGCTTAAAGATAAATTTATTTTTTTCCCAGAAGAAAATTTTCGTATAATATCATACATAATAGAAGATGTTGTGGTAGTTTTTCCATCTTGCAATATTTCAACATTATTTATTTCTTGGATAAAAATTAAATCCAGATCCGTAGCAGTTATAGTAAGTTTTGAATTACTGGCGTCTAAAAGTATGTTCGACAAAATTGGCAACGTACTTCTTTTTTCTATTACACCTTGGCAATAATTTAGAGACTTTTGAAGATCTTGCTGGTTAACATTAAACTTCATTTTCTTTGCTATACAGAATTTTGTTTTTCAAGTTGTCGATATTAGAATTAAATTCAGGATTTAATTTTTTTAATTTCTCTACAGTTCTTACCGAGTGTATTATCGTTGTGTGATCTCTATTTGAAAATTCGCGACCAATTTCTGGTAATGATTTTGATGTAAGAATTTTTGTTAAATAAATAGCAGTTTGTCTAGGTCTTACTAGATACCTTGACCTTCGAGAAGATAACATTTCATTTTTGCTAATTTTAAAATATTTACAAACTATTGACTGAATTAAATCAATTGAAACTTTATTTTCTGAAAAATTTAGAAGATCTTTTAAAATAATTTTAATATCTGATATACTTGTTTTTTTGTTGTAAATCCTGGAAAATGAAGCAATTCTATTTACAGCACCTATTAATTCCCTAATGCTGTTTTTAATTTCTTGACTAACAAATTTTATAATTTCTTCAGAAACTTTAATTTCATTAGAATAAAAAATGTTTAACTCTTCAATTTTGCTTTTTACTATTTTATATCTAAGTTCATAGTCTGGTTTTTGAATATCAATAACTAAACCCCCAGAAAATCTTGATTTTATTCTCTCTTGAATTCTAGACAATTTATTTGGAGCTCTGTCAGCTGATACAATAACTTGAGAACCCTTATCTAATAAAGCATTAAATGTATGAAAAAACTCTTCTTGCATAGCTTCTTTACCATTCATAAATTGTATATCATCGATTAACAGAACATCAGTATTTCTAAAATATTCCTTAAACTTTACCATTTCATTTGATTTTATTGATTTTACAAATTGATACATAAATCTCTCTGCTGAAATAAACATTACTTTGTTTTTATCTTTTAAACTTAATCCAATAGCATTTAATAGGTGAGTTTTACCCATTCCCACACCGCCATAAACGTATAAGGGATTGTAATGTGAAATATTCTCAATAACTTTTTTTGAAGCTTCAAGAGCAAGCTTGTTACTTGGACCAATTAAAAAATTTTCAAATTTTTTGTTTGGATCTATTCTGTTGTACTGTAAGTAGCTATCTTTTATAAAAGAGACATTTTCATTTTTATACTTTGCAACTTGCTCCTCATCTTTTGAATTTTGTATTAAGTTCCCATCATTTTTTTCAAAAACTTTTAACTCTATTCTGTTAATTCTTTTTTTATGATTCTTGATTATTTGCAATATTTGGTCCAAATATCTCGATGTTATCCAATCTCTAATAAATCTGGTAGATACTGACAGTAATACGTAGTCATTAAATTCATCAACAAAATTTAATTTTCTTAACCAACTTTCATATATATCGTTTCCAAGTTTGTTTTTCATTTCCAACTGGATAACGCTCCAATCAATACTATCCTGTTGAATTTCTTTTTTTTGCTTTAAAATATTTTTATTATTCATGTTGTGAAAGAATTCCAATTAAGACTATAATGAAATTAAAG
Source organism: uncultured Pelagibacteraceae bacterium (assembly GCA_902552985.1). Taxonomy (GTDB): domain Bacteria; phylum Pseudomonadota; class Alphaproteobacteria; order Pelagibacterales; family Pelagibacteraceae; genus Pelagibacter. The sequence goes on from CACDII010000004.1 coordinate 100,174, forward strand.
CAATAAAAATTTTTTGAAATTAAAAAAAAAATAAAATCTATAAGTGAATAATTAAATTACTCAACCTAACAATGTATTTAATTTAAATTAAAAAATAAAATCTAAGAGTGAAAAATTATAATTAAAAAAAAATTAAAAAAATTTAGTCTATATGTAGTATTTTTTTAAAAATAAAAATTATATTTGGTATAAATACTTTTGGTTGTAAGTTTTACGGTGAATTATAACAACTCTTAGTAGTTTAAATTATAACGCGTTAATTTTTTTTGTAATTCTTGAAATATTTCTTGACGCGTTTTGCCTTTTTATAATGCCAGTTTTTGCAACTTTCATTAATTCTGAATTTAATTTAGGTAAAAAATCCAAAGCTTCTTTTTTTTTCTTTGATTCTATTATTGAATTCATTTTTTTAATTGCATTTTTAAATCTACTTTTTCTAGATTTATTAACTAAAGTTTGCCTCGAAATTCTTCTAATTCTTTTAATAGCTGATTTTGTATTTGCCATACGCGCCGACTATATAGCTTGCAAATTATTAAGGGTCAACACAATAATTAACTATTTTTGACAATAATTACATAGAAACGCAGATCTATTAGAAATGATAATTCTTCTAATCACTCCTCTACAATTTTTTTTTAGACAATTTTTATTTTCTCTTTCGTACACTTTGAATTCTTTTTGAAATGTTCCTAAATTACCCTTGATATTTTTGAAATTTTTAATGCTTGAGCCTCCTCTCTTTATTGCTTTATTTAAAACCTTTTTTGAAAATTTAATAATATTCCTTATTTCATTTATTTTAAGTTTTTTTCCAATTTTTTTTGGATTTATTTTTGAACAAAATAAAATTTCATTTGCATATATGTTTCCAATGCCTGAAACAAAAGTTTGGTCTAGAAGTAAATTTTTTATATTTTTTTTTTTATTTTTTAATTTTCTTTTTAAGTAATTTAAATCGAATTTAGAACTCAATACTTCAGGACCGTAATTTTTGAAAAAAAAATTTAGTTCCTTTTTTGAAAAAAAAAATTTAAAGAATCCAAATCTTCTTGGATCGTTATAAACTAGTTTAAATTTAGGAAAAAATATTATTACATGATTATGTTTTTTTGGAAGACTTCTTGAACTATAAAAACTTAAATTTGTATAATCATTTTTATTTTTTTTTAGTAAATGCAACGTACCTGACATTCCAAAATGAATTATTAAAAATTCTTCTTTTTCAAAATGAATTATTAGATATTTAAATTTTCTACTAACTTTAATTATTTTTTTATTTTTTATTAAGTTTTTTAAATTATTCTGTATTTTAAACCTTAATTTTCTATTTTTTATTAATACATCATTAATTTTTTGGAAAAGTATACTTCTTTCAACCGATTGTTTTACTATTTCTACTTCTGGCAATTCTGGCATTTGAGACTATATTATTAAAATAAATAAGAAATTATATTATGCAACAAAATCTGCAACAAAACAAAGGGTTGGTACAAAATGTATTTAATAGCGTTTTTGATAAATACGATTTGATGAATGACCTAATGTCTTTTGGAATCCATAGACTTTGGAAAAAAGAATTAATTTACATGATGAACCCAATTTATAAACAAAAATTAATTGATGTTGGAAGCGGAACAGGGGATGTTGCTAAATTATATTCTGAAGCAACAAAAAATAACTCAGAAATATTATGCATTGATCCAAACATTAAAATGATCGGAAATGGGAAAAAAAAACTTCAAAAATATAAAAATATTAGATGGAAAAAAAGTTCTGCTGAAAAATTGAGTGTAAATAATAATTTATTCGACTTTTATACAATTAGTTTTGGCTTAAGAAATACTAAAAATTTAAATAAAAGTATTTCCGAAGCTTATAGAGTTTTGAAAAAAGGTGGTAGATTTTTGTGCTTAGAATTTTCAAAAATAGAAAATTCAAATTTAAATTTTTTATATAAAAAATACTCTAAAATTATTCCACTGCTCGGTAATTTAGTCGTTGGTGATAAAAAACCTTATGAATATTTATTAAAAAGTATCGATGAATTTCCAAATCAACACCAATTATTAGAAATTATGAAAAAAAATGGATTTAAAAACTGTCATTACAGAAATTTAAGTGGCGGCATAGTTGCCATTCATTCTGGTTGGAAAATTTAATGTTAAAAAAAATACTAATCTTATTTAAAATAGCCAGAAAGTTAGCTCTTTCAGATGCTTTAAAAGTTGTTTCTAAAATTCACGAACCACCAATAATGGTCAAAATTTTTTTCAACTTACTTTCAATTTCATTTTCTTCAAGAAAAGTAAATAATGAATTTTCCACAGATGAAGAAAAGTTATGTAAATCTATCGAGAGTATGGGAACTACTTTTATTAAATTAGGTCAATTTCTAGCTACAAGACCTGATATTATCGGTGAAGAATTATCAAAACAATTAGAAAAACTGCAAGATAAACTCCCTCCTTTTTCAACATCTAATACCAAAGAAATAATTAAAAAAAACTTAGGAAGTAATTTGTATAGTTCCATAATAAATTTAAGTGAACCTGTGGCTGCGGCTTCAGTAGCGCAAGTACATAAAGCACAAATTGATGATAATGGAATTATAAAAGATGTAGCAATTAAAATTTTAAGACCAAATATAAAAAAAACTTTTAATGAAGAAATTGATGCTTTGATGCTTCTTGCTTATTTTATTGAAGGTACTATAAAAAAAACGAAAAGACTTAAACTAGTAGAAGTCGCCTTTCTATTAAAAGAAATTACTAACCACGAAATGGACCTAAGATTTGAGGCTGCTGCTGCAAATGAATATTATGAAAATACAAAAAACGATCTTGGATTTCATGTTCCAAAAATATATTGGAATTATACAAGTGAAGAAGTATTAACTTTAGATTGGGTTGAAGGAACATCTATAAGAGATAAAGAAATACTTGAAAATAAGAAAATAAATACAAAAACTATCGCTTCTGATATCATTCAACATTTTTTAAGACATGCTGTTCGTGATGGCTTTTTTCATGCAGACATGCATCAAGGAAATTTATTTATTGATAATAGTGGTCGAATTGTTCCAATTGATTTTGGAATAATGGGAAGAATAAATAAATTAGACAGAAAATATTTAGCGGAAATATTATATGGTTTTATTCAAAGAGATTATAAAAAGGTTGCTGAAGTTCATATAGTTGCAGGTTTGGTACCACAAAATGTTCAAATTGGTGAATTAGCACAAGCTTTAAGGTCAATTGGAGAACCAATATTTGGTCAATCTGTAAAGGATATTTCAGGTGGAAAGCTTCTAAAACAATTATTTGATGTGACTGCAAAATTTAATATGCAAACTCAACCTCAGCTACTTCTTCTGCAAAAAACTATGGTTGTTGTTGAGGGCGTTGCCAGATCATTAAATCCTGAAACAAATATTTGGGACACTTCTAAACCAGTTCTTGAAAAATGGTTAAAAGAAACAAAAGATCCCATTACTAGCATCGCTGATACAATAAAAGACTCTGCTGAAGTATTAAAAAGACTTCCAGAATTACCCAAAATTATGGATAAAGCTAATCAAGCACTAACATTTATGGCCAGTGGTCAAATACCTCAAAATTCTAATTCGTATTCAGCTCTTAAAGAAAAGGAATTAGAAATGAAATCTTTTAAAAATCAAAGTATAATTGGATTATTATTGCTTGTATTTTTAGGATTCATAGTATTTTAATTTAGACAATGAATAATTTTGAAAATAAAAAAGTTTTGCTAATAATTTGTGGTGGAATAGCAGCATATAAAAGTTTGGAGTTAATAAGGCTTTTTAAAAAAAAGAATGCTTTTGTTAAAACAATTCTTACAAAAAATGCAAATAAATTTGTAACACCACTTTCAGTTACATCTTTATCACAAGAAAAAGTTTATACTGATTTGTTTGATCATAAAAATGAATCTGAAATGGACCATATTTCACTTTCAAGATGGGCTGATTTTATTTTAATTGCACCAGCAACTGCAAATACTATTTCAAAATTAAGTTATGGGACCTCAGATGACCTAGCATCTACTGTTATCTTAGCTTCAAATAAAAATATTTTTTTAGCTCCAGCCATGAATGTCAGAATGTGGGAACATCCTGCAAATAAAAAAAATTTACAAAAATTAAAAGATTTTGGTTATCAAATAATAGGACCTGAAATAGGTGATATGGCATGCGGAGAATATGGTGAGGGTAAAATGACAGACCCTGAAGATATAATTAACCATCTTAGTAATTATTTAAACAATATAAATAAAAATAAAAAACTTAAGGCTTTAGTTACTGCTGGACCAACTCACGAATATATAGATCCTGTAAGATACATTTCGAACAAATCTAGTGGAAAACAAGGATATGAATTGGCAAAATCTCTAAAAAATAATGGTTTTGAAACAACATTAATTACTGGTCCTACGAATTTAGAACCAATTTTAGATATTAATTTAATTAAAGTAAATTCTGCAAAAGAAATGTTTGATGCAACTTTAAAAAATCTACCTACAGATGTAGCAATTTTTTCTGCTGCAGTTTCTGACTGGAAAATTCAAAATGTTGAAAAAAATAAAATAAAAAAAGATAAAAATATTAATTTAAAGTTGGAAAAAAATATAGACATCTTAGATTATGTTTCAAAACATAATTCCTTAAGACCCAAAATTGTAATTGGCTTTGCTGCTGAAACAAATAATTTAACTGAAAATTCAAAAAAAAAATTATCACAAAAAAATTGTGATTGGATAGTTGCGAATGATGTTTCTGACTCCTCAATAGGTTTTGGTTCAGATTTCAATGAGGTTACAATTTTTTATAAAAATAAAGAACACGAAAAAATATCAAAAATGAAAAAATCTCTTTTAGCTGAAAAAATAGTTGAAAGAGTAATTTCTCAAATAAATTAATTTAATGGTTAAAGTTTTAATAAAAAAACTTGATCCAAAAGTTAAGTTACCATCATACAAAACAAAAGGTTCATCTGGAATGGATCTAATGGCTTTTATTAGTAATCCAATTAAAGTTCCGCCAAATAATTCAGTATTAGTTCCTACAGGTTTGTCAATTGCGATTCCTGATGATGTTGAAATACAAATTAGACCCCGTTCAGGACTTGCAGCCAAATCTAACATTGGTATTTTAAACACGCCCGGCACTATTGATAGTGATTATAGAGGTGAATTAAAAATAATATTATTCAATCACGGTGGTAATGAATTTATTATAAACAATAATGACAGAATAGCTCAAATGGTTCTTATGCCAATTTTAAAAATTGATTTTGAGGAAGTTGATGAGCTCCCAAATACTTTAAGAGGATCTGGAGGCTTTGGATCAACAGGGAAATGAAAAATAGTTTAAATAAAAAAATCATCGAAAGATATTCTCGTCAAATTGTTCTTAAAAATATTGGAACTATTGGGCAAAAATTAATATTAAATTCAAAAGTATTAATTATTGGGGCAGGTGGATTAGGGTGCCCTGTAGCAGATTATTTAAGTAGAGCAGGGGTAGGAACTTTAGGTATTGTCGACTACGATAAAATAAGTTTATCAAATATTCACAGACAGTCATTGTATGATTCAAAAGATGTGGGTAAATTTAAAGTTGATATAATAAAAAAAAAAATAAAATTAATTAATCCATTAATAAAAATAAAAATATTTAAAAAAAAAATTTCTGATGAAAATATCGATAATTTAATTAAAAACTATGATATTATTGTAGATGGATCGGATAACTTTAAAACGAAATTTTTACTCAATAAATTTTCTATTAAACATAAAAAAATATTAATTGTTGGAGCGATAAGCAAATTTGATGGTCATGTTTTTACTTTTGATTTTAAAAGTAAAAATGAGCCATGTTTAAAATGCTTCTATCAATCTGAACCTTCTGATGAAATATTAAATTGTGAAGCAGAAGGGATACTAGGTCCAGTTGCTGGAGTTGTTGGAAGTATTCAATCAATTGAGGTTTTAAATAAAATATTGAAAATTGGAAAAAATAATAATGGAACAATTTTGATTATTAATTTAAGCGATCTTAATTTTAGAAAAGTAAAATTTAGTAAAAAACATAATTGCATATGTACAAAATAATTTTATTATTTTGCCTAACTCTTGTTCTTCAGTCTGTTACTTTTTCAGCTGAAAAAAATTATTTTCTTATATTAAAAAACAATAAAGTTAATGTAAGGTATGGACCAAGTTTGGATTACCCTATTAAATTTATTTATAAAAAAAAATTTCTACCAGTTCAAATAATAGATAAAAAAGAAAATTTTAGAAGAATAATAGACCATAAAAAAAATAGTGGTTGGATTCACAATTCTCAATTAAAAAAAGGTAAATCTTTTATTGCGTTGCAAGAAGAAATATTATTCACAAAACCTACCAAATATTCAAAACCGTTGGCAAAAATTTTGAAAGGAAAACTATTAATAGCAAAAAAATGTAAAAATAATTGGTGCAAAATTAAAACAGATAAATATTCAGGGTGGATCCAAATAAAAAATATCTGGGGAAGTGTTAATTAGTTTATCTCAAATCAAAACGATCTAGATTCATAACTTTTGACCAAGCAGCTACGAAGTCATCGATAAATTTGGTTTTTGAATCTTCAGAAGCATAAACTTCTGCAAGTGCTCTTAACTGTGAATTAGATCCAAAAATAAGGTCAGCACGAGTTCCAGTCCACTTAACTTTATTTGTTTTACGATCTCTGCCTTCAAAAAGATCTTCTTTTGGTGAAACTTCTTTCCACTTAACTCCCATATCTAAAAGGTTAACAAAAAAGTCATTTGATAACGTACCTGGTTTTTTTGTAAACAATCCATGTTTTGATCCATCAAAGTTAGTATCTAAAACTCTCATCCCACCAATCAAAACAGTCATCTCAGGACCTGTGAGCTGCATTAATTGCGATTTATCTATTAAAATTTCCTCAGCTGATTTTGCATAATTATCTGGTGCATAATTTCTAAAACCATCAGCTAAAGGTTTCAATAATCCAAAAGAATGAATATCTGTCTGATCCTGAGTTGCATCTCCTCTTCCTGGCGAGAACGGAACTTTAATTTTTTTACCAGCTTTTTTTGCAGCAAGCTCTACTCCGACATTTCCACCTAAAACAATTAAATCTGCCATTGAAACAAATTTTTTCTTTGTATCAAATTTTTTCTTAATTTTTTCATAAGCTTTTAGAACTTTTGTTAGTTGAGCTGGATTATTAACTTCCCAATCTTTTTGCGGCGCTAGTCTTACTCTAGCTCCATTTGCACCACCTCTTTTATCTGAACCTCTATACGTTGAGGCAGATGCCCATGCCGTAGAAACAAGTTGAGATATTGAAATGCCAGATCTAGAAATACTTTTTTTCAAAGTTTCTATGTCTTGATTTTTTAGTTTATATTTGTTTTTTGGGATTGGATCTTGCCAAATTAAATCCTCTTTTGGCACTTCTGCTCCTAAATAATTAGCTTTAGGGCCCATATCTCTATGAGTAAGCTTAAACCAAGCTTTTGCAAAAGCTTCAGCAAATTCTTTTGGATTTTTGTGAAAACGTTTTGAAATTGGTCCATATTTTGGATCTAATTTTAGCGAAAGATCAGTAGTTTGCATCATTGGCATATTTTTTTGACCTTTATTATGAGCATCTGGAGTCATATTGATGGCATGTCCATTTCTTATAGGCTTCCATTGATGAGCTCCCGCTGGACTTTTTGTAAGTTCCCACTCATATCCAAATAAATTATCAAAATATCCCATATCCCATTTGATAGGATTGCTCGTCCATGCACCTTCAATTCCACTACTTATAGTATCAGCACCTAAACCGCTTTTATAATTACTATTCCATCCAGTAGCCTGCTCTTGAATTTTTGAACCTTCTGGCTCAGCTCCTTTGTGTGACTCCGGTGCTGCTCCATGAGATTTACCAAAAGTATGACCACCTGCTACAAGCGCAACAGTTTCATAATCATTCATCGCCATTCTACCGAAAGTTTCTCTAATATCATGTGCTGCCAGTAGAGGGTCCGGATTAGCATCTGGACCTTGGGGATTAACATAAATTAATCCCATATGTGCTGCTCCTAAAGGATTTTCTAATTCTCTTTTACCACTGTATCTTTCAACTCCTAACCACTCTTTTTCAGATCCCCAATAAATATCCTCTTCTGGTTCCCAGATATCTTCTCTTCCTCCTCCAAATCCATAAGTTTTAAAACCCATAGACTCTAAAGCTACATTTCCTACCAAAATAAATAAATCAGCCCAGGAAATTTTATTTCCATATTTTTTTTTAATAGGCCATAACAATAGTCTTGCTTTATCTAAATTGACATTGTCCGGCCAACTATTAATTGGAGCAAATCTTTGATTTCCAGTACCAGCTCCTCCTCTACCATCACCAGTTCTATAAGTTCCTGCAGCATGCCAAGCTAAACGAATAAATAGTGGTCCATAATGACCGTAGTCGGCAGGCCACCAGTCTTGAGATTGAGTCATTAATTTGTTAAGATCTTTTTTTAATCCTTTAAAATTTAATTTTTTGAATTCTTTTTTATAACTAAATTTTTTGTCCATTGGATTTACCAATGAAGAATGTTGACTTAAGATTTTTAAATTAAGACTATTTGGCCACCAATCTCTGTTTGTTTGTCCTTTTCCTGATGAATGTTTTGCAGGCGTTCCAGCCCCTGTAAAAGGACATTTGGATTTTTCATTTATTAATTCGTTACTCATACAATATAATTTATAATGATTCTAAAGTAGTGTCAATATAGCAGAATTGACCCAGTTCATTTAAATTTAGATTTTTTAATAGTTGAGATTAATTACTATTTTCAACTTTAACTATAACTTCTATTGATTTAATCTTTTTTCCTGGCAAATTTTTTTTTATTTTAATTTTTTCAACGTCCTCATTTTTCAAATCTATAAGCTCATTAGTTTTTACATTAAGAAAATGATGATGGTCTGAAGTATTTGTATCGAAGTAACTCTTTTCTCGGTTTATTAATATTTCTTTTAAGTAACCTTTTTTTTTGAATGCGTGAACTGTATTATATATTGTTGCTAAAGAAACTTTTATTTTTGTTTTTTTCTTTAACAAATTATTTAAATGGTCTATTGAAAAGTGAAAAGTATTCTTTCTATCAAATAATAATTCGCTAATTTGTATCCTTTGCTTAGTTGGCCTTAAGCCAGAAGATCTTAATTTTTCAACAAATACGTCTTTATTTTTCATTTTTTTGCCTAATTTATAAGTATTCTCCATAAATTGTATATTATAATCAAGCTAAATAAAGTAATAAATGCCTAATTTATGATTAAAAAATCCTCATACAATTATGATGAATTAATTGATTGTGGAAACGGTAAGCTTTTTGGCCCAGGAAATGCAAAACTACCACTTCCTCCTATGCTGATGTTTGACAGAATAACAGAAATTAGCGAAAATAAGGGAGCTTATAAAAAAGGAGTAATTAAAGCAGTGTTAGACATAAAAGATAATCTTTGGTTTTTTAATTGCCACTTTAAAGATGATCCTGTCATGCCTGGTTGTTTGGGTTTAGATGCAATGTGGCAGTTAGTTGGATTTTATCTTGGATGGCTAGGTAATCCAGGAAAAGGAAGAGCGCTAGGAGTTGGAACTGTAAAATTTACTGGAGAAGTTTTAAAAAATATAAAAAAGGCAACTTACGAGATTAATATGAAAAGAATTCTTATAAAAGAAGGTACTACAGTTGGATTAGCAAATGGATCTCTTAAAGCTGATGAAAAAATAATATATTCAGCAGAAAATTTAAAAGTAGGATTGTTTAAATAATGAAAAGAGTAGTTGTAACAGGTATTGGCGTTGTATCTTGTTTGGGGAATAATCAAGAAGAAGTTTATAAATCATTATTAAATTCTAAATCTGGGATTACGTTCTCTGAAGAATATAAGGAATATAATCTTAAAAGTAATATTCATGGTAAACCAAATATTAAACTAGAAGATCATGTTGATAGAAAATTTATAAGATTCATGGGTCCTGGTTCAGCATATAATTATATATCTATGGCTGAGGCTGTAAAAGACTCAGGCTTAGATGAAAAGAATGTAAGTAACATCCATACAGGAATGATTATGGGATCTGGAGGGCCATCAATTCAAAATGTTATTTTAGCTGCTGATAAAACAAGAGAAAAAAATCCAAAAAAAATGGGTCCTTTTGTTGTTCCAAGAACAATGTCCAGCACGGCTTCAGCTACATTAGCTGTACCATTTAAAATTAAAGGAGTTAATTATACAATTAGTTCTGCATGTGCAACTAGTGGCCATTGTATTGGAAATGCAATGGAATTAATTCAGCTTGGAAAACAAAAAATTATGTTTGCAGGTGGTAGCGATGAAGTTCATTATGCAATGACAGCAATGTTTGATGCTATGACGGCTTTATCATCTAAATATAATGATACTCCTGAAAAAGCGTCTAGACCCTATGATAAAACTAGAGATGGGTTCGTAATATCAGGTGGTGGAGGTGTTCTGGTTTTAGAAGAATATGAACATGCAAAAGCAAGAGGCGCAAAAATCTATGCAGAATTAACTGGATACGGTGCTACCTCTGATGGGTATGACATGGTAGCTCCTTCAGGCGAAGGTGCTATAAGATGTATGAAATTAGCATTAAGTACTAGTAAAAATAAGATTGATTATTTAAACACTCATGGAACATCAACTCCAGTTGGTGACATTACAGAACTTAAAGCAGTTGGAGAAGTATTTAAAGATAATATCCCTAAAATAAGCTCAACAAAATCATTATCTGGTCATTCGCTAGGCGCAACATCAGTACATGAAGCAGTTTATAGTTTAATAATGATGAAAAATAATTTTATTTCTGCCTCAGTAAATATTACGGATATGGATGATGAGGCAAAAAAGTATCCAATAGTAACAAAAGTAGAAAAAGACGTTACTTTAAATTCAGTAATGTCTAATAGTTTTGGGTTTGGTGGAACTAATGCAACTTTAGTTTTTGAAAAGGTCTAATTTATGAGTCTAATGAAGGGTAAAAAAGGTTTGATAATGGGTGTTGCTAATGAAAGATCAATAGCATGGGGTATTTCACAGAAGCTTGCAGAAGCTGGGGCTGAACTGGCATTTACTTATCTTGGAGATGCACTAAAAAAAAGAGTAGTTCCATTAGCAGAAAAATTAAACTCTAAAGTCACTTTCAGTTGTGATGTAGAAAAAAAAGAAGAAGTTATTAAACTATTTGAGGATATTAAATCAACTTGGGGTCAAATAGACTTCGTTGTTCATGCCGTTGCTTTTTCAGATAAATCTGAATTATCAGGTGAATATTTAAATACTACTAGAGAAAATTTTTTACGAAGTATGTTAATTTCATGCTTTTCATTTACTGAAGTTGCAAAAGAAGCTTCTAAGATAATGAATAAAAATGGAAGTATGCTTACATTGACATATGAATCCAATAAAGCTATTCCAAATTATAATGTAATGGGAGTATGCAAATCTGCACTTGAAGCTAGTGTTAAATATCTTGCAAGAGACTTGGGTGCAAAAGGAATTAGAGTAAATGCAATAAGCGCTGGACCTATTAAGACTTTAGCGGCCTCTGCAATAGGTGATGCAAAATTCCTGTATAAATGGAATGAGGATCATTCCTTTTTAAAAAGAAATGTTGATATTCATGATGTTGGAAATTCAGCTTTATACTTACTAAGTGATCTTGGAGGTGGAGTTACTGGTGAAATTCACTATGTAGACGCTGGGTACAATAAAGTTGGAATGCCTGATCCAAAAAATATAAAATAATTATATTTTTTTTACTTCATCAAAAACTTCTTTTGCATGGTCTTTCACTCTAACATTAGACCATATTTTATGAATTTTTCCTTTTGAATTAATTAAAAATGTAGTTCTAATAATTCCCATATATTTTTTTCCTAAAAAAGTTTTTTTTCCCCAAACACCATACTTTTTTATAACCGATAACTTTTCATCAGATAGTAGGTTAAATTTTAACTTATATTTTTTTTTAAATTTTAAGTGACTTTCTATGCTATCTTTAGAAATGCCAAGTACTATAGCATTATTTTTATTTATTAAATTATTTAGTTTACTAAAATCTTTCGACTCAATAGTACAGCCTGGTGTATCATCTTTAGGATAAAAATATAAAATTATATTTTTATTCTTAATTTTATTTAGCTCGAAAATAGTATTATCTGTACTAGGTAGTTTAAAATTTGGAGATTTATTTTTCTCTTTTAATTGCATCATTTTTAAAGGGATAACTTATTAGGTTACCCCTTATAAATTTTTATTAGTTCTTAAATAATTGCATAGCTTTTGCAAATAACTCGTCTGATTTAGCATGATCGCCAGCTTCATGTGCTTTCATAGCTTGATCACGAAGTTTTTGTACTTCTTCAATCTTTGTATCTATTTTTGACGCCATTGTCATACAAGAACTTGCATACAAAGAAGTAGTAAAAAAAACTAAAAATATACTTAAAATAATTTTCTTCATATTTTCCTCCTTAACTAATTAAATATGCTAACTTTTTAGGATTTGTTTATCTGTTTTTGTCACAGAGACATTAATGTAACTTAAATAAAATAAACTAAATAGATGCCTGTTTTATTGATAATTTAACTTTACCTCTGTCAAAACCAATAACTTTTACTTTAACTTCATCGCCTTCTTTTACAACATCGGTGACTTTAGCAACCCTTTTTTCTGCTAATTCAGAAATATGAACAAGTCCATCTTGTTTTCCTAAAAAATTAACAAATGCTCCAAATTCCATAATTTTCATAACTTTACCATTATAGATCTTATTTAATTCAGCTTTTGCAGTTAGGTCTTTGATAAATTGTAAAGCAATATTTCTAGATTCTTCATCAGGTGCTGCAACTGTAACTACTCCTTCGTCATTTACATCAACCTTCGCTCCTGATTTTTCTACTATTTCTCTTATTGTTGCGCCACCTTTTCCAATCACAGTAGCAATATCTTTTTTATCTACAGTAATTTTTTCCATTTTTGGAGTGTGTTTACCAACTTCTGCTCTAGATTTATCCAAAGCTTTATTCATCTCTCCAAGTATATGAACTCTACCATCTTTGGCTTGTTTTAAAGCTTGTTCCATTATTTCAAATGTAATTCCTGTAATTTTAATATCCATTTGAAGAGATGTTATTCCATTTTTTGTCCCTGCAACTTTAAAATCCATATCACCAAGATGGTCTTCATCTCCCAAAATATCAGATAAAACACTAAAATCTTTTCCTTCTTTTATTAATCCCATTGCAATACCAGCGACTGGTTCTTTTATGGGAACACCTGCATCCATTAATGCTAATGAAGTTCCACAAACTGTTGCCATTGAAGATGATCCATTAGATTCTGTAATTTCTGATACAATTCTAAACGTGTAAGGAAAACTTTCTTTTGAAGGCAAGGATGACTTAATGGCCCTCCAAGCTAATTTTCCATGTCCTATCTCTCTTCTACCTGTTCCTATTCTACCAGTTTCTCCAACTGAAAACGGTGGAAAATTATAATGTAGCATAAATCTTTCTCTAACCAATCCATCCAATGACTCAATTCTTTGTTCGTCATCTGATGTTCCAAGAGTTGTTGTAACAATTGCTTGAGTTTCGCCTCTTGTAAATAATGCTGAACCATGAACTCTAGGTAAAATACCAACTTCGCACATTATTGGTCTCACATCAGACAATCCTCTGCCATCAATACGACTTTTATTTTTTAATATATTTGTCCTAACAATTTTCTTTTCTAAATTTTTAAGCTCATAGTTAACATCAAGTTCTGATATATTTTCGTCTTCTTCATATAGTTTCTTAGCTTTTTCGGTAATTATAGAAATAAGGTTAGATCTTTCTTTTTTATCTTTAATTGAAAAAGCTTTTTCTAAATCTTTAGTGAACTCTTTTTCTAATTTTTTCTTAACTTGTGAAAGATCTTTTTTTTCTATTTCCCAGTCAGGTTTTTTACATTCTTTAGCAAGTTCTTCAATAGCCTTAACTATCGGAACAAAATTTTCATGTCCAAACTTTACTGCATCAAGCATTTGTTCTTCTGTTAGACCGTTTGCTTCTGACTCAACCATTAAAACTGCATCTTTTGTTCCTGCTACTACAAGGTCTAATTTAGATTTTTCTAATTCTACTTTAGATGGATTTAAAATATATTTTCCATCAATAAATCCAACTCTAGATGCACCGACCGGACCAAGAAATGGCATTCCAGAGATCGCTAAAGCAGCTGAAGATGCTATTATTGATAAAATATCAGCCTCATTTTCTTTGTCATAAGAAATTACTGTTGGTAATAATTGAACTTCATTTCTAAATTCATCAGGAAATAAAGGTCTGATAGGTCTATCAATCAATCTTGAAATTAAAGTTTCGCTTTCAGTAGGTCTTGCTTCTCTCTTAAAATATCCACCTGGAATTCTACCAGCGGCATAATATTTTTCTTGGTAATTTACTGATAGAGGAAAATAGTCTACCTCAGGATTTACTTTTTTTGCACCAACGACTGTAGCCATAACTACAGTTTCTCCACATTGTGCAATTATTGCTCCATCAGCCTGTCTAGCAATTTTACCAGTCTCTAATGTAATTTTTTTCCCACCTATTTTTATTTCTTTTTTAAAAACTTTAAACATTTATTTCCTTAAATTTAATTTTGTTAATACATTTTTATAAGAATCAACTTTATTCTTTTTTAAATAATCTAAAAGCTTCTTTCGTCTATTTACAGCTTTTAAAAGTCCAACTGCTGAATGTTTGTCTTTTTTGGATTGTTTAATATGCTTAGAAAGATTCTCAATTTTTTCAGTTAAAAGTCCTATCTGTACTTCAGATGAACCCGTATCTTTATCATGATTTGATAATTCTTTTATTTTTTTCTTCATTTTATTTTCCTATTTATTTGCTTGTTTTATTAAATTTTCAATTTTTTCTGCGTATTCAAATGACTCATCTTTTCGAAAAAGAATCTTTGGTAAAAATTTTATTGTAATTTTCTTAGATAAAACTTTTCTAATTAAAAATGAAAATTCTTTAAGTTTTTCAACAGTTTCTTCAGAATTTTTTCCACCTAAAGGTAAAATAAAAGCTTTTGCAATTTTAAGATCTTGACTCATTTGTACCTCGGTTACTGTAATATTATTAGTTTCTAAATTTGGAAGCTTTGCCTCATTTCTTACAAAAATCATTCCCAACGATTGTTTTATCATCTCTCCAACACGAAGTTGACGTTGAGAAATTGGCTTTCCTAATTTATTGCTCATTTTATATCATTCTTTCAGTTATAGTTGATTTGAACGCCTCAATGATGTCTTTTTTTTTATAATCATTGAAATCTCTTAGTGTTATTCCGCATTCTTGTCCAGTACTTACTTGTTTAGCCTGGTTTTTTTCCCTAAAAATTGAACCTATTTTTCCTGTATAAATTACAGCACTATCCCTTATTACTCTTGCGCTTGAACCACTTAGAATTTCACCTTCAACAACTTTTGAACCAGCTACTTTCCCAACACTAGATACTTTGAATATTTCTAAAATTTCTGCTGATCCTGTTATATCTTCTTTAATATCTGGTTCTAACAAGCCAGACATTCTTTTTTTAACATAATCTAAAACCTCATAAATAATATTGTAAAATGCAATTTTTATTTTTTCTTTCTCAGCCAATTTTTTAGCTTCTTTACTTGGTTTAACATTAAATGCTATTAAAACTGCATTAGATGCTTTTGCCAAATTAACATCTGTCTCGGTTACCATACCTATATCAGATAAAATAATTTTAGCTTTTACTTCCTCATTTTTTATTTGATTGATTGCACCTTTAATCGCTTCGGAAGATCCATGAACATCTGCTTTTACAATAATGTTTAGTTCTTTTGAGGTTTTATCTTTAAAAGCAGATTCTTGTGTCACAAAAGTCAAAGGATTTTTTCCATCCTTTGTTTCTTGTATTCTTGTATCACAAAGGTCTTTTGCTTCTTTTTCATTTTCTAAAACTACTAATTCATCTCCTGCTTTTGCTGCCCCATTTATTCCTAAAATTTCAATAGGTACAGAAGGAGTGGCTTCATCAATATTTTTACCTAAATCATTTATCAAAGCTCTAGCTTTACCCCATTTTAATCCACTAACAAAGTAATCACCCTTTTTAAGAGTTCCGGAAGTAATTATAACATTTACAACGGGCCCTCTTCCAACATCTATTTTTGACTCTAAAACTACTCCTGTAGCTTTTGACTCAAAGTTAGTTTTTAAATCTAAAATTTCAGCTTGTAATATTATAGATTCAATTAATTTGTCTAAATTTTTTTTAGTTTTTGTAGAAATTTCAACCATTAAAGTTTCTCCTGATAGCTCTTCAGCTATTAATTCGTGTTCAAGTAATTGATTTTTTACTTTTTGTGGGTCAGCATCGGGCAAGTCACATTTATTTATTGCAACAACAATTGGAACTTTTGCAGCTTTAGCATGTTTAATGGACTCAACAGTTTGAGGTTTTACTCCGTCATTAGCTGCAACTACTAAAACCACAATATCAGTTAATTTAGATCCTCTAGCTCGCATTTCAGTAAAAGCTGCATGACCGGGTGTATCTATAAATGTTATTTTTTTTGAATTATGTTCTATTTGATATGCACCTACATGCTGTGTAATCCCGCCAAACTCGCCCGATACTACGTTAGTTTTTCTTAGGGCATCAAGAACAGAAGTTTTTCCATGATCTACATGACCCATAACAGTTACGATTGGGGGTCTATTAATTAGATTTTCGGATCTAGAATCTTTTATTTTTTGTATAATTTCTTCTGCTTTAGTTTCTCTTATAGGATTATGTCCAAATTCTTTTACCAGATATTCAGCAGTATCGGCTGCAAGATTTTGGTTAATTGTTACTGTTACTCCCATTTCGAGTAAATGCTTTATAACTTTACTCGATTGCTCTGCCATTCTGTTCGCTAATTCTCTTACAGTAATTACCTCTGGAATATTAACATCTCTTTTTACAGGTTTTAAATTTTCTTGAAACTCTTCCTTGGTAAGACCTTTATTTTCTTTTAATCTCTGTCTTTTAAGTGATGCCAAACTTCTTTGTCTAGTTTCAATTTTATCACTTAAAGCCCTTGATACAGTTAGTTTAAGTTCTCTTTTTTTGCCAGGCGCTTTTCCTTTTCCATCTTTTAATGAAGTTTCAACTTTAAGTCTTTTTGTTGCTCTTTGTTCAGCAAGCTTACGCTTTTCATAATCATTTGTAATTGGATGTGCACTCTTTGCTTTAAAAGGCTGCCTTAACTTATTATTATCACTTTTAAAATTTTTATTTCCTTCATTTTTTTTAAAGTTATGTGATTTATCTTTAAATTTATTAAAAGGTTTATCTGATTTTTTTCCTATTATTACTGAATTTTTACTCTTAGACTTGGCTAATTCAATATTTTCTATTGATTTTTTAGCATTTCCGGAAATTGTTAATTTTGTTTTTTTTACCATATCTCATCACTTAATCTTTATAAATTTTATTTCTCGCAGACATAATTAATTCATCAGCTTCATTTTTTGATAAAGCAAAGTCCTCTAAATAACCTTTTATTTTAACTCTTTCACCTTTGATTATATCATAACCTCCAGTTAATTCATCAGATGCAAGATCAGCAAAATCAGCTAGTTTTAAAATTTTTTGTTCACCTAGTGTAACTAACATGCCTGGGGTTAGTCCTTCATGATTAATAAGTTCATTTTCTAAACCTAAACTCTTTATTCTATTTGAAATTTCTTCCTGATCTTTTTGATAAAATTCTTTTGCTCTTTCAATTAAAGCTTCAGCAGTTTCATTTTCTATTCCTTCAATTTTTACTAGGGCTTCAACCGTACTATCTTTAATATCATCTATTGATGAAAAACCTTCTGCTACCAGTAACTGTCCTAGCGTTTCATCTAATTCTAGATTTTTAACAAAATTTTCTGTTTTTTCTTTAAACTCAACCTGTCTTCTCTCAGAGTCTTCTTGGTCTGTCATTATATTAATTTCATAATTCATTAATTTTGTTGCCAACCTAACATTTTGACCTCTTCTACCAATTGCCTTACTTAAATTTTCTTCAGTCAAAATAACATCTAATTTTTTTGATGCACTATCAACATTTACTCTTTGAACTTCTGCTGGTGACAACGCATTAGAAACTACAATTGCTGGATCCTCTGACCAGTTAACAATATCAATTTTTTCTCCTTGAAGTTCATTAACAACTGCTTGCACTCTAGAACCTCTCATTCCTACGCATGCTCCAACAGGATCTAAGGAATTATCGATTGCTTTAACACAAATTTTTGCCCTACTTCCTGGATCTCTTGCTGATGATTTTATTTCAATTAGTCCATCATAAATTTCTGGAACCTCTTGAATAAATAATTTTTCCATAAATTTTGGATGAGCTCTAGATAAAAATATTTGTTGACCCCTTGTTTCTCTTCTAACATCATAGCAATATGCTTTTACGCGATCCCCTGCTTTAATATTCTCCCTAGGAATCAGTTCATTTTTTTGAATTATTGCTTCCGTCTTTCCCAAATCAACAATTATATTTCCAAATTCTAAACGCTTAACTATTCCACTTAAAATAGTATCTTTCTTATCCTTAAAATCATTAAATTGTCTTTCTCTTTCTGCTTCTCTAACATTAAAAGTAATTACTTGTTTTGCTGTTTGTGCTGCTATTCTTCCAAAATCAAAGGATGGTAAAACTTGCAAAACTTCATCTCCAATTTTTTTTGATTTATTTTGATCATTTAAAGTTATAGCCTCTTTAAGACTTATTTCTGTGTTAGTATTTTCTGGTTTTTCAACAATTATTAATTTTCTAAAAATTTCAATATCACCATTATCTCTGTTTATTAAAACCTTCACCTCATTATCTTGACCAAATTTTGCCTTTGCTGCCTTGGCAATTCCATTTTCCATAGAGGAAATTATTAATTCTTTATCTATAGATTTTTCTAAGGCCACAGCTTCTGCAATTCTTAACAATTCTAGTTTATCGGCTCTTTTATTTAACATATTTTAGTTACTTCCAAAAAAAAATGGGCCTAGGCCCATTTTTGAAATTTCAACAATGTAAGAGGAATATAATAATTTTTTTTAAATATTCAACTTTAATTACTTCGAAAAAACACGGGATTTATCAGTTTTTTCCCATGAAAAAGAACCATTAGACTCTGGATCTCTTCCAAAGTGTCCATAGGCAGCTGTTTTCTGATAAATGGGTTTATTTAAACCCAACATTTCTCTTATACCTCTTGGACTTAAATCAAAATTTTCATTAATTAACTTTTCAACATGTCTATTCTTTTCTTCGTCGTTATCAAATAGATCTACATAAATAGACAGAGGTTTAGACACACCAATTGCATATGCTAGTTGAATTAAACATTTATTAGATATTTTTGAAGCAACTACATTTTTAGCTAAATATCTAGAAGCATAAGCTGCAGACCTATCTACTTTCGTTGGATCTTTTCCTGAAAAAGCTCCTCCACCATGAGGTGCTGCACCACCATAGGTATCTACGATTATCTTCCTGCCAGTCAATCCACTATCCCCATCGGGACCACCTATAACAAAATTTCCTGTAGGATTAATATAAATCTCGTTTTCATCAAGATTTCCTAATAAATTTTTTGGAATAGATCTCTCAATGTATGGCATACAAAGCTCTTTAACTTTTGCTAAGTTAACATCTTTGGAATGTTGTGTAGAAATCACCACTGATTTAACAGCATTCGGCACACCATCTTTATACTCAATTGTAATTTGACTTTTTGAATCTGGCTCTATTCCTTTAAGTTTTCCAGATTTTCTATCTTCAGCCATCAATCTTAAAATCCTGTGTGAGTAATGAATTGGAGCTGGCATTAAAACATCTGTTTCATTACATGCATATCCAAACATAATTCCTTGATCTCCAGCGCCCTCATCTTTGTTTCCCGATGAGTCAACTCCCATAGCTATATCTGCTGACTGAGAATGTAAGTGAGTTTCAATCTTAGTAGTTTCTTTCCAACTAAAACCATCTTGGTCATAACCAATGTCTTTAATACAGTCTCTAACTTTTGATATTAATTCTTCATTATTAATTTTTGGACCTCTTGTCTCTCCTGCCAAAACTACTTTATTTGTAGTAGTTAAAGTTTCGCATGCTACTCTTGCTTGAGGTTCCATTCCTAAATATGTATCAACTACCATATCTGAAATTCTGTCACACACCTTGTCAGGATGTCCTTCTGATACCGATTCACTAGTAAATAAAAAATTTTTTTTCATTTGATTATTCTCCTGATTTTTTTAAAAAAAAAATCAAAATAATATAAAATGATAAAAAGTAAAAGAATATTATGTTGCCATTTTTAGAAAAAAAAGTGTTTTCAACTTTTTTGAAACTTTTTATTTCAATAACTCCCTTCTGAGTTGATTCTATTGACTCAACTACTTGACCTACAGAGTTAATATAAGCTGTCGTGCCATTGTTTGCAGAGCGAATTAGATTTTTTCCTTCTTCAATTGCTCTAAATATTGAATGTGAAAAATGTTGTTGCAATCCGATTGAATTACCAAACCAACCATCTTCAGATATATTGATAATAAAATCAAAATCATCGCTATTCTTATTTAAATATCCTGTGTAAATAATTTCGTAACAAATAAGTGGTAAATATTTTATATTATTAAGATTAAATGTTTTCCTATTATTATCAGCTGTAAATGATTGATACCCAGTTATTATTTTCTTCATCCCTAATTTAGAAAATAAATTTTCAAAAGGTAAAAACTCTCCAAATGGTACTAATTTATTTTTATTATATTGAAAAAGTACATTTAAATTATTATCTAAAACTACAAGCGAATTAAAAATTTTTGAATCTTTATTACTACTAATTCCTAAAATAATTTTATGATTGGATGAAAAATTATTTTTAAATAATTTTTTATAACGTATTAAATCTTCTAAATATACACTTGTAAGGATTCCTTCTGGGAATACAAAAATTGTATTTTCAAGAGGGTTTGGATTACTTAATTCAATTAAGTCATTTAAAATTGTTGGAGATTCTTCATTTTCAAAAAATCTATCTATTTCAATTTTAGGAGAAATAAGCTTAATGGTACTATTAATTTCTATATTATCTTTATAATTATATTCATCAACTTTAGTTACTCCAAAAATATAATTTGAAATTATAAATAATATTACAGTAAAAGTTATTATTAATTTTGATTTAAGAGTATTTTTTAAAAGAAAAATTGAAGGAATAGTAAATATAGTAATTGCTATTAAGTTAAGTGTGTATGTTCCAATTAAAGATAAAGATTGAAGAAAATAAATATGATTTACTAAGCTATAAACATGTAAATTCCAAGGAAAACCACCTAAAATAAATCCTCTAATAAATTCAATCGATGAAATTGCTAAAGCAAAAATTAATATAGAAGATAAATTATTTTTTAAATTAAAAAACGAACAGATAAACGTAGCAATCGCATAAAATAAACCGAGAAATAATGGTATAATTAAAAACGCAATAGGAATTAGTGTTTTGAACTGATCATCAAAAGTTAAAGAATTAGTAATCCAATATATATTCGAAAAAAAATAACCAAAACCAAACAACCAACCTATCTTAAAAGAATCCCATTTATTATTTGTAATATTCGAAACGAAAAAAATAAAAAAAATTGGAAAAAAAATAAAGTTTACTAATAAATAATTATAAGGCGGTAAGCTAAATGATATTATTATCCCTATAAAAATAGGAATTATATGAAAAATAAGTTTATTTTTTATATTAAAAATCAATTTTACTTATTTAAATAATTAAATATTAAACTTTCTTTTTTAGTCATTTTTTTAAAATCCTTAAATTTTTTATGATCAAAACCAGTTAAATGCAAATATCCATGTATCCACATTTTATCAAATTCAATATTAAAAGTTGAAAATTTTGAACGTTTATTTATAATTTCAAAGCTTAATGCTATATCCCCAATGTAATTTTTTTTTTTATAAACATTTTCAATTGGAAAAGATAGAACATCTGTTGTTTTATTTTTATTTCTAAATTTTTTATTTAGTATTTTCATTTTTTTATTATTAGTAAGAAATATAGTAAACTCTTGTTTTTTATTTTTGAAGTTTGGAGCTTTTGATAATTTTTTTAGTTTAGATTGAATATAAGAATATGGTTTCTTTATCCTTTGCTTCCAAATTGGATAGTCCAATATTACATTGGCTTTAATCATTATTTTGATCTGAATAAGCCTTAACTATCTTAGAAACTAGAGGGTGCCTGACTACATCATTATGATCAAAATCAACAATCGAAATTTCCTTAAGGTGACCTAATAATTTTTTTGATCTATTAAGTCCCGATAAAGATTTGTTGGGTAAATCAATTTGAGATGGATCACCATTTATTACAATTTTAGTGTTTTCTCCTATCCTGGTTAAAAACATTTTGATTTGTGTATCTGTAGCATTTTGAGCTTCATCTAAAATTGCAAAAGAATTTTTTAACGTTCTTCCTCTCATAAAAGCAAGAGGTGCAATCTCGATATCTCCTATTTCAATTCTTTTTTGAATTTTTTCAAAATCTAAAAGGTCATATAAAGAATCGTAAAGTGGTCTAAGATATGGATCTACTTTCTCTCTCATATCACCAGGTAAAAAACCAAGTCTTTCACCGGCTTCTACTGCTGGTCTTGATAAAATTATTCTTTCGATTTTTTTTTCTAATAACATTGTTAATGCAACAGCAACTGCTAAAAAAGTTTTTCCTGTACCCGCTGGACCTGTTGAAATTATAATATCATTTTCTTTTAACGATCTTACATATATTTTTTGTTTTTCTGATCTTGGAATTACAGATTTTTTTGGCGTCTTAATGATATATTCAATATTTTTTTTAGAATTGTTAATTTTTTCATCAATCATAAATTTATTTACAGATGAAACTATATCCTTTTTTTCAATTGTACCATTAATAATAAATTGTTCTGCTAAGAATTTTATTGCATTTTTAACCAACTCATTTTTTTTTACATTACTTTTGATTAAAATTGAATTTCCTCTAGAATAAATGCTTGTATTAGTAATTTTTTCCAGCTCTTTTAAGTTATCATTGAATTCTCCAACTACTCCCAATAACAAGTCATTATTTTGAAAAATGACGCTTAAAGTGCCATTTTCAGAATAAACAAATTTTAATTCTGAATCTAGTTGTTTGTTTGCTGTAGTTCTCAAATTAAGCTGCCCTCATATTTTTTTTTGCTTCAATTTTTCCAAACAGATTATTTTGATTACTTGTATCTATTTTAATTTTTAAAAGTTTTCCAATATTATCAATATTACCTTCAAAAATTACTGAATTAAAATATTTATTTCTTCCAAATAATTT
Organism: uncultured Pelagibacteraceae bacterium; assembly: GCA_902552985.1. Classification (GTDB taxonomy): domain Bacteria; phylum Pseudomonadota; class Alphaproteobacteria; order Pelagibacterales; family Pelagibacteraceae; genus Pelagibacter. The sequence goes on from CACDII010000004.1 coordinate 123,730, forward strand.
AGACTGATCTTTAAGTTTATTTTCTACTAAAACTTCTATTATTTTGTTTTCAAAAGATTTATTCATCTTTGCTTGATAATCAAATAAATGTTTTTGAATTGTTATCAATCTCTCCTTAGAAATATCTTTATCTATCAATTTAAGATTTGCAGCTTTTGTACCTGGTCGTGGGCTAAAAATAAATGAATAAGAATTTATAAATTTAATTTTTTTAACTAAATTTAAAGTCTCCTTAAAATCTTCATTTGTCTCTCCAGGATAAGAGATGATAAAATCACTTGAAAATTCAATCTTTGGATTAATTTTTTTAATTTTTTCATAAGTAATTAAATAATCTTCAACTGTATGCTTTCTGTTCATTAGCTTTAAAATTTTGTTTGACCCACTTTGAATTGGTAAATGAATAAAAGGCATTAATTTTTTGTTACTTTTATAACAGTCAATTAAATCGTCTGTCATATCTCTAGGGTGAGAAGTTGTATATCTTATTCTGTTTAATTCTGAAAATTTTTCAAGTTCGTTAATTAAATTAGAAATTCTATATTTTTTATTATTTTCAACATACAAATATGCATTAACATTCTGTCCAAGAAGAGTGATTTCTTTTGCTCCATTTTTAATTAAATTTTCTGCCTCTAATATTATCTTGTTGAATGGTCTTGAATACTCAGGACCTCTAGTAAATGGAACTACACAAAAATTACAGAATTTGTCACATCCTTCCTGTATACTTAAAAAAGCAGAAACTTTATTGTTTCTATTTTCTATTTTATCAAAATATTCAAATTTAGAAACTGTATCAAATTCAGTTTCTTCTTTTTTATTTTTAGGAACAAATTTTTCTAATAGGTCATTTATTTTGTGATATGATTGTGGACCAACTATAGCATCTATATATGGCTCTCTTTTTAACATTTCATTATTTTCAGCCTGTGCAACACATCCTGCTACAACAATAATAGGTTTAGATTTTTTTCTATAAATTTTTTTTACTCTTCCAATCTCATGATAAACTTTTTCCTTTGCTTTATCTCTTATGTGGCAAGTATTTAAAATAAAACAATCTGCATTTTCTTGGTCATTTGTTTTTTTAAAACCAATTTTTTTTACGGAATCATAAATACGATTAGAATCGTATTCATTCATTTGACAACCAAATGTCTTAATAAATATTTTTTTTTCCATTAGTTAAGATTTTTTTTTAACTCCATAGAGTTCTAGTTTATGATCAACTAAGTCGTATCCAAGTTTTTTTGCTACTTTTTTTTGTAACATTTCAATTTCATCATCAACAAATTCAATTATTTTTCCTGATTGAACATCTATTAAATGATCATGGTGCCCTTCATTTAATTCTTCATATCGAGCCTTATCACCTTTGAATTCATGTTTTGTTAAAATTCCAGCCTCCTCAAAAAGTTTTACAGTTCTGTAAACTGTTGCGATACTAATCTTTGAATCTAATACTGAAACTCTTCTATAAAGTTCATCAACATTGGGATGATCATTTGACTCAGACATAACTTTTGCAATTATTTTTCTCTGGTCTGTTAACTTTACTCCTTTTGCCAAACATTTTTGTTCTATTGAATCTTTCATACTATATTTTAACTCGAATAATTGGGTTTTATCAAATTTTTTATTAACGCTCCTTTTTTATATAAATCAACAATATCCATATAATTTGCGCCTTTTATATCGTTAGAATTAAATCCATACAAATTTAATTTATTCGTAAGAGCTAAAGCCTTTGCAACTGCGATAGAATTTCTGATACCTGAAAACTTTCCCGGCCCCTGATTTATAAAAACATTATTTAATTTTCTCAAGTTTATATTATTTTCTTTAAAAAACTCAGATAATAACAAAGAAAACTTATCATTATTATTTTTACTAGCCTCAAAAGATTTATTATAAGAATTGTTATTAAAATAGGAGAAAAAAACAACTTTACTTTGAGTGCCATCAATGACTAAAAAATTCATTGCTTATACCTTATTTTTTATTTTATATTTTGTAATTAGCTTCGCCGAAAATAGCAGATATTTCAGTTTTGATAAAGGGATAGTACCCTTAATTTACCATAGATTTGAAGAACCAAAATATCCATCCACAAACATCCAAATGGATATATTTAAGAAACAAGTAGAAATCATAAATGAACGAAATTATAATTTTTATAATTTAAATAATTTTGAAAATTTTTTTGAAAATCCCAATGAAGAAAAAAAAATATTACTTACGATAGATGATGCATTTACATCATTCTACAAAAATGCATGGCCTTATTTAAAAGAAAACAAAATACCTTTTATTCTTTTTGTTTCTACTGAACCAATGGGAAAATATGGATATATGAATTGGGATCAAATTAGAGAAATAGAAAAAGAAGATTTTGTTTTAATAGGTAACCATTCACATTCTCATGAATATTTAGTCAATTTTACTTTTGAAGATTTTAAAAAAGATATAGATGCTTCAATAAAAATATTTAAAAAGGAACTTGGTTATAATCCTATCTTCTTTTCATACCCTTTTGGTGAATATAGTCTTGAACATAAAAACTACATAAAACAAAAATTTAAATATGCTTTTGGACAACATTCAGGTGTAATTGATTTAACTAAAGATAAATTTGAACTTCCAAGATTTCCTATTAATGAAAAGTATGGAGAACTTAAAAGGTTTTCGTCAATAATTAATTATTTTCCCCTACCTTATAAAAAATTAACTCCTGAAAATAAACTAGTTAAAGGAAGTGATAATCCTCCAATTGTTGAAGTAGAATTTTTTAAAGATCAAGAAAATATAAAAAGAATAAATTGTTTTTCTAACGAAGGTGATGAATGGGGCAATCCAAAAATTGAATTTAATGAAAATAAGATGACAGTAAAATTTAGAGATAAATTTAAGTTTAGACGTGGAAGATTAAATTGCTCATTAAATGATGATGGAAAGTGGAGATGGTTTGGTGCTCAATTTATAATAAAAGAAGACTAAATTAAGCTTTTTAACTGAATACTCGTAGGAAGTAATTTTACATCATCAAAATCAGTTAAATTATTTTGTTTGATTATTTGTTTTAAAATTTTAACATATTCTTTTCCAGTTGCTGCATATTTATCTAAATAATTTACAAGTATTAAACTACTAAGTTCTCTTTTATTATCTCTTAATTCTGCCCTAGCTAGTCTAAATTGTTTATAACTCGAATGAGTATTTAAATTTCTCTGATAAGCTCTAACTGAAGATTTTAAAATTTTAAATTTCATAACTTTATGAGTTGTATCACTTTCAGCTCCCGCAGGTTTTATACCATCGCCAGTCCAAGTCCATTGACCAAATAAAGCATTACCTTCCAATGCAAATCTTGATGTTCCCCAACCAGTTTCTTTGGCTGCTTGCGCTATTGCTATTGATACAGGAATTAAATCCATTCTTATTTTTAAAGTTGATAAATCTTTATTTAAAACTCCATATTGTTTAAATTTCTTATTCAACCATCTTTTTTCTTGATCAGAATTATTATTTTTATTTAAAATAACAAATAATTTTTTTCGATCTAATTTAATTCTATTATTTTCTTCAAGAATTAAAGGTAAAATAATTTTAATAAATAAATTTTTCCTTTTTTGACTACTTTCAATCATTTTCATCTCTTCTGGAAGTAAAGTTAATGCAATAGGTTTAACTAACTTTGTTTTTCTAATATCTTTTAAATTATAATTTGTATCTTTAAACAATTGTTCAATTGTTGATGCGTTTAGCCTAACCGTATCTGTCGGTAAATCATCAAATTTAAAAACGTCTTCATATAAATTTTTTAAATCTAGACCCTCATCAATTTTAGATGATTTTGATAATGGTTCTCCATCTAATACTTTTTCTAAATTACTTTTTGATTTATTTTCAATTTCGTTTGAAGCAAAAATATTATTATTTTTAAATTGCACAACTGAAGGCATTAAAAAAGATAAAAGGATTATTACAAAACTAGATAATACTGTGTAATATAAACTTTTATGATTGTTATTTCCCAAAAGACTTTTATTTTTTTTAATAATAAGATTATTTATTGACAAAAATTCTTTTAGTTTTTTTTGAGCTAAAAATTCTTTTAGCTGTTTTTTAGGTAGAAATTCTTTTAGCTGTTTTTTTGGTAGAAATTCTTTTAGCTGTTTTTTTGGTAGAAATTCTTTTAGCTGTTTTTTAGGTAGAAATTCTTTTAGCTGTTTCTTAGGTAGAAGTTCTTTTAAATGTTTAGATATCGTTTTTTTTATTTTTACCATCAATAATTCGTATGTTAACTTTTAAACTGCTATAACTTCTTTTACATCAGGAATATAATGACGCAAGATATTTTGTACCCCTTGTTTTAGAGTCATAGTTGAACTTGGACATCCTGAACAGCTACCTTGTAATTGAACTGTAACAATACCATCTTTAAATTCCTTAAATTTTATATCGCCACCGTCTCTAGCAACTGCTGGTTTTATTTTTGTATCTAAAATTTTTATAATTTTTTTCTCAATATCGTTTAATTCAATTTTTTGTTTCTCGACTTTTTTATCAATTATAAATTCATTTCCTTCGGAATAAAAATCATTAATCAATGAAATTACAATATGTTTAACATCATCCCAATTTACATTTCCTTTTTTATTTACTGACAAGAAATCTTCATCTAAAAAAACACCTGTTACTCCATTAACTGAAAGAATATTTCTAATTAGATCATTTTGAATTTGATCTTTATTAGTAATTTCAAAAGATCCACTATTGGATACTTTCTTGCCCGGAACAAACTTAAGTGAATTGGGGTTTGGTGTATTTTGAGTTTGTATGAACATAAATAATATATAGTTATTAATTTAATAATTTCTAGAATCCAATTAATTTTTTCATTTCCTTAATTTTTTTATATGCAATTTCATTAGCTTTTTTTGATCCCTCTAACAAAATATCATCTAAATATTTTTTATCATTTAATAATTTTTTAATTTCATCAGAAATTGGACTAATTTTATCAACTAACAAGTCAGACAGTTTTCTCTTAAATTCAGAAAAATTTTTTCCCTCAAATTCTTTTTTTGACCTTTCTAAATTTTGATTAGATAAACTTGAATAAATTCCTAATAAATTTTCAGCTTCTGGTCTTTTTTCTAAATTTTCATCAATACTCGGCATTGGTTTTGAGTCGGTTTTAGCTTTTTTTATTTTGCTTATAATCAAATCACGATCATCTGTAAGATTAATTCTACTTAAATCGGATGGATCAGATTTACTCATTTTTTTAGTAGCATCTTTAAGACTCATAATTCTAGAAAAATTTTTTTGAATTAAAGGTTCAGGAACTTTTAAAAAATCTGCAGCATTAAAATCACTATTAAATCTTTGAGCAATATCTCTGCATAATTCTAAATGCTGTTTTTGATCATGTCCAACAGGTACATGTGTTGCGTCATAAAGCAATATATCTGATGCCATTAATACTGGATAAGCATAAAGACCAACACTGGCTTTTTCTTTATCTTTTCCAGCTTTTTCCTTAAATTGAGTCATTCTATTTAACCATCCCATTCTAGCAACACAACTCAATATCCAAGAACCTTCAGCATGAGCTGGAACTGAAGACTGGTTAAAAATTATGCTTTTTTTTGAATCTATTCCACTTGCAACAAAAGTTGCTAAAGTTTCTATAATATTTTTTTTTAAATCTTTCGGTTCTTGCTTGATTGTAATTGCATGAAGATCAACAATGCAATACACGCATTCTGTATTTTTTTGGTTTTGAAGATCAACAAAATTTTTAATTGCACCCAAATAATTACCCAAATGGAGATTACCAGAAGGTTGAACGCCTGAAAAAATTTTTTTAACCATTTGATTAATACTTTAGATTAATATCACTAATTTTAAAAGCTTTGAACAAAATTGCAATTAGAAGATAGGAAATTAAACCAATTATTACTATTCCAATTAAATAAACTGCCTTATAACTTTGTTCGTATGCTAAATTTGCTTCAAAAAAATTTATTAAATAATTAAATAAAAAACCCATAATTATTGAAGATAGAATTATTTTTAATAAAGTTGAGAAAAAAATTAAATTAAAATTAAATAAGTTCCTTTTTTTTAAAAAAATAAATAATAAAATTGAGTTAAACCAAGAGGATATTGTTGTTGAAATAGGAATAATTATAAAACCGATCTTACTAAAGAAAATAATACTAATAAATACATTTAATAAAACAGAGACTAAAGAAATATAAAATGGCAGTTTGGTATTATGCCTAGCAAAGAAAAAGCTTGAAAAAACTTTAATTAAGGAAAAAGCTGGAAGTCCTAACGCAAAATAAAAAAGAGCTTTTCCAGAATTTTTAATTCCAACTTCATTAAATGAACCATAGCCAAATAAAGCAGAAATAATTTCATCAGAAGCAACTACTAATGCAATTGCAGCTGGAATACTTAGAAACAAACTTAATTCTAGAGCTTTGTTCTGAATAGAAATTATTTTTTCATCATCTTTATTTCCAACATATTTAGAAAGTTGTGGTAAAATTACTGTTCCAATTGCAATACCGGCAATAGCCAGATTTATTTGATAAACTCTATCAGCATAATAAAGATAAGAAACTGCGCTAGCTTGAAATGAAGCGATAATAGTTCCAATCAAAATATTAATTTGAGTTACACCCGATGAAAATATACTTGGTAATAATTTTTTGAAAAATTTTTTTACTTTTTCATCAATTGAAATTTTAAATAAAAATTTTGGTGAGTAAAATTTTCTCACATAAAAGTATAAAAACAAAAATTGAACTATTCCTGCAAAAGTTACTCCATATGACAAATAATAAACTAGTTTATCACCTAATATATTTCCATAAGATAAAACTGCTATTAAAAAAATATTTAAAATAATTGGTGCAGCAGCCGCAATTGCAAATCTGTTGTGAGAATTTAATATGGCTGAAAAAAATGATGACAAACTAACGAATAATAAAAAAGGAAAAGTTATTCTAGTTAAATTAATTGCTAAACTAATTTTTTGATCATCTTCACTAAAACCAGGAGCAATAAGAAATACAAATAAAGGCATAAATATTTCAATTATTAAAACTATAAAAAACAAACTTATAATTAATAAACTAAATATTTTTGTTGCAAATTTTTCTGATTGATCTTTTCCACTTGCTATTTCAGTTGCATAACTTGGAACGAAAGCTGCATTAAAAGTGCCTTCTGAAAATAATCTTCTAAAAGTGTTTGGAATTCTAAATGCTACAAAAAATGCATCAGCCAATGGACCAGATCCAAGAAATATTGCAATTAAAATATCTCTTATGTATCCCAATATTCTGCTAATTGTTGTAAAAAAACTGAATGTGCCTGTTGACTTAATAAGGTTCATAAATCATATTAGTCTTAATATTGCTCTATTTGTATAGCTAATTATCATAAATGAAAAAAACAAAAATTGATCATTACACAGATAAAGAAGCTTTAGATTTTCATAATAGCAATAAATCTGGCAAGATTGAGATCATTTCCTCAAAGCCTATGACAACAAAAAGAGATTTGGCTTTGGCTTATTCCCCGGGTGTTGCCGCACCTGTGAAAGAAATATCAAAAAATCCAGATGCAGCTTATGATTACACAAGCAAGGGAAACTTAGTAGCAGTAATAAGTAATGGTTCAGCAATTTTAGGAATGGGTAACTTAGGCTCTTTAGCATCAAAACCTGTAATGGAAGGAAAGGCAGTTTTATTTAAAAGATTTGCTGATATAGACTCAATAGATATTGAAATTGACTCATCGGATTCGGACGAAATTATTAAGAGCATTAAAAATATTGCAGGAAGTTTTGGCGGAATAAATTTAGAGGATATTGCTGCACCTGAATGTTTTATTATTGAAGAAAAATTAAAAAAAATTTTAGATATACCTGTTTTTCATGATGACCAGCATGGCACTGCAATAATAACAAGTGCAGCTTTAATTAATGCTCTTGATATATCAAAAAAATCAATTAAGAAAATTAAAGTAGTTGTTAATGGAGCAGGCGCTTCTGCTTTAGCTTGTACTAATTTATTAAAAAATTCTGGTGTTCCAAAAGAAAATATAATAATGCTTGATAGCAAAGGTGTAATATATCAAGGTAGAGATAATTTAAATCAATGGAAGTCAAATCACGCAATCAAAACTAAATTAAGAACTCTTGATGAAGCTATTGATAATGCTGATGTTTTTTTGGGATTATCTTCTAAAAGTATTTTAAGAAAAAGCATGGTAAAAAAAATGGCAAAAAATCCGATTATTTTTGCATGCGCAAATCCTGATCCAGAAATTACTCCTGAAGAAGTTCAAGAAGTAAGGGATGATGCAATTGTTGCAACTGGAAGATCAGATTATCCAAATCAAGTAAATAATTTAATTGGTTTCCCTTATATTTTTAGAGGTGCTTTAGATGTTAGAGCAAAAACAATAAACGAAGAAATGAAAGTGGCTGCCGCAAATGCAATAGCTGCACTTGCAAGAGAAGATGTTCCTGATGAAGTTGTTGCTGCTATGGGAGGTGAAAGACCAAAATATGGAAAGGAATATATTATTCCATCAACATTTGATCCAAGATTGATTAGTGAAATACCATTGGCTGTAGCAAAAGCTGCAATTAAAAGTGGAGTTGCAAGAAAAAAAATAAAAGATTTTGAAGCATATAAAGAACAATTAAAACAAAGACTCGATCCCTCTGTAACGATTATGCAAGGTATAAATAATCAAATTAAAAAAAATCAAAAAAAAATAGTTTTTGCTGATGGAGAGGATGAAAATACTTTAAAAGCGGCAATAGCTTTTAAAAATGGTAAATTAGGAATTCCTATCCTGGTAGGTAAAAAAGATAAAATAAAAGAACAACTAAAAAATATTGGATATAGCGAAAATCTCGAAATTGAAATAATAAATTCAACAGATAAAAAAAAGAGAGAGAAATATACAAGTTTTTTATTCAATAAATTACAAAGAAAAGAAGGTTTATTAGAGAGAGATTGCGATAGAATGATAAGAAATGACAGAGTTATTTGGGCATCTTGTATGGTTTCGTGTGGAGATGCTGATGGTGCTGTAACTGGTAATACAAGAAAATATGCCGCTTCATTAGAAAAAGTAAACAAAGTTGTTCATGCAAGATCTGGAGAAATAATGTTTGGTCTGAACATGATAGTTAACAGAGGTAAAACTGTATTTATAGGTGATACAAGCGTTCATGAATATCCCAATGCAAATCAACTAGCAGAGATAGCAATTTCAGCAGCAAGGGTTGTAAGATTGTTTGGATTTGATCCAAAAGTTGCATTTGTTTCTCATTCAACTTTTGGTCAACCAGCAACAAGTAGAACAAAGCATATTAGAGATGCTGTTGAGATTTTGCAGGAAAAAAAAGTTGATTTTCAATTTGATGGCGATATGCAGCCAGACGTGGCTCTAAATGAAGAATATAGGGAACTCTATTCTTTTTCAGGAATTGTAGGAAATGCAAATATATTAATTATGCCTGGACAACATAGTGCTGCTATTTCATATAAAATGATGAAAGAATTAGGAGGAGCAAAAGTTATTGGACCCCTATTGATTGGGTTAGGACAACCAATCGAAATTGCTCCTTTAAGATCCTCTACTTCGGATATACTAAATTTAGCCTCAATAGCGGCATACTCTGCTGGTGTAATAAATTATGGAAAAAAAAATTAATTTTTCTGAATTCTTAAATCTTCAACTAACAAGATGCTAGCAACCACATCTTCAACATCGAGAATTTGTTTTGCCTCATTAATTACTTCTTTTCTTTCCTCAGAAGTTATTGCTATCCCATAAATAAAAATTTTTTTTTTATACGTATCGATATTATAATTTGCTGATTTAATATTATTGTTTAGCACTAATGCCGTTCTTAATTGCGAAGTGATTAATAAGTCTTTTGCTGAACGTTTAAAATTAAATTCCTCTTTGATTTTTATATCATTTTTAACAGACCTTACTCCGGGTGTTTCCCAAGCGGATTTTGTTATCTGGAGTTTTTCTTCTGGATTATCAACCTTTCCTGTCAAGAAAATCCGTCCATCTAAAACCTTAGCATTAATTGATAAAAAATAATTTTTATCCGTTAAGGTTAATCTTGTAACTAAATTTTTTTGCATTATAGAGTCATCAATTTGTGTTCCGAGTGATCTTGGATCCAACGCTACACTAACTCCTGTTCCAAAAACACCCTTAGAGCCAGTACCAACACAACTGCTAAGAATTAGCAAGGTTAAACAAAATACTATAAATTTATTTCGCATTTTTCAATTTTAAACAATAATCGTATATTTCTTTTTTAGAAATATTTTTATTTTGACTTATTAAATTTGTAATATCTCTTATACTAAGATTTTTAATCATTTTTTTAATATTTTTTTTATCTGATTCGCTGAGAGTATTCGAAATATTTTTTTTATTATCTTTCTCAGATAATACGATTGTCAACTCTCCTTTAAGAGTATTATTAAAAATTTTTAAATCCTCAACATTACACCTAATATATTCTTCATAAAATTTAGATATTTCTCTACAAATTAATATTTTCCTATCTGAAAAAAAGTTTTTTATTGATTGAATAGCTTTGTTTATTTTATTTGGGGATATAAAAAAAATAATCGAACAATTTAAATTTGATAAAATATTTAAATCTTTGTTTAAATCTTTGTTTTTTTCTGGGAAAAAACCATAAAAATAATATTTTTCAGAAAATCCACTAATTGAAATAGAGGCAGTTACTGCAGACGGTCCAGGGATAGGAAAAATATTAATTTTATTTTTAATGCATTCGTTAATAACAATTCTACCTGGATCAGAAATGGTTGGAGTACCAGCATCAGATATGATTGATATTATTTTTTTTGTTTTTAAAATTTCAATAATTTTTTGTACATTTTTTTTCTCATTAAATTTATGATTTGATATTAATTTTGATTTTATATGAAATTTATCTAATAATTTCTTTGAGACTCTTGTATCTTCACAAAAAATATGTTCTGATTTATTCAAAATTTCTATTGCTCTCAAAGTAATATCACTTAAATTACCAATAGGTGTTGAAACAATATATAAACCATGTTTTATTTCGTTAAATTTTATGTCTGTTTGTGGAATCATTAAAATATAAATATTATAATAATAACATTAAAATGAAAACATTTATTAAAATTACAATTTTTTTTATTATTATATCAGTTTTAAATGTTCAAAAGATATTTGCAGAAGAAAAAATTAAGATTGGACTTTTAGTTCCTTTATCAGGCCAGAATAAAGAAATAGGAAAATCAATAGTTAAATCTACAAGACTTGCAATTAATAAAATTAATAATTCTTCTATAGAAATTTTACCACGAGATACTGCTTCTAATCCAGACACAACATTTGAAAATGCAAAAGAGCTCTCTGAAAGTGGTGTTAAAATAATTATAGGCCCAATTTTCAATAAAAATTTAATTTATTTAGATCAATTAAAAGATACTCTTTTCTTATCTTTAACTAACAAAACCATCGATAATCCAAAAAATATTATTAGTGTAGGAATTAATGCAAGATCCCAACTTAATACAATTAAAAAATTTCAAAAATTAAATGGTCTTAAAAAAACTATTTTTCTAATACCTAAAGAAAAATACAAAGAAGAAATAGAAATTGCTATTAATCAATCAAAAATAAATAACGCTAAAGTACACTACTATGACTCAGATCCTACTAAGCTAACTAAGCAAATAGAAAAAATAACACGATACTCAATAAGAAAACAAAATGTTAAAGATGAAATTAAAAGATTGGAAAAATCTGATGAAAAAAATAAAGAAAAAAAAATAGAAAACCTTAAAAAGAGAGACACTATTGGCAAAATAGGTTTTGACTCAGTAATAATTTCAGATTTTGGTAAAAATCTAAAAAGTATTACAACATCTTTGTTGTATACAGATGTATTGCCTACAAAAGTTTATTTTATTACTTTAAATCAATGGTTTGATGAATCTTTGTTAAAAGAGATAAGTTCACAACCAATTTACTTTCCTTCAATAAACAAAGAAAATTACGATATTTTTATAAAAAATTACTACGAAAAATTTGAAGAGTACCCAAACCAATTATCATTTCTTAGTTATGATATAGTGGGTTTAATTTATTATTTAATAAACGAAAATAATTTTTCTTTTGATAAAAAAATGTTTTTAAAAAAAAATAAGTTTAAAGGGAAAGTTGGTATTTTTGAAATAAAAGAAAATAAAGTTAATCACATTCTTAATTTTTATAAAGTTGAAGATAATAATTTTAAAAAAGTTTTTTAATTTTTTTAAATGCTCTAAACCTATGATCTATTTTGTATTTATCTTTTGGTTTCATTTGTCCAAAAGTAATTTTTTTTTTTAATGGTATAAAAATTGGATCATAACCAAATCCATTTTTTCCTTTTTTTGTATTAGAAATATAACCTTCAATTTTTCCAATTGAATTTATTTTTTTTCCTCCTGGCCAATAAATTGTTAAAGCACATACAAAACGACATTTAATTTTTTTTAATTTCCAATTCTTATCAACCTTATTTATTTTTTTAAAAACTTTAGAAATAGCTTTATTAAAATTATTATTTTTTCCAGCCCATCTAGAAGAATAAATTCCTGGTGATCCTTTTAATATATCAATTTCAAGGCCAGAGTCGTCTGCTAAACAAATCAAATTAGTTTTTTTTGAAAAAAACTTTGCTTTAATTAATGAGTTTTGCACAAAAGAACTTCCATTTTCGACAGGGCTTTTTATTTTAAAATTTTTAGTTGAATAAACTATCGTTGATTTTGGTAGTAAATCCTTTATTTCCTTCAACTTTCCATGATTATTTGTGCCTATTAAAATTTTTGAAATTTTTTTATTTTGCATCTAGAAATTTTAAAATTTCTTACCATATAAATCTCTATGGAAAAAGATGAAAAAAAAGTACCTGATGCTAATGATTTAAAAGACGAAAAAATTGAATCAAATAAAGATAGTACTAAACAAAATGAATTGGACCCTAAACAAAAAATTAAAGAATTAGAAGATAAATTGACAAGAAATTTAGCTGAAATGGAAAACCAAAGAAGAAGATTTGAAAAAGAGAAAGAAGATGCTTTTGATTACGGTGGATTTGCCTTTGCTAGAGAAACTTTAAACCTTATTGATAACTTAGAAAGATCTAAAAAATCTTTAGAAAATGATGATAGTTTAAAAAATTCAGATACCTTAAAAAAAACTTTAGATCACCTAGAAATTATAAATAAAGATTTAATCTCAATATTCAAAAAAAATAATATTGAACCAATACTATGTATAAATAAAAAACTTGATCCAAATTTTCATCAAGCAATGATGGAAATAGAAGATGATCAAAAGGAACCTGGAATAATTATTGAAGAAATTCAAAAAGGTTTTATGATGAGAGATCGCCTTTTAAGACCGGCTCTTGTTGCAGTCTCAAAGAAAACTGAGAAGAATACTAAAAATGAAAGCGATGACAATAAAAGTAAGGAAAATCAAGACAAATCAATCAATAAATAAAAAATTATAGGAACTTGTAGATTAAAAATTAACTCTTATATGAAACAAAGGAATTATAAATTATGAGCAAAGTAATAGGAATAGATTTGGGAACAACAAACTCATGCGTATCAATCATGGAAGGTACGCAGGCTAAAGTCTTGGAAAATGCTGAAGGCGCGAGAACTACACCTTCTGTTGTTGCTTTTACAGAAAATAATGAAAAATTAGTTGGTCAGCCAGCAAAAAGACAAGCTGTAACTAATCCAGAAAACACCATCTTTGCTGTTAAAAGATTAATTGGTAGAAATTTTGATGATCCTACCGTTAAAAAAGATATTGAGTCAGCACCATTTAAGATAGTTAATTCTGAAAAAGGAGATGCTTGGTTAGAAGCAAAAGGAAAAAAGTATTCACCCTCACAAATCTCAGCATTTATTCTTCAAAAAATGAAAGAGACTGCAGAAAAATATTTAGGTCAAGAAGTTACTAAAGCAGTAATTACAGTACCAGCATATTTTAATGATGCACAAAGGCAAGCAACAAAAGATGCTGGAAAAATTGCTGGTTTAGAAGTTTTAAGGATTATTAATGAACCAACAGCTGCATCTCTTGCTTACGGGTTAGACAAAAAAAAAGAAAATAAGAAAATTGCAGTTTATGATTTAGGTGGTGGAACTTTTGATGTTTCCATTTTGGAATTAGGAGATGGAGTATTTGAAGTTAAATCAACAAATGGGGATACTTTTTTAGGTGGAGAGGACTTTGATAACACAATTGTAAATTACTTAGTTGATGAGTTTAAAAAAGAAAATGGGATTGATCTAAAAACAGATAAACTTGCACTACAAAGACTTAAAGAAGCTGCTGAAAAAGCAAAAATTGAATTATCTTCAGCGGAACAAACTGAAGTTAATTTACCTTTCATTACTGCTGACAAAACTGGTCCAAAGCATATAGCTCTCAAAATGACAAGAGCAAAATTAGAAGCTTTAGTTGAAGATTTAATTTCAAAAACATTGCCTCCTTGTAAAACTGCTCTTAAAGATGCTGGACTGTCTGCAAGTGATATTAATGAAGTAGTCTTGGTTGGTGGTATGACTAGAATGCCAAAAGTAGTTGAACAAGTTAAAAATTTCTTTGGAAAAGATCCAAGTAAAAGTGTGAATCCTGACGAGGTAGTAGCTATGGGCGCTGCAATTCAAGCTGGGGTACTACAGGGAGACGTTAAGGATGTTCTTCTTCTAGATGTTACACCTTTATCTTTAGGTATTGAAACTTTAGGTGGAGTTTCCACTAAATTAATTGATAAAAATACAACAATACCAACTAAAAAAAGCCAAGTTTTTTCTACAGCAGAAGATAATCAGCCTGCCGTATCTATAAGAGTTTTACAAGGTGAAAGAGAGATGGCATCTGATAATAAGCTACTAGGTAATTTCGAATTGGTTGGGATTGCTCCAGCGGCAAGAGGAATTCCTCAAATTGAAGTAACATTTGACATAGACGCTAATGGAATAGTTAATGTCTCTGCAAAAGACAAAGGAACTGGAAAAGAACAAAAAATCCAAATCCAAGCTTCTGGCGGTTTAAGTGATGAAGAAATAAATAAAATGGTAAAAGAAGCTGAGGCAAACAAGGAAGAAGATAAGAAGAAAAGAGATGCCGTGGATGCAAGAAACCAAGCTGATACACTTTTACATGCAACTGAGAAAAATCTTAAAGAACATGGATCGAAAGTTTCAGATGCAGATAAAAAAGCTATTGAAACATCGGCCTCAAATTTAAGAAATGCAATAAAAGGAACTGACATTGAAGAGATTAAGAAAAAAACTCAAGAATTAGTTCAATCTTCTATGAAATTAGGTGAAGCGGTTTATAAATCACAACAAGGTGCTAAGCCTGATACTAAACCTAAAGGTAATGATAAGAAAGAAGAAGGAAAAAAAGACGACAATGTTGTTGATGCGGACTTTGAAGAAGTAAAAGACGAAAATAAAGAAAAAAGCGCCTAAGACTAACAACCGTTTGTCTATAATTGCATATGGCAAAAAGAGATTATTATGACGTCTTGGGTGTTAATAAAGGTTCAACACCAGAACAAATCAAAGCAGCTTATAGAAAATTAGCAGTTAAACACCATCCAGATAAAAATAAAGGAAACAAAGCTTCAGAGGAAAAATTTAAAGAAGCCAGTGAAGCCTATCATGTCCTCTCAGATAAAGAGAGAAAGCAAAATTACGATAATTTTGGACATGCAGCTTTCGAAAATGGCGGAGGTGCAAGAGGAGGATTTGGAAATTTTGATTTCTCAAGCTCTTTCTCAGATATTTTTGAAGATTTCTTTAGCGATTTTGGAGGTGGAAGGAGAAGTAGAAAATCAAGTTTTAGAGGCTCAGATTTAAGATATGATTTATCAATAACTCTAGAAGAAGCCTATACGGGTAAAAAACAAGATATAAAATTTTCTACATCCGAAAAATGCGATACTTGTAATGGAAGTGGATCTAAACCTGGTCATGATGCAAGTTCATGTTCAATGTGTGGAGGGCATGGACAAGTAAGATCAAGCCAAGGTTTTTTTACAGTTCAACAAACTTGCCCAGAATGCTCAGGAACTGGTGAACAGATTACTAACCCTTGTAATAGCTGCAATGGACAAGGAAAAAAACAAACTTCAAAAAGATTATCTGTAACTATTCCAAAAGGTGTTGATGACGGAACACGTATAAGATTAGCTGGAAAAGGAGAAGCTGGTACTAAAGGTGCAGGTAGTGGAGATCTTTATCTTTTTGTAAATGTTTACTCTCACAATTTATTTAAAAGATCAGATGAAAATTTATTCTTTGAATTTCCAATATCTATTGCTGACGCTGCTTTAGGAACATCAATTGAAATTCCAACAATTGATGGTGGAAAAGCAAAAATTAAAATTCCTTCGGGAACCCAAAGTGGAAAACAATTTAGATTAAAAGGAAAGGGTATGCCGTATGTAAGAGGAAATGGCATTGGGGATCTCTATGTGCAAGTAAATACTGAAGTACCAGTATCTTTAAATAAAGAACAAAAGGAATTACTTGAAAAATTTAGAGAAATTGAAAACGAAAAATCCAATCCCAGTATTAAAAAATTCTTTCAAAAAGCTAAGAGTTTCTGGAAAAATTAAATGAACTTGGATCAAATTATTCCAGCAATTTTCATGATTGCTGTTTTGATATTAGTTCTGCCATCTTTTTTACAAACTAATTCAAAATTAAAACAATTTTTAACTAATCTATCTATTTGGGCTATAATTGTTTCAGTTGTTATGATAGTTTTATACTTTATCTTTTAAATGAAAAAAATTAATTTAGCTATTACTGGATGTATGGGAAGAATGGGTCAACAGATTATTAAATCTGCAAAATCTGATAAAAATTTTAAAATAGTAACACTTACAGAAAACAGAATAATTAATAAAAAAATTAATGGAATTAAACCTAGCTTAAATACTGAAGAGGCCTTTAAAAAAGCAAATTTAATAATAGATTTTACAATTCCAAAATGTACTTTTGAAGTTCTTAAAATTGCATCAAAACTTAAAAAAAGAGTAGTGATTGGAACAACAGGATTTTCTAAAAAAGAAGAAAGCTTAATTAAAAAGTATGCAAAAAAAATACCGATACTTAGAGCTGGAAACATGAGTTTAGGTATAAACTTATTAATGTATTTAACTGAAATAGCATCAAAATCTCTTGGAAATAATTTCTTAAGTAAAGTTTTTGAAATTCATCATAAACATAAAAAAGACCACCCTTCGGGAACAGCTTTAATGCTTGGAAAAGGTATAGCAATTGGAAAAAATAAAGACTTATATAAATTAATTGGAAAAAAGTATCTAAATAAAAAATCTTTTCCTTATGGGAAAAAAATTAATTTTAATTCATTAAGAAAAGGTGAAGTTGTTGGTGAACATGAAGTATCGTTTTCAAGTGGTAAAGAAATAATTACGTTAAATCATGAAGCGTTTGATAGAGCTCTTTATT
>CACDII010000005.1 GCA_902552985.1 uncultured Pelagibacteraceae bacterium
AATCTCTACTTGAATTTTTTTATCAGAATTTAGCTGTTTTGTATCTAAATATGAAAATGCAACACTTTTGTTAACAAAATGAGCAAATCCTCCAGATGTAACATAACCGATACTTTTATCGCCTTTCATAACTGCCTCATTAAAAGTTACATCTATGTCGTTAGTTTCTACAATAAGTGGTGTAATTTTATTTTTACTATTATCTTTTTTAGCTGAATCTTTTCCAATAAACTCTTTATCCCAATTAATAAATATATCTAATCCTGTTTCTTTTGCTGTAAAATCTGGTCTATAATCAAGAGTCCATGCACCCCAATTTTTCTCTAATCTCATTGACATTAATGCTCTTGATCCAAAAGGTTTTATATTAAATTCTTTACCAGCCTGAGTTATTTCTTCATATAATTTAATTAGAAAATGTGGAGCAACATAAATTTCATAACCTAATTCTCCAGTAAATGATATTCTATTAACTATAGCAGGTACGCCTCCAACATACATTTTTCTTGAGTCTCTAAATTTAAATTTATTATTTGAGATATCTTCTCTAACAATTTTTTGAAGAAGATCCCTCGATTTAGGTCCCGCAATACCTATTCCATGTAGCTCATCAGATCGATTTTTATAACTCAAATTATATTTACTCATGTGAGTTTCAAACCATCTTCTGTGCATTTCTTGTGCTGCTCCTGATCCAAAAATCATAAATTCATCTTCATCTATACATGCAACTGTTAAATCACCATAAAGTTTTCCTTTTTTTGTTAACATTGGTGTTAGTGAAATTCTTCCTGGTTTTGGTAATCTTCCTGCCATCACATAGTCTAAAAATTTTCTTGAGTCTGGACCCTTAAATTCATGTTTTGAAAAATTTGCAACTTCGATTGCTCCCACATTTTCTCTTACATTAATTACTTCTTTTGAAACATAGTTATGTGATCTAGATCTTTTTATAGTAGGTTCTTCATAGGCATCATCTTTATTTTTTGCGAACCACAAAACACTTTCTAAGCCAAAAGCATCACCCATTACTGCGCCTTGGTTTACAAATCGATCGTATAATGCAGTAGTTTTTTGTCTTCTACCTTTTGGTAAAGTTTCATTTGGAAATGTCATTATGAATCTTCTTTCATAATTTTCTGAAGATTTAATTGTTCCATATTGTGGAGAAGCATAATCTCCAAACCTTGCTACATCCATTGCCCAAACATCAATTGATGGTTCCCCATCGATTATCCATTCCGCTAAACATTTACCAACACCTCCGCCTTGGCAAAAACCGGCCATAACACCTACTGCTACCCAATAATTTTTCATTCCTGGAACAGGACCTATTAATGGACTTCCGTCTGGTCCAAAAGTGAAAGGACCATTTACAATATTTTTAATTCCTGCTTTTTCTAAAGCTGGCATTCTCTCAAAACCAATTGCTAGCCTGTCCTGAATGTTATCTAATTTCGGTTCTAAAAGTTCATGACCAAAATTCATAGGAGTTCCTTCAATCTTCCAAGGGGTAGATTTTTGCTCGTATGTACCTAACAACATTCCTTTTCCTTCTTGTCTGAAATAAATATTACCTTCAAAATCTGTTCCAATTGGTAGTCTTTGGTCTCCTAAGGCTTCAATTTCTGGAATCGCTTCAGTAATTAAATAATGATGCTCCATTGGTTGAACGGGTAAATTTAATCCAGCTAATTTGCCAACTTCCCTTGCCCATAAACCTCCAGCATTAATAACTATTTCTGCATTAATATTTCCTTTGTCCGTTACAACATTCCAAGAACCATCTGCTTTCTGTTTAGTATCTTTAACAACAGTATGAGTATAATATTTTCCTCCATAAACTTTAGCTGCTTTTGCAAAAGCGTAAGTAACTCCTGAAGGATCGACCTCTCCATCTATTGGATCCCATAATGCTAAAAGATATCTAGAAGGATCTATAAGTGGGTTTTTCTTTTTAACTTCTTCAAGTGAAATAAATTCCTGATCTAAACCCATGTATCTAGCTTTTGATCTTTCTCTTTTAAGATATTCCGCCCATACATCATTTGACGCTAAATAAAATCCTCCACTCGGTTTAAATCCACAAGAATGTCCTGACTCTTTTTCTATTTCTTTATAAAGACCTATTGTGTAGGCCATCATTCTAGAAATATTTGGGTCTGAGGAAATTACATGAACATTTCCAGCTGCATGCCACGATGATCCTGAAGTTAATTCGTTACGCTCTAATAATATACAATCTTTTAAACCAAATTTAGAGAGGTGGTATAGAATTGAGCAACCGACTACACCACCTCCAATTATTACTACTTTGGAGTTTTTCTCCATTAATATTTATCTTTCATTTTTGTGTTTAACTCTAAAAATGATTTATCTTTTCCATGAAGCCAGTGTCTGCTCATATCTGGATAATATTTATATGAAATTGGTTTTCTACCTAATGCAACTGCCATTTCTCTAACATGATGAGGTTCAGCTCCGCAACAAATTCCAATAAGATTTATTTTTTTCTTTTCGCAATCTTTTGCAAACTCAGCCATTTCAAATCTGTTGCAATACAAATTGTCTAATGCAACAGGAAATGCATTTCCTCCTGGAATACAATCGCATCCAGGATCAGATGCATTTAAAAAACCTGGTTGCTCTTCTGTAGTTCTGTAAGGAACTGGTAAAGCAGCAACATGACACGAAACCTTGCTTCTGATTTCAGGTAAAAGTTTCATTGTCATTTTTGGTCCTCTGTAACAATTTAAACCAACTACATCAGCACCAAGATCTTCCATTATTTTGCATGCTTCTCCTGGAGTATGTCCCTCTCTTGTCTTGTCACCTTTTTTAATTGAAAAATTTGTTACAGCAATCAGACCCTCATCTTTAATTGCTTTTAAAGCAATTTTCATTTCCTCAGTCCAATTTATTGTTTCTGCAACAATAAAATCTACTCCTGCTTCTTTTGCCCAAGCTACTTGCTCTTCATACATTTTTTGGCATTTGGAATGACTTTTTTTATCACTTGGGTCATAAATGTTTGTATTAGCAACATCACCACAAACTAATAAATCAAGATCTTTAAACTCTTCTCTTGCATCTTTAGCAATCTGTAATGCATTTTTCTGTAGTGGCTCTAATAGATCTTCTTTGCCAATTAAACGCAATTTTTCTCTATGTCCATAATAAGTAAATGCTTGAACAATATCAGATCCAGCCCTGATAAATTCTCTATGTAATTGAGAAACTACCTCTGGGTGTTCCAAAACAACTTCGGGCACAAACGCACCGGCTGACAAATACCCTCTTCTTTCCATTGCAAATAAGTATCCTTCGGCAAATAGAACAGGCCCCTCATTAAGTCTAGTAATTAAATCTTTTTTCATAAATTTCTCCTTTTTTATTTTCTGTTTGATTTTTGATTAAAGAAAAAAAAATTAGATACTCTGGATAGAATTTGAATGAATATGATAATAAAATCTATTTAAGTATATATGATCAAATCTCGAATATCCGATCACAAGGTACTCTTTTATAAATTTTCGTCCCTCTTTGGACATATTAAAAATTTATATGTTAATTAAACTCTTTGCAAAAACATTTTATCTACAACTTAAAGTTGAAACGTATTTGCTTTTTTCTTTTCAGTGTGTTCTGATGTAGCTATTCAAATAAATATAAAGAGGAGAATAATGAAAAAAATAAGAAATATAATTTTTTCGGCTCTTGTTTTGATGGGTTTCACTTCTTTTAGTGGAGTTGCAAATGCAGAGTGCGGAAAGTTAGTAATTGCTGAGCAAAACTGGGCGTCAGCAGAATTAATGGCTAACGTTGATAAAATAATCTTAGAAAAAGGTTATGGATGTGAAGTAGAGTTAATTCCAGGCGCAACAATGCCAACTTTTACTTCAATGGACGAAAAAGGTGAGCCAGACATGAACCCTGAACAATGGGCTAATGCTGTTTACACTCCTTTAAAAAAAGCTGTTTCAGAAAAAAGATTAATCATTGCCAACAAAGCACCTATTACAGGTTTAGGTGAAGGTTGGTGGATAACTCCTGGAACTCTTGAAAAAATTCCAGAAATTAAAGGTATGACTGCTATGGAAATTTTAGAACATCCTGAGTGGTTTCCTTCTAAAGAAGATCCATCAAAAGGAGCTTTTGTTGGATGTCCAGCTGGATGGGGATGTCAATTAGCTAATGCAAATCTTTTCAGAGCTTTTGAAATGGAAAAAAAAGGTTGGGTATTAATTGATCCAGGTTCTGCAGCAGGTTTAGATGGTACGATATCTAAAGCAGCTGACTCTGGAGATCCTTGGTTTGGTTACTACTGGAACCCAACATCAATGGTTGGAAAATATGGTTTAATTCCTGTAGATTTTGGTGTGAAATTTCACAGCAGAGACAACTGGGATAACTGTATAACTTTAGCTGAGCAAGATTGTGCAGATCCACAACCAACTGCTTGGACAAAATCTGAAGTTAATTCAATTGTTACTGCAAACTTTGCTGAAACTGGAGGAAAAGCCGCTTTAAAATATGTTAAAAAGCGTACTTACCCAGGTGAAGTAATGAATGCAATGCTTGTATATATGGCAGATAACCAAGCTAAAGGTTCAGATGCAGCAATTGAGTTTTTAAGTAAACATGAAAATGTTTGGGGCAAATGGGTATCTGGAGCAGCTAAGAAAAAAATCAAAGCTGGTCTTTAAGATATAATTTATTTAACGAGCCTATTTAATTGTAGGCTCGTTAATTTTTTAAGGAATTAAATGGAATTTTTAACAAAATTTCCTGTAATGGAACGTACATCCCTAATGGAATTGAGAAAAGGGATTGATCACGCCTTTAGAGAATTTTCAAGAGCATATGGAGATGGTATAGAAGCCTTTTTCGATCCATTATTATTTTTTTTAATTAGATTAGAAAAATTACTATTAGCTACACCTTGGCCAATCATATTATTGATATTAGCTGGATTAGCGTGGGTAGGTTCTAGAAGTTGGAAACTTGTTGTTGGTAGTGTTGTTGCTTTTATGCTTATTGGATACTTTGGTATGTGGAAAGATTGTATGGCAACTGTTGCAATCATTACTGTATGTACAATAATTTGTATAACTGTTGGAATACCAATAGGAGTGCTAATGGCAAGATCAAACAGAGTTGAAAAATCAATGCTACCTGTTTTAGATATGATGCAAACTATCCCGAGTTTTGTTTATTTAATTCCAATCTTAATGTTACTTGGTATAGGGAAAATTCCAGGTCTAATAGCGGTTTGTATATATGCAATCCCGCCAGTTATAAGATTAACAAATTTAGGGATTAGAGAAGTAGATAAAGAAACAATAGAAGCTAGTGAAGCCTTTGGTGCTACAAAATTACAAAAATTAAAAACTGTTCAAATACCATTGGCACTTCCAACTGTTTTTGCTGGAGTGAATCAAACAATCATGATGGCTTTAGCTATGGTAGTTATAGCTTCTATGATTGGAGTTAAAGGTCTAGGGGTACCTATTTTAAGAGCCATTTCAAATCAATATTTAGCCTTAGGTTTGTTTAATGGACTGGCGATTGTAGCATTGGCAATTATTTTTGATCGAATAACTCAAGAATACGGACGAAGAATCCAAAAGCATAGAGGGATTAAAAGGTAAGTCCTTTTGCAACACCCCTTAAGATCCGATTTTTATAGACACTTATTTTAAAATAAATAAATATCTCGGCATGAATTTTTCAATGGAAATTAGCCCGAAAACTGACCTTTTGACTCTTCCTAATTTAAAAGACGTTTACATCACTTTTTTACCAGGAGGAAATTATAAGGAAACTGCTGATAAAGCCGATGAATTAGTAAAAAAAGGGTTCAACCCTATCCCTCATTTTCCAGCTAGATCAATTACAAATAGCGCACAACTAAAAGAATATGTTTTAAGGTGCAAAGATGTAGGGGTTAAGCAGGTTTTAGTTATTGGGGGAAGCAGGGAGCCTGTTGGAGATTATGAGAGCTCAATTCAACTTTTAGAGACTGGCTATTTTGAGGGTATGAAGATAGGAATTGCTGGACATCCCGAGGGGAGTCCTGATATATCCGACTCGGTTTTAGAAAAAGCTATGAAAGATAAAAAGCCTTACGCAGACTATATAGTGACTCAGTGGTTATTAAACCCGCAGCCTATTATAGATTTTATTTCAAAGCAGTCTGTACCAGTTCATGTTGGAATTACAGGACCTTTAAAAATAACAAGTTTAATAAAATTTGCTAATATTGTTGGTGCTAAAAATTCCATTAATTTTATTAAATCTAATTTTAGCAAGGCTTTAGATTTAATGAAACCTAAAGACCCTAATGATTTAATTGAAAAGATAAAAAATCATACTAATCATTTTCATATATATACATTCGGTGGCTTAAAGGAAACTAACCAATGGTTAAAGGATAACAACTATGCCTAAAAAAAAGAAAAAAAAATCAAAAAAAAATAAAAAAAAATCAAAAAAAAATAAAAAAAAAAATAAAAAAATAAAAAGTAAAAAAGCTAAATCGCCATCTATGAGAGTGGAGAAAGTTGACTATAGTAAATTAAAACATGAAACTTCAGTTGATCAGTCAGATAGGCATGTTCCATATAATTTAAGACAAAGTGGACCAACAAAAGTAGAAATGCTAATTTCTACAAGAGTAAGAAAATCCCCTTATTGGCATTTATCAATGAAAGCTGGTTGTTGGAGAGCTACTGTTTACAATAGAATTTACCATCCAAGAGGTTATGTAAAACCAGAAAAAGGTGGTGCAATGGTTGAGTATGAGGCTATCAAAAAACACGTTACTATGTGGAACGTTGCAGTCGAAAGACAAATAAGAGTCAAAGGACCAGATGCTGAAAAATTTACAGATTATGTAATTACAAGAGATGCAACAAAAATCTCTCCTATGAGAGCTAGATACGTAATTTTATGTAACTATAAAGGTGGAGTACTAAATGATCCTATACTTTTAAGAATATCTGAAGATGAATTTTGGTTTAGTTTATCAGATAGTGATATAGGTCTTTACCTGCAAGGTGTAAATGCTGACAAAAGATTCAATGTTGAAATAGATGAAATTGATGCTTGTCCAGTTCAAATTCAAGGTCCAAAATCAAAAGCACTTATGAAAGATTTAATTGGAGATCACGTTGATTTAGATAACATGCCTTACTATGGTTTAGCTGAAGCTAAAGTAGGTGGTAGAAGTTGTGTAATTTCTCAATCAGGTTTCTCAGGTGAAGCTGGTTACGAAATATATTTAAGAGATGCAACTAAGTATGCTGATGATATGTGGAATGCAGTTCTTAAGGCTGGAAAAAAACATAAACTCATGGTTATTGCTCCTGCCCACCACAGAAGAATTCAAGCTGGAATTCTTTCTTGGGGTCAAGATTTAGATGCTGAACATAAT
Source organism: uncultured Pelagibacteraceae bacterium (assembly GCA_902552985.1). Classification (GTDB taxonomy): domain Bacteria; phylum Pseudomonadota; class Alphaproteobacteria; order Pelagibacterales; family Pelagibacteraceae; genus Pelagibacter. Next base: position 7,436 of record CACDII010000005.1, read on the forward strand.
CCATTTCAATGTAATTTAGGTTATCAAGTTTCATTATCAGGAAAAGGTGAATGGAATAAAACTGCAGATTATGTTGGAAAAGAAGCTTTAGAAAAAATGAAAGAAGAATTAAAGAATGGTGGTAAACCTTACAAACTTCAACTAGTTGGTTTGGTGCTTGGTGGAAAACCAATTGAGGAATATGCGCCAGACTTTTGGTTAATTTCTAATGAAAGTGGCGGAAAACCAGTAGGCTTTATCACTTCGCCTTGGTATCACCCAGAAAAAAAGACAAATATAGCTATGGGATACGTTCCGTTTGATGGTACGTTAAATCAAAATGGTTTTCCCAAAGGTACAAAAGGAACAAAATTTAAAGTTCATTTGCCTGCGAAATATTCTGAAAAACCAGGCAAGCCAGTAGATGCTGTGGTTGTGGATATACCATTTACTGAATCCTATTATGCGAATACAAGGGAAGTTGTAAAAGGTTAAATATTTTGAAAAAGGGGGATTGTTTTTTAATAACAGTCCCCTTTTTATTTAATTTAAAAAAAAAATGAAAATTGAATGTTTGGTGAGTTTTTAAGTATTATTGTAAAATCCTTAAAGTTAGACAAAAATCTATATAGAGATAATAAAAATTTTGGTGAACCTGCAATATATTTTGCAGGTTTGATAATGATTTTAGATGGAATCGCAGGTGCAGTTGCTGCCAATACTATTATTAAAACAGCAATTGGAATTTCTGGATTAACAGCTATTTTAACATGGGTTATTTGGGCTATATTTATATTTGTAGTAGGAGTTAAATTATTTCCAGACAAAGAGACCAAAGTTCCTTTTAAGAAAGTATTAGTAGCCGTAGGTTATGCTCATGCTCCTGGGATATTAAGGTTCTTTGCTATAACTCCGGATTTAATAATACCAATAATTTTTTTAACCCAATTTTGGATCTTCGCTGGACTTATTATATCTACAAAAGAAGTTTTAAATTTAAAATCAAATTTTAAGTCTTTTGGGGTAGTTTTTTTATCTTTTTTAATAATCGCCTTTTTATCAATTTCTTTTGTGATGAGTAGAATGGAAGCTTTGCCTATTAGCTCAATAAGTTAGATTCATCTTACTTTTTCTTCTTGTTGCATTTCTGTTAAATACCGCTGGTCTATTATATTTTTTTTAACTATTGCAATAAATTCCGCTTCAAGATTATTTTTTTTTTCTAAAATATTGTTTGTATGTTCTTTTTTATAGCTTTTGGCTAATTCTACGGTTTCTGTTTTATAGTTTTTGGCTAGTTCTACAGTTTCTGTTTTATAGTTTTTGGCTAGTTCTACAGTTTCTTTTTTATATTTTTTAGCTAATTCTACAGTTTCTTTAGTCTTATTTAAAATATTGGTTAAATGTTCAATTGGATATTTGCCAGTTGTTGATAACACAGTTTTATTCATTCCATAATTTAAGCCTGCTTGATAAATATTTCCTGTCGAACCAGCTGTTACAGCTGGACCTAAAAAAGCTGTTGTTTCGACACAACTATTCAATAAGAACAACAGTAGTAATAACTTTTTATTATATTTCATCGAATCACCCCAATCACACCATTATATACATACCAACCGATACTCAAGTTGCATTTTGTACTTTTTTAGTAACTGTTAATAATTTTTCAATATTTAATTTTTAAAGATTTTTATAACCGAATTCTAAAGATGCGTCAGTTATGGAGTGATACAAAGATTCACCAAAACTTCTAAGTGAAAATAATCTTAAAGTATTTGGATTATCTTCAATCATATCGATTGTAATTGCTATTCCATTAAATATTGAGTTTACAGAATTGTTTTTTTTAAAACCGTTAAAATTAAAAGGACATCCTTTTTTCAAAACTTCTTTAATATTCTGTCCCTCTATTTGAATTATAGCTCGTGAATGTGATAGATCGGTTACAGCAAAATCTGTTTCTTTAAATGATTCTAAAATTTTATTAAATAAGTCTTTTTTAGTTGATACTAAAAGCCAATTTTTTGGACCATTCCATAAAATTCTCGTATCATTGTTGCTAACTACATTTTGAGGTTCATTTTTTAACTTTAAATTATCAATATTTATATTTTCAAAGGAAACTGTAGAATTTTTATACTGAACAATTTGAACAATAAGCATATTTTTAATTTCTAAAATTTTTAATAAATTTTCTTCGCTTTTATTCTCATAGTTTCCGTAATGACCTGTTTTGTGAATATGATTTAAAGCAGATACTGATGTCATGATCTAACCCTTTCGCCTTTTGGATCTACATAATGAGATGATACAATTTCAACCGGTATTGTTTTGTTTTTTAGTGGAGATAATGCAAAAAGTTTTTGTCCAATCATATTTTTTCCATCTTTTATTATAGCAAGTGAAAATGGATTGTCATATTCAACGCTCCAACATGATGCGGATACGTGACCTAATTTAGGATTTGGAAGTTTCGCTTTGGCATCCTTAACTATGTACGAACCTTCTGGAATGCTCGTTTTTTTATCAAGTGGAACAACGCCAACTACTTTCTGTCTATCGGACTCAATATAAGCTTTTTTGCTTAAAGATCTTTTTCCAATAAAATCTTTCTTCTTGCTAACTAATCCTTCTAATGAGTTGTCATAGGGGATTGTGCGTCCATCTAGTTCTGATCCTGCAACATGTCCCATTTCAATTCTTAAGGTTGACAAAGCTTCTGTTCCATATGGTTGAATATTAAATTCTTTTCCAATTTCCATAATTTTTTCCCACATAAAGTTACCATTATCTGACTCAACATTTACCTCATAAGCAAGTTCACCAGAGAATGAAATCCTGAAAATTTTTGCATTAACTCCAAATAAATTGCCTTCCATATATCCCATGAATGGTAAACCTTGATTTGAGACATCTAGATCTGGAAATAATTTTTGTAATACATCTCTAGATCTTGGTCCTGCTATTGCAGCACCAGCCCATTGTTCAGTAGATGAAACAACATTTACATTTAATTCTGGCCATACTAATTGTAAATAATATTCTAGATGAGATAAAACATTTGCAGCTTGAGCAGTTGTAGTTGTCATATGATAATGATTTTCTGAAATTCTAGTTGTTGTACCATCGTCCATTACAATTCCATCTTCTCGTAACATCACTCCATATCTAGCTTTGCCAACAGGCAATTTAAGCCATGCATTTGTATATACTCGATTTAAAAATTCTGCTGAGTCAGGTCCTTTAATATCAATTTTTCCTAAAGTTGTTACATCGCATACTCCAACATTTTTTCTAACATTTTTTGCTTCTCTCTTTGAAGCTTCAAATAAATTTTCATTTCCTTGTTTATAGTATCTTGGACGTAACCAAACACCCGCATCTACGAAAACTGCATTATTTTTTTCATGCCAATAATGCATTGGTGATTTTCTAGTTGGTTTAGAATGTTTTCCAACTTCTCTACCAACAATAGCTCCAATTGAAACTGGAGTATAAGGCGGTCTAAAAGTAGTATGACCAACTTGTGGTACCAATTTATTTTCAACATCTGAAACTAGTTGTAATCCATTAAGATTGCTTGTCTTACCTTGATCTGTAGCCATTCCTAATGTTGTATATCTTTTAACATGTTCAATTGATCTATATCCTTCTCTTAAAGCAAGATGAATATCAGACACAGCAACATCATTTTGGAAATCTAAAAATCTTTTATAATCCTTACCTTCTGGTAAAGGTACACACCAAAATTTATCATGATTAGAAGATTTTTTTTCTGTAACAGTAGGTATTGTAACTGTATTATCTTTGTTTGTTATTTTCTTAGATAATTCACTTCCTTTTTCAAAAGATGTTTTTAATGTTTCTTCTAATGTAAAAACCCCGTTAGCTGATCCCAATGTTGTTTCTTTTTGTTTTGATTGACTTGGAACAAATGCATCAATTTCTTGATTAAATTTTGTTTTATTTCCAGATTGAGAAGCTAAATGAATTGTTGGTGTCCAAAAACCTGACACGCAAATACAATCACATTTTATATTTTCAATACTAGTTAAATTTTTTTTATCCTCAGAAATTTTAGCAATATCTGCAGAACTAACTTTTTTATAACCTTTAGCTGTGACTACAACATAAGAAAATTTTATATTTATTTTCAATTCTTTAGCCTCTTTTGTAATTTCTGAATTTGTATCTTGTCTTGTGTCTAAAACGATTGGATCTATTCCATTTTTTTTAAATTCTATCGCCGTCTCGTATCCACTATCATTATTTGTAAATACAATTGGTTTTTTTCCAACTAAAACCCCATAAATTTTTAAATATTCCTTTGCCGCAGAAGAAAGCATAACTCCCGGGGTATCATTATTTCCAAAAACTAAAGGTCTCTCAATTGATCCTGATGATATAACTACTTCTTTTGCACGTATATACCATAGCCTCTGTTTAGGAATATATTTGTCAGTTTTAGGCAGATGATCACTTACTCTTTCAGACATAACAAGCATATTATGATCATAATAACCAAAAACTTGAGATCTGTTTTTCACAATTACATTTGGCATTGACTTGAGTTCAGAAATTATTTTTTCTGCCCACTCTTTACCTGTTTGATTTCCAATTGTTACATCGCTGGTTAGTAGACTTCCGCCAAATCTCGATTTATCTTCAGCTAAAATAACTTTTGCACCATTTTGTGCTGCCGCATAAGCACTTGCCAGACCAGAAGGTCCTGATCCTGCTATTAAAAGGTCACAATATTCATATTTATGTTCATACCTTTCTTTATCATGTTTAATAGAAGCTGCTCCAAAACCTGCGGCTTTTCTTATAATTGGTTCATAAACTTTATACCAAAAACTTTTAGGCCACATAAAAGTTTTATAATAAAAACCTGCAGGAAAAAATTTATTTAAGAAATTATTAATGGCTCCAATATCAAAATCTACATTTGGCCAACAGTTTACACTTTTTGCTTCTAATCCCTCAAACAATTCCTGTTCTGTTGCTCTTACATTAGGATCAACTTCATGATTTCTATTCATTTGCACTATTGCATAAGGTTCATCTACACCTGCCCCAAAAAATCCTCTAGGTCTATGATATTTAAAACTTCTACCAATTAGATGAACTCCATTTGCAATTAGAGCTGAAGCTAAAGTATCACCTTCGTAACCAAAATATTTTTTTCCATTAAACTTAAATGAAATTTTTTTATTTCTATTTATTAAACCACCTTTATTTAAACGAAAATTTTCTGTCATCTTTATATTCCTTCATTTGCTTTGAAAGTTCTAAATATTTCATGTGTTAAAGTATCTCTTTCAACTTTAATCCATTGTCTACATCCAGAAATATGCTGCCATAATTCAAGATGCTTCCCTCGTGGACTTTTTCGTAAATAAACAAAATTATCCCAATCCTGATCTGAAATTTCTTTATTTAATTCTGGTCTTTTAATTGTTGCGTCACCACCGTACGAAAATTCATTTTGAGATCTTAATCCACAGTGAGGGCATTTAATATAAAGCATTTATGAAATCCAAGTTTTTGTTCCTAGACCTTTTTCATCAATTAAATGTCCAGTCCTAAATCTGTTTAAACTATAACCCTCATTTAATTTGTGAGGTTTATCTTGTGCTATTGTATGAGCAAAAGTCCATCCCGATGCTGGAGTTGCTTTAAATCCTCCGTAACACCATCCACAATTCAAGTATAAACCTTCAATATGTGTTTTATCAATAATGGGAGATCCATCCATGGACATATCCATTATTCCTCCCCAAGTTCTAAGCATTTTTAATTTGCTTAGAAATGGAAACATTGCAATTCCTTCTGTTAATACATGTTGTAAAGTTGGAAGGTTTCCTCTTTGAGCATAGCTATTATATCCATCAAGATCTCCCCCCATAACCATCTCACCTTTATCAGATTGACTACAATAAAAATGCCCAGCTCCAAAAGTAACTACATTATCTAATATTGGTTTAATTGGTTCTGACACACACGCTTGTAAAAGATGTGTCTCTATAGGTAATGTTATATTTAATTTTTCTGCTAAAATATTTGTACTTCCAGCAACACATAAACCTATTTTTTTTGCTTTAATTTCTCCTTTTGAAGTTCTTACTCCTAAAATTTTTCCATTAGCAATATCAAATCCAGTAACTTCGCAATTTTGAATAATATCTACTCCCATAGAATCTGCTTGACGCGCATATCCCCAAGCAACAGCATCATGTCTAGCAGTGCCTGCACTTGGTTGCATCAATCCACCAAATATTGGAAACCTCACATTTTCAGAAAAATCTGCCATAGGTATAATTTTTTTAACTTCCTCTCTATTTAAAAGAACAGCATCAATTCCATTTAAACGCATTGAATTTCCTCTCCTAGAATAAGCGTTCATTTGTGCATCAGAGTGCGCTAGATTTATTATTCCCCTAGGAGAAAACATTACGTTAAAATTTAAATCTTGACTCATATTTCTCCACAAATTCATTCCAAATTCACTAAAAAGACCATTTTCATCATGCATATAGTTTGATCTAATAATTGTTGTATTTCTTCCAACGTTTCCTCCGCCTATCCATCCTTTTTCTATAATGGCAACGTTTGTAATATTATGTTCTTTTGCTAAATAATATGCAGTTGCCAAACCGTGACCGCCACCACCAATAATTACAACATCGTATTCCGCTTTGGGTGTTGGGTCCTTCCAAGCAACTTTCCATTCTTTATGGTCATTAAAGGCATTTTTAATAAGACTAAATACAGAATATTTTTGCATATCTAAATTTATCGCAATAAATACATATAGTTCTTTATTTTTTTTATATATATTTTTTAGAACTTTAAAAAATCCATAAAACGAGATACTAATCCAGCTTCAAAGAAATTTGAATAAATAGAAACAGAAAAAGTCGAAATGAGCAAGATAAAATCTGACATAGAAATTGCAAGAGCGGCGAAAATGAAACCCATACAAGAAATCCTTAATGGTATTAATGTGCCAGATAAGGCCGAGGTGTACAGTCCGATAGGAAGATATATAGCAAAAATTAAACCAGAATATCTGGAAACTCTAAAAGACAAAAAAAATGGAAAATTAATTTTAGTTACAGCAATTACTCCAACTCCCGCTGGGGAAGGAAAAACAACAACATCTGTTGGTCTTTGTGATGGACTTAATAAAATTGGAAAGAAATCAATAGTTTGTCTAAGGGAACCAAGTCTTGGACCTTCTTTTGGAATGAAAGGTGGAGCCGCCGGTGGAGGTCATGCTCAAGTTGTTCCAATGGAGCAAATTAATTTACATTTTACTGGAGATTTTCATGCAATTACTTCAGCTCATAATCTTCTTTCAGCTTTGATTGATAATCACATCTATTGGGGAAATAAATTAAACATCGATGTAAGAAGAATTGTTTGGAAGAGAGTAATGGATATGAATGATAGATCTTTAAGATCTATAAATGTAAATTTAGGCGGAATAGCTAATGGCTATCCCAGAGAAGATGGTTTTGATATTACAGTAGCTTCTGAAATCATGGCTATTTTTTGCCTATCAAACGATTTAAAAGATTTAGAAAATAGAATAGGAAATATTACAATCGGTTATACTAGAGATAAAAAACCAATTTACGCAAAAGATTTAAATGCACAAGGTCCAATGACGGTCCTATTAAAAGATGCCATTAGACCAAATATAACTCAAACTCTGGAAAATAATCCAGCAATAATTCATGGAGGCCCTTTTGCAAACATTGCTCATGGTTGTAACTCTGTTATTGCAACTAAAACTGGATTAAAATTATCTGACTATGTTGTTACGGAAGCAGGGTTTGGTGCTGATCTAGGTGCTGAAAAATTTTTAGATATTAAATGTAGAAAATCTGATTTAAAACCTGATTGTGTTGTAATTGTTGCTACAATAAGAGCTTTAAAAATGCATGGAGGTGTAGCAAAAGATGATCTTAAAGTAGAAAATGTGGGAGCGCTAAAAAAAGGATTAGTTAATTTAGAAAGACATATAAATAATACAAAAAAATTTAATTTACCAGTTGTTGTAGCTGTAAACCATTTCATTTCTGATACAGAAAAAGAAGTAAATGCTTTAATTGATTTTTGTAAAAATCTTAAAATAAAAGTTTCTTTATGTACTCACTGGTCAAATGGTGGGGAAGGAACAACAGAACTTGCTAAAAATGTTGTTGAGACATGTGAAAATAATAAAGATAAATTTAAATTTTTATATGAAAACAAAATACCTTTGTTTAAAAAAATAGAGACAATTGCTAAAGAAATTTACCATGCCAGCGAAGTAGTGGCTGATACAAAAATTAGAGATCAACTGAAAGATTTTGAAGCAAAAGGATATGGTGACTTACCAATATGTGTTGCCAAAACACAATATAGTTTTTCAACAGACCCAAGTTTAAAAGGAGCTCCTTCTGGGCATGTGCTACCAGTTAGAGAGGTTAGATTATCTTCAGGGGCTGAATTTATTGTTGTCATATGTGGAGCTATCATGACTATGCCTGGACTTCCAAAAGTTCCAGCAGCCGACTCCATTAAAATAAATTCTAAAGGCGATATTGAGGGATTATTTTAATTAGGCTACTCTTAGGTAATTTAGCCAATTTTTTAATTCTAACATTCTAGAATCTTTTTCAGATTTTTTAATTTCATTTTCAATAAACTTAATATGATTTTGAATCTCTAATTCATCTTTAAAACATTTTCTATCATTTATTAAACGGTCTTTTCTAAATTTTATTAAAGAAATCATTTTATGATAAGTAATTTCAGGATGATATTGAAGCCCCCATATATTACTTAGCCCTGCTTTAAAGTGAATACTTTGTATTTTATTAATTTTATTTGAAGCCAAATGAATAGCTCCTTCGGGTAAAGAAACCACTTCATCAAAATTAAAAGCTGGAGAGTTAAATTTTTTACTTTTAGATTGATACAAAGGATGTTTTATACCATTTTCATTAATTTCAATATCTTGAGCTATTCCAATATGTGCCCCATTAATAGATTTTTTAACTGACCCTCCAGCTGCTGTTACAGCTACTTGCATACCCCAGCATATTGCTAAAATTTTTTTTATATTTTTAAAACATTCTTTCATAAAAGAAATTTGCCTTTGAATTTCAATGCAATCATTATAAATATTTAAACTACTACCTCCCCAAATTAATCCATCATATTTTTGAATTTTGGGTAATATTTTATCAAAGCTTTTTTCTGCACATGGATTAAAAACTTCAATATTTAAATCATTTGTATAATATGAAAGACTTTGTTTTAAACTTTCAGCATGAGTTGGAATACCTGAATTTTTAAAATTTTGATTTTCTTTTTCTAAGTTACCTTCAACAACTAATAAATTTAGTTTTCTCATAAGAATAATTTTCCACTTATGCTATGTTCGTACAAAATTTTCATGTCGTCAATTGTCATTTTTTTAGGATTTGTGGCCGTTGATGGATCGTCTAAAGCCATTTGTGATAGTTTATCTATATTAATTTTTTTTATCTCTAAAACATCTGATAGTTTATGTGGAATATTTAGCTTTTTTCTTAAATCTAAAATCCAGTTTACAAAACTTTCAAATTTTTTTTCTAAATTAAGCTCATCACAAATTGATATAATTCTATCTTCAATTAAGTTTTTATTAAATGTCAAAACATAAGGCATAAAAATTGCATTTGATAAACCGTGATGAATATTAAATTGCGCATTTATTGGATGACTTAAAGAATGAATTGCTCCTAAACCTTTTTGAAAAGCAGTTGATCCCATGCACGAAGCAGCTAATAAATTTTGCCTTGCTTCTATATTTTTGCCGTCTTTAAAAGCTGTAACTAGGGAAGTTTTAATTAATTTAATACCTTCTTTGGCAATTCCATCAGCCATTGGATGAAAACCTGGAGCACAAAATGCTTCTAGATTATGCGCTAGTGCATCCATACCTGTTGCTGCAGTTAATCTAGGCGAAAGATCTAAAGTTAATGTTGGATCTAAAATTACTATGGAAGGTAAAAATTTTGGATGAAATATAATTTTTTTTATTCCAGTTTTTTTATTTATAATTGCCGAAGCTCTGCCAGTTTCCGATCCTGTTCCTGCCGTTGTTGGTATTGCGATAATAGGAGCAATTTTATCTTCATTTGCTCTTTTCCAGTATTCTCCAATATCTTCAAAGTCCCAGATGGGTCGAGTTTGTGCACACATAAATGCAATTGCTTTTCCAACATCAAGCGCACTTCCACCACCTACTGCGATAACTCCATCGCATTTATTTTTATTAAATTCAATAACTCCCTCATCAACATTTTCACCTATTGGATTTCCAGAGAAATTTGAAAAAATACTTAGCTTATTAAATTTTTTTTCTAGTTTGGATATAATATTTAAAATAAATGGCAAATTTATAAGATCTTTATCGGTTACAAATAATGGTTTATCGATCTTTAAATTTTCACAAGCAATAGATAAATCATGAGTTCTATTTTTACCAACCCAAACTGTGGTTGGATAATTCCAATTAAATTTCATAATTATTTATTATTGAGTGATGTTTAGTTTTTTATTTTTTAATAATGCCCTAAGTAAATTAATCATTAAAGGAATTTTTTTTTTGTTAATCTTCTTATATATAAATGGTGCAATCTCTCTTGCTAGTTGTTCACCTTCCACTGTGTCCTTAGGCATAAATCTTTTTTTTGCTGTTTTAAAAGTGAATCCTTTACCTAAATAACTTCCCATTTTGCTATTTCTTCCACCAGCTGCACTAACATATAAATCTCCCACTCCTGCTAAACCTTCTATAGTTTTTTCTTTTCCTTTAAAATATTTAATTAAATATTTCATTTCAATTAATGATTTTTGAAATAGATTAGATGATGTATTTAAACTTTGACCTGATCCAATTATCATAGAATAAATATTTTTTATAGCCGAACAAACTTCGACCCCAACTACATCCCTCGAATATTCAATTAAGTAATATTTTGTGGATATTTTTTTTCCTATTTTTTTTGCAATATTAATATTCTTATTTGCTATAATTACATGTGTTTGATTTTTTTTTGCAAGTTCTTTAGCCAAACACGGTCCTTTTAAAATAGAAACATTGATTCCTTTGTGATTTTTTTTAAGCTGTTCAGGTATTGTTAAAACTCTATTACTTTTTTTTTCGTATTTTAAACCCTTGGTAAGAACCAATACAGGGCTTTTAATTTTTAAATTTTTTAATTCTTTGCCTATAAAATCAATTCCTGGGAGACTTAAAGCAATCACTATTAGGTCAAATTTTTCTTTTAATAAATCTTTAGAATATTTTCTAAATTTTAATTTTTTTGGGAGTTTCATTTTTAAACTTGAATGAAATTTATTTTTTGATGATAATTCTTTAATAAATATCTTGCTATAAGGTTCAGTGATTGTAACTTGGTTATTATTCTCAAGGCACGGTATTGTAAATGCCGACCCCATTGCTCCACCACCTATAACTAAAATTTTTGTCATAACAAAAAATTAGTCCTGTCCTAATAATTTTTTTTGTTTTTCTGCCCAAGTACGAATTAAATTATCTACGGCTAATCCTATAAAGGCTACACATAAACCAAGCATTAAGCCGTTACCTGTTCCTTGTCTATCTGAAAGCGCTTTAAGAATATATTGACCTAAATCTGTTGTACCAATCATTGCTCCGATAATTACCATAAATAAAGCAAAAACTACTGTTTGATTTATTCCTAGCATCATATGTGGAAATGCAAGTGGTAATTCAATTTTTAACCATCTTTGTATTCGATTTACTCCAGACATTGATCCTGCATCATGTAGAGCTGAGGGTACACTTCTTAAACCTTCAATAGTGTATCTAGTTGCGGGTATTGTTGCATAAATTACAACTGCAATTAAAACCGATGTATCGGTCACCCCAAAAAGCATTATAACAGGTATCAAGTAAACAAATGATGGGAAGGTTTGCAATGTATCACAAACGCCTAGTGTTATTTTCGCGCTAGTTTTTGTTTGAGCGCTTAGGGTTCCTATAGTTATCCCAATTATTCCTGAAACTATTACACCAAATGTTGCCATATACATCGTAATCAATGCTCTATCCCACCACTCTGTTAAAGCTATAAATAAAGTAAAGCTTCCAACTATTAATGCAGATCTAACTCCGCCGATTATGTAACCAGCGCCCATAAACAAAGTAAAAGTTGCAACTACAGGCATTCTTAAAAATGCATTTTTCATAGGTATTAATACTTCAACAATTAACCAGGTATTAAATATTTTAAGTGTGTCAAAAAAATTTGCTAATATCCAATCAACACCTGCATTCCAGAAAGCCTCTGTGGAAATACCTTTGTTATGAGGTACTATAAAAAGATAATTAAAACCTTCTTTGAAAAAGAAAGTTCCTAAAAACGAAAATACATACCCAACAACTACAACTCCACCAAATATATAAAAGTATTTATTTTTTTCGAAAGGAGTTGGATTTTCAAAATAATTTTTTTGCTTATTTGCCCAAGCTAAAGACAGTTTATCTAGCAAAACTGCAATTAAAGTAATACATACTCCTGCTTCAAGCGCCAACCCTATTCTTAATTGATTTAAGGCAAGAAGCAAATTCCATCCAAGGCCTTTAGCGCCAATAAATGATGCTATCACAGCCATCGCTAAACATTGCATTATTACCTGATTGACACCAATTAAAATATCTCTTCTAGCAGTTGGAATTAAAACTTCAGATAATAATTGATAATCAGTACAACCACTCATTTTACCAGCTTCAATTACTTCTGGCGAAACTTTTCTTAATCCTAATAAAGTTAGCCTAACCATAGGAGGTGTTGCGAAAATAATTGTTGCAATCGCACCAGCATGATCTCCAATTCCAAATAATACCATTATTGGAACTAAATAAGAGTAATGAGGCATTGTTTGCGCAACATTTAAAAGTGGGTTAAGAATTTTTTCAACTCTTTTACTTTTATATGCCCAGATTCCAAAACCAAGTCCTAATATAAAAGATATAGGAGCTGCAACCATTACAAATGATAAAGTTTGCATTGATGGTTTCCATTGACCAAAAGCAGAAATATAAATCATTGTTACTGCAGCAAATATTGCAAGATTTTTTCCACTAAGTTTGTGGCCTAATAAAATTGCCCCGCCTGCAACTATCGTCCAAGGAAGACCTGGTAATTGAGCCCAAGTATATGTGCTTACAAAATCCCAGCTTGTAAATGCAACTATTGTTTCAACACCACCAATTAAAATTTCACGAATAAACTGAATTAAAAAAAGCATTGTACTAGAAATTAATCTAGTAATGTGAAGAACTAATGGTCGACTTTTTGTTTCTTGGATACTTGTGTCAAAATATTCAATAGGAAGCCATTCATTTAATAAAAAATATACAGAATCATTTATCCATCCAGGCATCCATGCAATAAAGGCCGGCAATCTCCAAAAAACACTATATTTTGTTTGATCTAATTTTTCTTTATCTATAAATTCTGTTCCAGCTTTTGCAAATTCATATCCATCTGGTATTTGGATTGCAAAACATAAGGCAAAAAAAACTATTAATAAAAAAATCCATTGTACAGCTTTTGGATATTTTTTAACAACTTCCATAAGATATTACGATTTCTCTTTTCCAGTTCTAAAAACTGTTTGAATTATTTTAGATGGTTTAACACTTCCAACTATTTTATTATCTGCATCCAAAACATTTACTGGTTTATCTTGATTTAGGATTTTTTCTGCTACTGTTTCAATAATTGCATCTTTAGATACGCTAATATTGCTTTTTTCCTGTCCCTTTAGAGAAGTGTCCATTATTGCTCCAATCTTTAGTACTTTTTCTCTTGGAACTTCCTCTGTAAATTTTCGCACATATTCAGTTTTTGGATTTAAAACAATATTTGCAGGTGTATCTAATTGTTCAATCAAACCATCTTTCATAATTGCGATTCTATCAGCAAGTCTCAATGCTTCATCAAAGTCATGAGTGATAAAAAGAATTGTTTTATTTAAAACTCCTTGAAGTCTTAAAAACTCATCTTGCATTTCTTTTCTAATTAACGGGTCTAATGCAGAAAATGGTTCATCTAAAAACCAAATATCTGGTTCAACAGCTAATGAACGAGCAATTCCTACTCTTTGTTGTTGTCCTCCAGATAATTCTCGAGGAAAATAATTTTCCCTACCTTTTAGACCAACTAATTCCACCATCTCCATAGCTTTCTTGATACTATCATCAGTTTCGCTTCCTTTAATCTGTAATGGAAATGCAATATTTTCTAAAACAGTTTTATGAGGAAGTAGTGCAAAACTCTGAAAAACCATTCCCATTTTACTTCTTCTTAATTCTATTAATTGCTTGTCATTCATTGCTAGCAAATCTTGACCTTCAATATAAATCTTTCCCCCAGTAGCATCTGTTAATCGTGAAATGCATCTAAGTAGAGTTGATTTGCCTGAACCAGATAGGCCCATTACAACTAACATTTCACCTTTTGAAACTTCAAAAGATGCATTATTAACACCTACAATACATCCCGCATCTTGGAATGTTTTTGCATCTACATTTCCATTAGAATTTTGAAGCATTTTTTCTGCGTTAGCTCCAAATATTTTATATACGGATTCGCATTTAATTACTGGTGTTGATGTCATATTTATATTTTTATATATTTATACTATTATTATTAATAAATACTCCATTAAAAATTTTTAATAAAATAAACCCTTGTATCGATACTAGTTTTTAGAAAACCAAGAGCTTCACCTTGAACCGTTACTGATTCAGATGAACCTTCTAAAGGTTTAACTGTAAATTTAGCAAAACACTTACTTTTATTTTCGTCCCAATTTACTGAATATTTTCCAGTAGTGCCTCCATTAGCCGTATATAAATTAAATGCTTTACTATCTGTAATATTGGCGCCCATGATTGCTCGTTGTGTAATAATTTTCGTATTATTACAAACTACTTTGTATTCATCTGGTGATAATTTTTGACCTTTTTCAGAATCGTAAAATGTTAAAACACCTCTTGGCAAAGTTTCAATTAACTCGTTTGCTTTTTCATTTATTTTTTTTTGTTCAGAAATTTTTAATTCTGCATTTTTATCTGGCCCATAAAAAATATTAAGCACAAAAAATGTAAAGAAAATTATTATTATTAAACTTACTAACCCAATTGAATTTCTAAAACTTTCAGGAAATTGATTTAGTTTATTCAACATAATCACCTTCGTTCCAAGTTCCCTTTTTTACTTTGCCATCAGACCAGGTAAAAATACCTTTCCCATGCATTTTATTATTTTTCCATTCACCTATATAAGTTGAGCCATCAGGAAATTTTAAAGTTCCTTTACCGTGCCATTTACTGTCATTGAATTCTCCATCATAGACATATCCATTTGGCCATGTCTCAATTCCTTTTCCTTTTTTAGAACCATTTTCCCATTCACCAACATAAGTAGTTTTATCTGTGTAGGTCCATGTTCCAAATCCATTATTACAATCACCTTCAGTACATCCTGTTTTTTTTGCAAAACTATTGCTTGAAATAAAAAAGCTTAGAACAATAAATATAAAAAAGTTTTTCATATATTTTAATATTAAATTATACCAAAATTAAAAAAAAATCCCCCCTAGTAAAACTAGGGGAGAATTTAGATTTTTTTATCGTTTAATAAAAGTGATTACTTAGTCCACTTTTGCCAAACTGATTTGTTGTCAGCTAACCATTTTTTAGCAGCATCTTCATGAGACATTTTATCTTCGTCAACTAAAGCAGCCATTGCTCCAATTTGACTTGTATTAAATGACAATTTTTTAAACATTGCTGCTGCAGCTGGATGAGTTTTAGGGAAGTTCTCATTAACGGCTTTTTTCAAGTAACCGTCAGGAGCTCCACATTTACCATCACCTCCGTCAACTGGTCTGCAACCATCGTAATACGGTGGAAAATCTATAAAAGTAAATCCTTTTCCATCTGTAAAGTTTGGTGTCCAGTTAAAGATAATTGTTCCTCTACCTTCAGCCTCGGCTGCTTTAAGTTCTGCCCATAATGCATCTGCACCACCAGCAAATTTAACTGTCCAAAGATCACCTAATCCCAAAGCTTCAATTCTTTGTGGGATTAAATCTCCATGCCAACTTTGCGGACCTTCTAACATACGTCCTTTTCCACCTGAATCTGGTGTTGCAAAGTTTTTAGCACACTCTGGATCTTTTAAAGCATTCCAATCAGGTAGTCCTGGGCAATATTTTGCTGCCCAATCAGGATAACCCATATCTTCAATAGTTCTTGCTTCATGATCACCCCAGTCAAGTACTCCTCCTTTGTCTCTAGCTGTATCAAAAGATTTTCCAAAAGCTGACTCCCACACTTCGTGTGAAATTGTTACATCGCCAATTCTGATTGACTCGTAAACTGCCTGTGAATCTGCAGGAACGTATTTTACATTATTCCCCATACTTTCAAAAATTCCACCTATAACATGCGCCATAACAACTTGGCTTGACCAGTTATGAGTTGGGATTACGATAGGTTGACTGCTATCTCCAGATTTTTTAGCAGATCTATCGCCTCCTTGCATGAAGAAAATAATTCCAATAATAACCACTACTCCTATTATTATCGGTAACATTTTATTTTTCATTTTTACCCCTTTCTTAATATATTAAGTGATTAATTATCTGCCTAAGTAAATTTATAGTCAACTAGAACATATTTATATATTATAGACATAAAAAAAAGGCTTTGTTTATGACACAATCCTCTAACGAGATTAAAAACCCTGGGTTAAGAACTTTACCACCAGGAGTTGAAAGATATCAAATTCTTGGAGGTGGAGTTAATGTTTTTGAAATTTTTCCAGAGGACAAAATTGAAATTATTAATGATGAAGGAAAACAAATTTGCGAAATTATTTCTTTTAATTCAAAAGGAAAAGGAGATTTATCAATTCTTAATTTAAAAGAAAATTCCAATGGTGACTTTTTAAAAAAAGCTATAAATCAAGATGAAAAAATTTCTAAATTATTCAAAAGAAAAAATCTTGAATTAAATAAATCAAAATCTTCTGTTATTTTTAGTGAAGACTGTGCAATGGGTGAAAAAATAACTCTAACATCAAAAGACAAATGTATCGTTATGATTTCTTCACCAGGAACAGAAATGAATGTTCACAATCAAAATCCATCAACAAGTTTAACAGTTTTTTTACATAGAGCTAAATTTGAGACCAAAAAAGAACAATATGTTTTGCCAGAACCTCTTTATGATCCAATTTCAGAAAAATTTGTTAAAAGAATGACAGCTGAAACTTACGACGTAAAAGAAGGAGATTATATTCAGATTATTGATACAAGTGGAAGACAGTGTTCAGATTTTTTAGCATTTGATAAAAAAAAACTTGATAAAGGTATTGAAAGTATCATTGATCCAACAGCAACAAGAACATTTATGGGAGCGGCTTATCCTATGCCAGGTTTATTTTCTAAATTCTTTGACTCAAACCATGATCCTGTTATTGAGGTAGTAAGAGATACAGTTGGAAGACATGACACTTTTAATTACGCTTGTACTTCAAAATATTATGAGGATATGGGATACTTTGGTCATATAAACTGTTCTACAAATTTTAATAATGTTCTGAAAAAATATGATGTAAGATCAAGAAAAGGTTGGATTGCTATTAATCTTTTTTTTAATACAGCAATTGATGCAAATAATGTTGCTTCTTTTGATGAGCCTTGGTCTAGACCTGGAGATTATGTATTATTTAGAGCCTTAAAGGATCTAACCTGTGCTTCTTCAGCTTGCCCTTGTGATGTTGACCCAGCAAATGGATGGAATCCTACTGATATATTTGTTAGAACTTATCCTAAAGAAAAAAAAATTTCAAAAGGAGTAGCTTTTAGAGTGAATACAGATTCAGAACCAAGACTTACTCAAGAAACAGGTTTTCATACCAAAACATCTCAATTAACTAAAAATTTCATTAATTATAACGGATATTGGCTTGCAAATAATTATACAAATTATGGAGCGGTCAAAGAATATACTTCATGTAGAGAGAGTGCGATTGTTACAGATTTATCTCCTCTTAGAAAATTCGAAATATTAGGACCAGATGCTGAAAATTTAATGCAATATACCCTTACGCGTAATGTAAAAAAATTATCTACAGGTCAAGTTGTTTACTCTGCAATGTGCTACGAAAATGGTTGTATGATTGACGATGGAACATTAATGAAATTTGGACAGGATAATTTCAGATGGATTGGTGGACAAGAATATGGTGGCGAATGGCTAAAAGAACAGGCAAAAAAGAAAAATTTTAAAGTTTGGGTAAAATCATCAACAGATCAAATTCATAATATTGCAGTGCAAGGACCAAATAGTAGAAAAATTTTAGAAAAATTCGTATGGACTCCTGACACACAGCCTTCAATCAAAGATTTACAATGGTTCAGATTAACAATTGCAAGAATTGAGTCTGTAACTGGAACGCCAATTATAGTGTCAAGAACCGGATATACTGGAGAGTTAGGATATGAAATTTGGTGTCATCCAAAGGACGCTGCAAAAGTATGGGACAAAGTTTTTGAAGCTGGTAAAGAATTTAAAATATCTCCTTTAGGTTTAGAAGCTCTAGATATGGTTCGTATAGAGGCAGGATTAATATTTTATGGTTATGAATTCGATGATAAAACTGATCCTTTCGAAGCTGGGATAGGATTTACAGTTCCTCTTAAAACAAAAGAAGATGATTTTATTGGAAAAGAAGAGTTGATTAAAAGAAAGAATAATCCTCAAAAAAAACTTGTTGGACTTGAATTAGTAGGTCATGAACCAGCACTAAATGGAAATACAGTCCATGTAGGAAGGGGTCAAGTAGGAGTAATTACAAGCGGAATGTTGTCTAAAACTTTAAACAAAAATATTGCACTTTGCAGAATAGATGCAAAACATTCTGAAATAGGAAATGAAGTTGAAGTAGGAAAAATGGATGGTCACCAAAAAAGAATTCCTGCAAAGATAGTTGCTTTTCCTCATTATGATCCAAAAAAACTAAAGGTTAGAGCTTAAATGAAAAGTACAAAAGCCTTATTAGAATTTTGGGAAGAACAAATGAAACAGTCTCATACTTCAAGTAATTTTTTTTTTAGAAAATCACCTTCTCATTATCATATGATGCTTATCATCATGGCTTACTATAAACAGGATTTACCTATAACTGTGGAAGAATTAAAAACAAAACTTTTCAAAACCTCTAGACCTAAATCTGCATTAATAATTAATGAAGCTTGTGAAAAAGGTTTTTTTTATTTACAAAAAACTTCCAAAGATCAAAGGAAAAAGAATATCAAACCTACTGAAAGCTTTGTAGAGGAATTCGAAAATTATCTTAAAAGATTAAGAGAAATATCTCTTTAACCAGTATTCTTCATAGCTGCAGATATACCTGCTATTGATGTCATCATTGCATCATTAAGATATTTTTTATCATTAGACTTAAATTTTTTCTTTGATATTTTATACATAACTACGGCTTGGAGTATATTTAAAACCTCAGAATAAATATTTCTAACTATGACCGTTGTTCTAAATTTTTTTCTTTGATTAATTATTTCTCTTGGAGTTATGTATCTGTTTAATTTTTTAATTATAGCAAACTCTGATCTAAGCTTATCACCTACTTCTCTTAATTTTTTATCTGCAAGACTTTTTTCATAAACCTCCGATATTTCTGGATCAACTTTTGAAATAACCATGTCTAAAATATCCATAGTAGAATTAAAAAATGGCCAATTTTTTTCCATATCTGTAAGAGTATTTTTATGATTTTTAACTGATGAATATTTTAATGCATCACCAGTTCCCAACCAAGCAGGTAACATTAATCTTATTTGTGTCCACGCAAATACCCAAGGTATTGCTCTTAAACTTTGAATGTTATCAACATTTTTTCTTTTAGAAGGTCGTGATCCTATTGATAATTTTCCAAGAGCTAAGTGAGGTGTAACAGTTTTAAAATATCTTATAAAATCTGAATTCTCATTTATATTTTTTCTATAAGCTAAAGTAGAAATTTTTGTCATTTCTTCTATTAATTTTCTCCAGCTATCTTTAGGAAGTGGAGGTGGGTTTAAAGTAGCTTGCATTACAGATCCTATATAACTACATAAATTATATTTCGCTAATGGTTCGTAACCATATTTTTGTTGTATCATTTCTCCTTGATCAGTAATTCTAATACGGCCATATACAGAATTAGGAGGTTGAGATCTCATAGTTGCTTGAATTGGTCCGCCTCCCCTTCCATGTGAACCCCCTCTTCCATGGAAAAAAGTAAGATCAATTTTATATTTTTTTGCGATAGTTAAAACTTCTTCTTGAAGTTTGTATTGATGCCAGCTAGCAGATAATTTTCCAGCGTCCTTACTAGAATCTGAATAACCAATCATTATTTCTTGTTTGTTTTTAATTAATTTTCTGTACCAACTTAATGAAAAAAGTTTTTCCATAATCGATTTTGCATTTTTTAAATCTTGTAATGTTTCAAAAAGTGGAACTACTCGTAATTTATTTTTAATATTTGCCTGCATTTGCATTAAGTAAACCGCCAAGACATCTGAAGCTTTTGAAGTCATAGATATTACATAAGCACCTAAACATTCAGATGGTTCATCGGCTAAAAGTTTAAAAGTTGACCAAACTTCATTATTTTCTTTATTTTTAAAACTAAAATTTTTGAAATTTTTTTTATTTTTCTTCATTTCGTTTATCAAATATTGAATTTTTTTATTTTCATTCCAATTTAAATAATTAGAATTATTTTTTTTCTTTACGTATTCTGCTAATAGTTGTGAATGTCTTGATGATTCTTGTCTTATGTCTAATTTTGCTAGATTTATACCAAAACATTTGGCTCTTCTCATTAAGTCAAGCAAATCGCCACTCGCAATATTTTCGCTTTGATTTTGTTCTAATGACTCTCGTACAACTCTCAAAGGTTTTAAAATTTCCTCTTTAGAGGATAAAAGTTGTTTTTGGTCTAAAGGTTTTTTTGCTACTAAATGTCTTTCTATTAATCTATGTGTCTTTCTTACTTCATCTCTTAATGGTCTTAAATAAACTCTATAAGGTTCAAAAGTTTTTCCAGTTATTTTTTGAATTTTTTTTGAACATTTTTCCATTGATAGCCCTCGAATTAACTTTGTTAATTCTTTCTCATATAATTTAGCTGCCTCCCATCTTGATAAAAGTATTACCTCTTTAGTGGTGGATGCCGTTACATTTGGATTACCATCTCTGTCTCCTCCCATCCAAGATCCAAATTCGATTGGATTAAAATTTTTAGGCAAACCTCTTCCCATATGCTTTACAAAAATAGCATTTAATCTTCTATAAACTTTTGGAATTGTTTCCCAAAGACTGTCTTCAATTACAGCTAATCCCCATCTTGCTTCTTCGGCTGGAGACGGTTTGAATCTTTTTAAATCATCAGTATTCCAAATAATTGTAAACTCATCATAAAGTTTTTTATCTAAAATTTTTAATCGTGATGGTTTATCCTTCAAAAGATTTCTTTGATCCATTATCTCAGTTATTTTATGGTATTTTTGTATTAAAGTTCTTCTTTTAACTTCAGTTGGATGAGCTGTAAGAACTACTCCTATATGAAGATTTTTTGCAATATTGTAAATTTTTTGAGGTTTAATTTTTTTATTTTTAAAAAGATTTTCAAAAATTTCTTCAATAAAAATATTCTTATGTTTGTCTTTTAAGCCAGAGTTTTCAAATTCATCTAATTTTCTAGAAGCATCTATAGATTCAGCAAGATTTATAAAATTCATAAAATGAGTAAAAGCTCTTGCTAACTTAAAAATTTTAATTGGTTTAAGTCTCTGAATTTCCGAAGTAATTTTTTTAAATCTATTTTTATTATTTTTGTTTTTAATGTTTGCTTTTGACAACAATCTTATTTTTTCTACTAGATTAAAAAAGTTTTCTCCCTCCTGTTTTTTTATTACTTTACCTAAAATATTTCCTAAATACCTAACATCATCCCTTAAAGATTTTGTGGGTATTCTTTCGTAATAGAGATCTCTTTTTAGCATTTGATATAAACTATTTGCTTTATATTTTAATTTTTAATATTTAAAGCCGATTTTACAGTTTCTCCCATAACTGATGGGTTTTTTGAAATAGTAACTCCACATTCTTTCAAAAGTTCAACTTTTTCAACTGCGCTCTCTCCATAAGCAGAAACTATTGCTCCAGCATGTCCCATGACTCTTCCTTTTGGAGCTGTCAATCCTGCTATATAAGCTATGACTGGTTTTTTCATATTTTCTTTTGCAAATTTTCCCGCTGCCACTTCTTGTGGTCCACCTATTTCACCGATCATTAAAACTGCTTCTGTTTCTTTATCTTCTTCAAATTTTTCTAAAATATCTTTAAAAGAACTTCCATTAATAGGATCGCCTCCAATTCCAACACTTGTTGAAACACCAATGTTTAAGTTTTTTAATTGTTGAGCAGCCTCATATCCAAGTGTGCCTGATCTTCCAATAATTCCTACTTTACCTTCTTTATATATATGTCCTGGCATAATACCTAGCATTGCTTTACCGGGACTAATAACTCCTGCACAGTTCGGGCCTACTAAGGTCATTTTTTCTTTTCTAGAATATCTTCTCATATAACGTTTAATTTTAATCATATCGTGCGAGGGTATACCATCAACTATTGCTACACACGTTTTTATACCTGCATCAGCAGCTTCCATTGCTGAGTCTGCTGCAAAAGCTGGAGGAACAAATAAGATTGATGCTGTTGCGCCAGTATTATTTACAGCTTCTTTGACTGTATTAAATACTGGAAGATTAAGATGTTTCATCCCACCTTTTCCTGGGGTAACTCCCCCAACTACATTTGATCCATATTTTATCATTTCTTCGGCATGAAAAGATCCCATTTTGCCTGTGAAACCTTGAATAATAATTTTTGTTTTTTTATCTACTAAAACTGACATTTTATTTCCCTAAAGCTTTAACGGCTTTATTTGCAGCATCCTCTAAGGTATTAGCTTCTATATATTCTATTTTACTTTCTTTTAAAATTTTGTTTCCTTTTTCTACATTAGTTCCTGCTAATCTAATCACTAAAGGAACTTTAATTTCTATTTTTTGCAAAGCTTGCACTATACCTTCGGCAACCCAATCACATCTATTAATTCCAGCAAAAATATTAACAAGAATAACTTTAACTTTCTCATCCATAGATATTAATTTGAATGCTTTGACTATTTTTTCTGGAGTTGCTCCTCCTCCAACATCTAAAAAGTTTGCAGGTTCTCCGCCGGCTAATTTAATCATATCCATAGACGCCATAGCTAAACCAGCGCCATTGATTATATTCCCTATATTTCCTTCTAAACTTACATAGTTAAGACCTCTATCTGACGCATAAACTTCGTTTGCATTTTCCTGTGTTTTGTCCCTTAGTTCTGAAACTTGATTTCTTCTAAATAAAGCATTGTTGTCAAAACTCATTTTACAATCCAAAGCGAGTATCTGATCTTGGTTTGAAATAACTAATGGGTTTACTTCTACCATCGTTGCATCTAATTCACTAAATGCTCTATAGCATCCAATTATTGTATCTGCTGCCCTAGCTATTAGTTTTGGCTCAATTTTTAATCCGAAAGCTATTTCTCTTGCTTGAAATTTTTGCATTCCAACAGCAACCTCTATTTTAGATCTAATTATGGTTTCAGGTTTCTTCTTTGAAATTTCCTCAACGCTCATCCCTCCCTCGGTAGAGGCTACTACCATTATACTTTCAGAACTACGATCAAATACTAATCCTAAATATAATTCTTTTTTAATTTCTGTCGCTTCTTCTATATATACTCTATTTGTAATTTTTCCCTCAGGTCCTGTTTGATTTGTGACTAGCTTTTTTCCAAGAAGTTTGTCTGCAGCTTGAGCAACTTCTAATGCACTTTTGCATACAATTATACCTCCCGCTTTTCCTCTAGCTCCAGAATGAATTTGTGCTTTAACAACCCATTTAGATCCTCCAAGTTCTCTAGCTTTATTTTCTGCATTCTCTGGACTATAAACAATTCCTCCTCTTGGGATTGTTACTCCAAACCCTGAAAGTATTTTTTTTGCTTGATACTCGTGTATATCCATTTTTATTTACTGTTAATAAGTTTATCTATATTTACAATGTTTTCAGCCATACGTGCTGAAGCTGCATCAATCATTCTTCCATCTAATTGAGCCGCTCCCTTTCCTTCTTTTGCTGCTTTTTCTAATTCTTCAAGAATTCTTTTTGCTTTGTTTACTTCGTGATCTGGGGGAGAAAAAACTTTGTTTGCTAAATCAATTTGTGATGGATGTATTGCCCACTTACCTTCAATTCCAATTGCAGCTGCTCTTTTAGCTGAAGCTATATATGCATCCGGATCATTAAAATCTCCAAATGGTCCATCAATTGCTCTTAAACCGTAGGCTCTACAAGTCATAACAAGTTGAGATAATCCATGATGCCATTGATCGCCTGGATAATCAGGATTAAGTCCTCCTATAACAACTGTTCTTGCTCTTAAGCTTGCAGCGTAATCAGCAACCCCGAAATGAAGTGCTTCTAATCTATCACTAGACTTCGCTATTTCTTTTATATTAGACATGCCTAAAGATGTTTCAATTAAACATTCAATACCAATTTTATTTTTTATTTTTTTATTAGTCTCAATTTGAGTTAACAAACAATCAACCATATAAACATCGCTGGCTGTACCTGCTTTTGGAACCAAGATTGTGTCTACTTTTTCACCTACTTCTTCTACAATTTCTACTAAATCACGATACATATAATGAGTATCTAAACTATTAATTCTTACTGAAATAGTTTTACCTTTATCTCTCCAGTTAATTTCTTTAAGTCCTTTAATAACATTTTGGCGAGCTGAAATTTTATCGTTTGGAGAAACAGCATCTTCAAGGTCTAAAAAAACATAATCTGCATTTGAATTTAAGGCTTTTTCAAACATTTTAGGTGATGAACCAGGTACTGCTAATTCGCTTCTATGCAACCTCGGTTTTGCTGTTTTATATAATTTAAAGCTCATAACTACTACTATAATTGCCCAAAAGCGTCTAATAAACAATATATTTAAGGTATTCTTTTTATATATACTTTTTAGATATTTAAAAAAAACTTTTATAAAATTTTCCTTTTGTTACGGATTCTTAAATTAAAAATTTATGTCTAATATACCTACTAAGGCAAAAGTTGTTATTATAGGTGGTGGCATCCATGGATTGAGTACTGCATGGAAACTATCGGAAACATACAAAAATCCAAATGACATCGTTGTATTAGAAAAAAAGGATACTGCTGCGGGAGCTAGTGGAATTGCCTGCGGAGTTGTTAGAAATAACTATTTCCAACCTGCGATGAGAGAATTAATGGCTCATTCTGTAGAAGTTTGGGAAAGTGATCCAAAAACATTTAAATATAATCCTGTTGGTTATATGCAAATCTCTCCAGAAGTTATGCATGAAGATGTTGCAAGCATATACAAACAACAAAAAGCTATTGGTTATGACTCAACTTTTATTGAAGGGGAAAAAGATTGCATGAAATATATGAAGGGGCTTTTTGATGATTGGCAAGCAAAAGGAATCACTTCTGTTCTACACGAAAAAAAAGGTGGTTATGCATTCAATAAAGACTCCATAAAAGGTATTGAAGGTAAAGCTAAAGCAAATGGAGTTAATGTTTATAAAGGTGTAACTGTTACGGGGTTTAAAAAAGGTAGCAATAGTAATGCAGTTACTGGAGTAGTAACAAACAAAGGTACAATTGATTGTGACCAAGTGGTAATAGGCGCTGGGCCTTGGGCTAGAGATTTTTGGAACATGCTAGAACTACCAAAAAAAACTAATGTCAAAGGTAAAGATGGAAAATCTCACCAAGTTGATATGTGGACTTACTGGTTTTTACAAGAAGGAGTTTTGGGTGTAGATGCAAATTATTTAAAAACTAATGAAGGAAAACAACCTCCTGTAATACATGTTGATACAGATGCTCCATTGTATTCTGATCAAAATGGAAAGTTAATAACTGATAAATTATGGGGAATTTATTATAAACCAGATATTGAAGGCTTGGGTGTTCAAGGTGGAACTTCCCCTTACATTGTAGACAAACATTTCGATGAAGTAAAAGTAGATCCATATGGAATTGAATCTCCTGAATATCAAACAACAGATAAATTCGCTGACATGTGGACTTCGGCTTTAGCTCATTGTCAAAAACGTTTTGTTGGTAAATCAAATTTATATAGAAAAGGTCCATCAGGTGGATTAGGATGTTTAACACCAGACTCTTTTCCGATTTTTGATAGATTTTTTGAAAATGTGTATATGATTGCTGATGCTAACCACGGTTATAAAATGATTGGCGTTGGTCATTTAGTTGCACAAGAAATTTTAGGGAAAGAAAGTGAATTGCTAAAACCTTTTAGATTCAACCGATACGAGAAAGGTGAACTTCATCCTACTTCAAATAGTCCATTTCCTTGGAGTTAAACTTAGAATGTGGACACTAATTAAATTATCAGCTAACTTTTATTATATATAAATTCTTTAAGGGGGGATTAATGACAGATCTAGAAAAACATGTAAATCAGCCGGGAAGAGATAAGCTTGTTAAAAAAGTTAGAGAAAAAATTAACGAACTAGGAATTACATATATTTATTACCAATTTATATCCGTAACAGGACGTGTTGTTGGTAAAGGAATTCCTGCAGATCATTGGGAAAGAACAGCTGAAAAAGGTTTTCAATTAGTTTATGGATCTACTGCAAATTTATTTGTAGACAGACACAAAAATTATATCGGTTATGGTCCTGAAGCTATGGAACTTGTTGGTATACCTGACCCTGAAACTTTCTGTCAATTACCTTGGGATAAAAGAATTGGAAGAGTTTTTGTTACATGTTTTAGAAACAGAGAAGAAAGAGAAAATCCAGGAGGACATTTAACCTCTGATTGTCGAGGTAATCTGAGAATATTTATGGATGAATTTCAGAAAAAACATGGTTTAGAATTGAGAGTTGGAACTGAACCTGAAATGATGTGGTTGACAAAAAATCCTGACGGTAGCCCGACTGGATCAGGTTTTTCTAAACCGTACTGTTATCACATTGATCAATTTGAATCTTTAAGACCTGTTTTTATGAAAGTAATTGAGTACGCTTCAGCAATGGGCCTAGATATGATCCAAGGTGACCATGAAGATGCTCCTGGACAATTAGAATTAAACTGGACATACGATAATGTTTTAAGAAACGCTGATAGACTTTCTACTTACAGACAAATTTGTGCACAAGTAGCAAGAGAAAATAACTTAATAGCATGCTTTATGACAAAACCATTTATGGGTGTATCTGCAAGTGGTTGTCATACCAACATGTCTTTATGGAAAGGCGGAAAAGTTGTAACAAACAAATTAGGTCATAAAAAATTACCTGGAGTAGAGGAAGTTTTTGGTTATGTGCAGGGAGGTACAAATACTTTTATGCCTGATACTAAAGACATGCAATTACCAGGTAAAATTGGTTTACAATCTATTGCTGGAATAATGGAACACTTGCCTGCTTTAACCGCTTTAGGATCATCAACAGTTAACTCTTACAGAAGGCTTTGGGATCAAGGTTTCTGGGCTCCGGTTTATGCTGATTGGGGTTATCAAAACAGAACTTGTGGGTTAAGAGTATCAGCTCCTGGAAGATTTGAATATAGATCAGTTGACTCTATGCATAATCCATATCTTTTAGGTGCAGCTTTATTAAAAGCTTGCGATCACGGTATTACAAAAAACCTACAACCGTCTAAGCCAGAGTCTAGAAGTATGTATGAAGCAAAAAAAGCTGGTAAAGATGTTAAGAAACTTCCATTAAGTTTAGGTGAAGCTTTAGATAGGTTAGCAGAGGATGAAGTTATTAAATCTGCAATGCCTGATGAAATGTATAAAGTGTTCCATTGGTACAAAAACGATGAATGGGAAAAATTCTTGGGTGCAACTACTCAATGGGATCTAGATACTTACTTGGATTGTTTGCCATAATTAATATTAAAAAGAAGGAAGGAATATGTGTGGAATAGCAGGTTTAATTCATAGAGGTAAATCTTCAAATGTTGGTGAAGAGCTTCAGAGCATGCTTCAAGCTTTAAAACACCGAGGACCAGACTCAACTGGTTATGCTCTTTACGCTGAAAATGATGGCCAAAATTTTATTATGAGATTTAAAGTAGGAGAAAACGTTGGAGAAGGAAGTACATCGGTAAATGAAGACGAAAGTGTATATGATGAAAGAAAAAAACTTGTAGATAAAAAACTCTCTAGCTTAGGCGCGACAGTTGTTAAAGAAGATAGACTAACACCTTATTCTTTTAGATACGAAATCAAAATTGATATGGATTTAATGGAATTTTCAAAAGCCATAGAAAGTATTAACAATGTTGAAATATTATCAATTGGAAAATCTCTTGAGCTTGTTAAAGATTTGGGTGATGCAACGGCTGTATCAGAAAGATACGGGTTACATAAAGTAAAAGGTACTCATGGAATAGGTCATGCTAGAATGGCAACAGAATCAGGAGTTGATATAAAATCAGCCCATCCTTTTTGGGGTTATCCATTTTCTGATGTATCTGTAGTTCATAACGGGCAATTAACAAATTATTGGAATAATAGAAGAGCGCTTGAAAATAAAGGTATGCGTTTCA
The DNA here is from genome assembly GCA_902552985.1 of uncultured Pelagibacteraceae bacterium. Taxonomy (GTDB): domain Bacteria; phylum Pseudomonadota; class Alphaproteobacteria; order Pelagibacterales; family Pelagibacteraceae; genus Pelagibacter. The sequence continues at coordinate 36,291 of CACDII010000005.1, forward strand.
TGTCAGAATGTGACTCTGAATTAATTGCAGTGTTTCTTGCTGAAAAAATGAGAAATGGAGCAACGTTAGAAGAAGGAATGAAAGAGTCTTTAACAGGGCTTGATGGTGTATTTACTTATTTTGTTGCTACGAAAGACTCTTTGGGAATGGCAAAAGATACTATGGCTGCAAAACCACTGGTTTTGTATGAGTCTGATGACTTGGTTGCTATGGGTTCAGAAGAAATAGCTATAAGATCTATTCTTCCTCAAGAAATAACAACTTATGATCCCTTTGATGGAGAAGTAAAAGTATGGCAAATTTAAAAACTACTAACAAAAAAACAAAAGCCCAATCAATGGGTATGCACACCGAAGTTTTAACGGGTAGAACTCAACAAAAATTCTTCAACCCTGATGAAGGAGAAAACTTCTTTTACTTTGGAGCACACGATGTAGATTTTAATAAAAGAACCGAATTAGATGTAAAAGATTTAGATTGCAAACAAGCTAATCAAAAAATTGATGAACTTATGAGCAAAGGCTATGGAACAATAGTAATAAAAAATCCTCAAGGAAAACATAGTTTAGGAGTTGGAATACTTAACAAACTTAATTTAATTTTTGAAGGAAGTTTAGGATATTTCGGTGTTGGTTCAATTGATGGTCCTATAGTTAGAGTTAATGGACGTGTTGGTTGGTCGTGTGCTGAAAATATGATGGCTGGAAAAGTAGTGATTGAAAAAAATGCAGGATCATGTTTTGGAGCAGCTATTAGAGGTGGAGATTTAATTTGTAAAGGAAGTGTCGGGGCTAGAACTGGTATTGATCAAAAAGGTGGTTCAATAATAGTTGGTGGTGATGCAGGAGCATTTACAGGATTTATGATGCAAAGAGGAAGAATTGTCATTCTAGGAGATGTAGGAATTAACCTTGGAGACTCTATGTATGATGGAACTATTTATGTAGGTGGAAAAATTGGTTCTTTTGGTAGTGATGCGGTAGAAGCACCCATGACAAAAAATGATATAGATTGGTTAACTAGAAAACTTAAAGTTGCTGAGATCGGAAACGATTTTGACGTAACGAAAATGACTAAAATTGTTGCTGGAAAAAAACTTTGGAATTACGATGCTTTAGAACCAACTGAGAAAAAAGGAGCTATATAATGGCAAAAAAGAAAAATGGCAAAACTAATGGGCACGCAAATGGCAAAACTGAATTTGCAAAAAGAAATAAAAGTTTATTAGGTTATAATTCAATTTTTACTCCTGAAGTAATTGACGATATTCATATCAAAGCTCAGCTAGGAAGATACAGAATGCGTGGTATGGCATTGATGAAAAAGATTCCAACATTTGACGATTTGGTTTTTTTACCAGGAACTTTAACAAGATTTGTAATTGAAGGTTATAGAGAAAAATGTGAAACAAAAACTGTAATAGGTCCAAGATGTGAAAATCCTATTAAACTAGATATCCCAGTTTATATAACAGGTATGAGCTTTGGAGCACTATCTTATGAAGCTAAAACAGCTTTAGCACGAGGTGCAACAATGGCTGGATCTGCTACATGTTCAGGAGAAGGTGGAATGATACCTGATGAAAGAAGATATTCAGAAAAATGGTATTATCAATGTATTCAATCAAGATATGGATTTAACCCACACCACGCACAACTTGCAGATGGAATTGAAGTGTTTATTGGACAAGGTCAAAAAGTTGGAATGGGTGGCCATCTAATGGGTCAAAAAGTTACTGATCAAGTTGCAGAAATGAGATCTTTACCAGCTGGAATCGATCAAAGATCGCCAGCAAGACACCCTGATTGGTTAGGACCAGACGACCTAGCTTTAAAAGTTCAAGAACTTAGAGAATTGACAAAAAACAAAGTTCCAATTCAATTAAAACTTGGAGCGGCAAAAGTTTATGATGATGTTCGTATGGCTGCAAAATGTGATCCGGACTCAATATATTTAGATGGAATGGAAGGTTCGACTGGAGCTGGACCACACATAGCTGCAGCAAATACGGGAATTCCTGGAATAGCTGCGATAAGAGAAGCTAGAAGAGCCTTAGACGATGTTGGTCAAACTGGAAGGGTTACATTAATTTATGCTGGCGGTGTAAGAGATGGAGCTGATATGGCAAAAGCTTTAGCATTAGGTGCTGATGCAATTGCTATTGGAACTGGAGCAATGATCGCACTTAACTGTAATAAAGAAATACCAGAGTCTAATTTTGAAAAAGAAATGGGTGTACCTGCAGGACATTGTTACCACTGTCACACAGGTCGTTGTCCAGTTGGTGTTGCAACTCAAGATCCTAAATTGAGAAAAAGATTAAACCCAGATGATGCAGCATTAAGAGTTTATAATTACCTACATACAATGACTTTGGAAGCACAATTACTTGCTCGAGCTTGTGGAAAAACAAATATTCATTCTTTAGAGCCAGAAGATATGGCTGCATTAACTATGGAAGCATCTGCGCTAGCAAAAGTTCCACTATCAGGTACAAATCACACTGTTGGAGTTGATGACTTTCATAAAATATAGAAAAAGATATGGCAAAAAAAAAGAAAAATAAAAAAATAAAACAAACTAAAGGTCAGCTAGGCAAAAAAAAAGAAACGGCCAGAGAAAAAATGATCGGCCAGACAATTGGATATCGATATGATGTTAACTTGCTGCCTGATTATAAAAAACTTACACCTTTTCTAAAAAAATATATTGAACATATGGGATGGGATGATCTTAATTGGTTAGAAGATGTTCATATGGGTTATGAAGAAAATAGACCGGCTGTATTTGATAGAAATGCAAATGGATGGGTAACTATTCCAAAAAAAATTAAATTACCTGACAACCAGCAAGACAGAGACATGATTGCAAGAGAATTGTTAGTTAAATTTCAAATGTCTCCTAACCACCCTTTGGTTGATTTAAAAAAAGCTTATTTAAAATTTTAAATCAAACATCACCTACAAGTTGAAAATTAATTTTACGTACTTAAATTATTCGCGATTTACAAGCTTTATTATTTTTTATATCTAAAAAAAACGATTGTGCTCCCTGTGACGAAATCTATCATATAATTATTAAAACAAATAAGGGAGGAAGACATGACTGACCAATTAGCAGCTCTGACTACCATATTTACAGAATTTTACTATTGGATAACAGTAGTACTTATGTTTTTAATTCACGTAGGTTTCTGTATGTATGAAGTTGGTGCTTCTAGGTACAAACATCACCAACATACCCTAATGAAAAACACTATGCTGATACCTTTGGTAACAGTTACGTGGTTTTTATTTGGTTGGTGGATATACTGGGCTTTCCCAACAGGACCTGGATTAGCACCTTCAATAATGAATGAAAGTGCAGCACTAATTACTGACGAAAGTACTTTTAGTGCGAAATGGTACCAACCCAATACTGAATATATGGCGGTAAATTTAGGCGACCATATTAGTGGAGTATTCTGGGCTGCGTTCCTATTATTCTCTTGGACTGCTGCATCAATCGTTTCTGGAGCGGTAATTGAAAGAATTACAACTTTTGCATTTGGAATTTTAGCAATTGCAATCGGATCTGTATTTTGGACAATTGACGCTGCTTGGGGATGGCATTTTGATGGCTGGATGCTTAAACTTTTAGGATATCATGATGCTTACGCATCAGGTGTTATTCACGCGATTGCGGGTGGATTTGCTTTAGGTGTTCTTATAGTTTTAGGACCGAGAATTGGAAAATTCTCATCTAGCGGTGAACCAAGAAATATAGGACCAAGAAATCCTTGGCTAGTAACAATAGGATTATTTCTAATTTATACTGGTTTCTGGGGATTCTATGCTGCTTGTAATATACCAATATTCGACTTAGGACCAGAATACGGTATGGAAGGCGTAACATACTGGACAGCAACAAACATTTACGTAACCCCTACTACACTTAGTGGTATTACGATGAACTTCTTGATGTCATTATCAGGTGGTTTATTAGCTGGATATTTGATCTCTAATAACGATCCTTTCTGGACATATTCAAGTGGACTAGCAGGTATCATCTGTGCTTCGGCAGGTAATGATTTATATCACCCAATACAAGCAATGATCATAGCTATGATCGGTGTTGTGATTGCATATAAATTACATTACTTCGTTGAACGTAAATTTAAGATTGATGATGCTGTTGGCGCAGTAGCGGTACATGGATATGCAGGAGTTGCAGGACTTATAATATGTGGCTTTGTTCTTAATGGATATCCTTCATCTGGATACAGTGTTGGATCAATGTGGGTAGGAACAGACTATGCACCAATCAATCCTTTAGGAATGTTTATAGGTGCAATTATAATGTTTGTAGTTCTTGGATTAATACCAGGCTACGTCATAGCTAAAGTACTTCATGGAGTTGGAAAACTAAGAATTCCGCGTGAAGTTGAAATAGCTGGTCTTGATTACGATCTAATGGAAGCTGCTAGAGACGATGAAAAAGCAGTATCCTCATCAACTAGGTAAAGGAGATAAATTATGGCAACAGTAACAAACTGGATTGATCATTTAAGTGCCAAAGAAGTTCAGGGTGCAATTTATCCTGGAGTTGGTAGTGAAGGCATCTTAGTTATAATTGCTCTAGTACTTTGGATAGGATGGCATGTTCTACAAAACAATGCTGAGTCTAACCATCTAGAGAAGTTAGCTAGAAAAAGACACGGTGCTAATGATCACAAAAGCAATATTACCGAATGGTAATTAAAATCTAATTATAAAGGGCGTGTAAATACGCGCCCTTTGTATTAAAAAATTCAAAAAATGTCTGATAATAATTTAAAAGAAAATATAAATAAAACACCAGAAAGAATGGCTCGTTTGGCATGGCCTAAAGCTAAATATGGTGCTATAATTGCAATTATTATTATAATAGTTGTTAATTTAATTCTCTATAAAGATATAATTTTTTCTTTTTTAAAATAAAAATATGTTAGATTAAAAAATGCCAAAAAATTTATTTAAAATTGCTCAAACAAAAAAAATTAAATATTTTTTAATTAGTTTTGTAGATTTATTTGGAGTCTTAAGATCAAAACTAGTTCCTACTCAAGCAATTTCAGAGATGCAAAAAAATGGAGCAGGTTTTGCAGGTTTTGCTACTTGGCTAGATATGACTCCTGCTGATACTGACATGTTTGCTATACCAGATCCAGATAGTTTAATTCAACTTCCATGGAATAAAGAAGTAGGATGGTTAGCTTCAGATTTGTGGATGGATGGAAAACCAGTCAAAGCTTCACCAAGAGTAATGTTAAAAAATCAAATTAAAAAACTTGGTAGTAAAAATTTAAAAATGAAATCAGGAGTTGAGTGTGAATATTTTTTAATTTCTCAGGACGGTACTAGCATTGCTGATCCAAGGGATATTCAATCTAAACCTTGTTATGATCAATCGGCTTTAATGAGAAGATATGATTTAATTAAAGAAATTTGTGACAGCATGATTACAATGGGATGGGGTCCATATCAAAATGACCATGAAGATGCTAACGGTCAGTTCGAAATGAATTGGAATTACGATGATTGTTTAATTACAGCAGATAGACATGTTTTTTTTAAATATATGGTAAAAACTTTAGCAGAAAAGCATGGATTAAGAGCAACATTTATGCCTAAACCATTTCAAAACCTAACAGGAAATGGTTGCCACGCTCACGTTTCTTTATGGGATGATAAAACAAATAAATTTTTAGACAGTAATGATCGTTATGGTCTAAGCAAGCTAGCATATAATTTTTTAGGTGGTCTAATAAAGCTTGCAAAACCATTGTCTGCTTTTTTTAATCCCACAATAAATAGCTATAGAAGAATTAATGCACCCCCAACTAAATCTGGTGCTTCTTGGTCACCAAGTAGCATCTCTTATACAGGGAATAATAGAACTCACATGATAAGAATCCCTGATGCTGGAAGATTTGAACTAAGACTAATGGATGGATCTGTTAACCCTTATTTATTGCAAGCAGGTGTAATAGCTGCGGGTCTTTATGGAATGAGTAATAAATCTGACCCAGGAGAACCTTTAAATTGTAATATGTATACCGATTATGAAAAATATCCTGATTTAGAAAAACTTCCAGATGAAGTTGAAGATGCTATTTATAATTTAGATGACAGCAAAGAAATTAGAGAGTGTTTTGGTGATGAGGTTATTAATAGTTATATAAAATTAAAAAAAAATGAAATTAATGATTTCAATAAAACAGAAAGTTTTAATAAAGAAGATCCTGTCACTGAATGGGAAAAAAATAATACTTTAGATTGCTAGTAAATGTCAGCTATATCTGAAGTTTCAAACTGGAAATACTCAAATTTTTTAGAAAATAAAAAAAATAACTTTAATAAAAAAAATATATTAGATGTTCTGCCTTCAGAAGAGATAGATGAAGCATATAATACAATATCTAAATGGAAAAACTATTCGCCAACTCCATTAATACATTTAGATAAATTATCTAAAAAATTAGGAATTAATAAAATTTTTTATAAAGATGAGTCTAAAAGATTTAATCTAAAATCATTCAAAGCTTTAGGTGGTGCATATGCAGTAGAAAAAATAACAAAAGGAAATAAAGATTTGGTTATTTCTACTGCTACAGCTGGAAATCATGGTAGATCGGTAGCATGGGGATCAAAAAAGCTAGGACTAAAATGTAAAATTTTTATTAGTGAGTACGTAAGCGAGTTTAGAGCTGAAGTAATGAGAAGTTTTGGTGCAGACGTTATAAGAGTTAAAGGAAACTATGATAATTCATTAAAAGAATGTATTAAACAATCAAATCAAAATAATTGGCAAATTGTTCAGGACGTCGCGTGGCATAATTATAAGTTGGTTCCTAAACTAACTATGGCAGGGTATTCAGTTATGATGAAAGAAATTTCTGATCAAATAAAAAATGAAAAAATTTCACATGTCATATTACAAGCCGGAGTTGGAGGAATGGCGGCAGCTATGGTAGCTGGTATAGCTAGATATTTAAAAAATATTCCTAAAATTATAATAGTAGAACCAGAAAGTGCCGCTTGTGTGTTAGAAAGTATAAAATTAGGAAAAATAAAAAAAATTTTTGTGAAAAAAGAAAGTTTAATGGGAGGCATGTCTTGTGATGAAGTTTCTTTGGTTCCATGGGAAATACTAAAAAATTCTGTAAATTATTGTATTACTGTTTCGGATGACTATATTTCAAATATTGTTCAATCACTTGCAAAATCTGATTTTAGTAATATGAAAATAATTGGTGGTGAATGTTCTACACCAGGAATTATAAGTCTAATCTGTTTAAATAATAATACACATACAAAAAAGTCAATTAATCTTAACGAAAGTTCAAATGTATTATTATTTGGTTGTGAGGGGGATGCAGATGAAGAATTATATCAAAAATTACTAAATCAATAAAATGCTTAAATCTAAAAAAATTGTAAAAAAAAAAATTAAAAATGTAGATTTTTATAAAATCTTTAAACCAGAACTTACTCCCAAAAAAATGTTAGAATTAGGAGTCTTTGGTGGATCTTATTTCGGAAATAATATTAAAGAGTATCCAAAATATTGGTTTAAAAAAGCTAAGCTTAGTAAGAATTTTGATGTGAACTTAAACCGTTTTAGAATAGAGTCGGGATTATCTCGAAAACACTGGATAGAAAAAGGGTGGATTTTTAAAGAAGATCCTTTAGGTTGGTTTCAATGGTACTGTAGATTTTCCAATGGAAGAAGAATTCCACATATCGATGAAATTCAAATTAAAAGATGGAAAAATTTTAGAAGGCATGTTTTAGCGATAGAAAAAAATTGTGAAAAAAATGATTTGCAATGTAGAAGAAGACAAAGACAAGCAATTCTACAATGGGCGTACAATCCATTTAGATAATATTACCCAAAATGGACTTTAAAGTAGCTTAAAATGTATATAATTTTAGCTATGCAACTATATATTGTGTGATAAGGTTTAATACAGCTATAGATTGTGATTCTATAGCATAAAAAACAAAGAAAGGGAGCTAGATATGAAAGTATTATCAGGTCTTACAAGCACGGTTAATAGCTTAACTAGTGTTGTTATAGCACTGCTAGGTCTAGGAATCGTTGTTTCTCTACTAGGTGGAAATGTTCCATTCGTTGGTGGAGTAGCAGACAATATAGTTAGTCTGGTACAAAGTTTAGGTGATGCGGGTATAGTTGGTTTAGTTGCAGCTATAGTTATCCTAAATTTATACAAGTAGAGCTATAATTAATTAGCAACTTCTCTCTTGCTAATTAGCACAAAATAAAATCCCTAATTCTAAATTGTTAGGGTTAGGGATTTTGAAAAGGAAACATTATGAATAATTGGATTGCAAAACTTTCTCAATATTTGACTAAATTTCTTGAACTTGGAATATTGCTTTTAGCTTTGTCTGTAATAGCAGAAATAATCTTTGGACCAAATGTAGCTTTTTTTGGTTCACAAGTTACGAAAAATTTAATTAATTTACTTAATTCGCTTGGTGAACAAGGTGTGGCAGCTTTAATAATAGTTCTTGCTGTTATATTCGCTTATCGAAAATTATTAAAATAATTACTATCTGTATTTGGTTTTAAAGTCTATTCCGTACTCAGATCTTGGGCCTTTTCTAAAACCAAACGGTCCGGGTATAAAGAGAGTAAGTGGTTTTGTTTTGGGTTCAAGATCAACTCTGTGAAGATTATTTGCAGATCTAAAACCTATATATCCTGGTCGTCTCCAAAACTTACCTGTTTTTGTAGTTTCCCAATACCCTCCTCTTAGAATTATAGTAATATAAGGACATGTATGGTTATGTACACCATTTCCATGATCGTCTGCTAACATTTCATGTATCAAAATATTAAAAGGAAACCATTTGGGTCTACGTCGAAATAAAATATAATATCTATTAATCCACGGTTTAGCCATATGATATTCTGGATGGCTTGGACCTCTATCTAATACAGTCCTTTTTCTTCCTAATTTATCTAATAATTTCAAAATCATTATTAATTTAATCTTATTACAGAGTTTTCTTTTATTATATATAAGTTTTCATTTAAAACAAATGGTCTTGATATTTTATCATTATCAATTTTTAATAATGAAGTAGGTTTGCCAGTGAGAACACTTATAATGATTAATTTTCCATGATTAGTAGTTAAATAAATATTTTCAGAACCTACAATAAATCCAATTGGTTTAATTTTTGCTCTTTTTTTAATTTTAAATCTATTAAAAATATCAGTTACTCTTATTATATTTCCAGATTTTTTTTCAATAACAAATAAAAAACCTTCCTGCGACACTGAAAAAATCAAATCATCTATTAAAGTTGGTCTCAAACTAGAATTTATCTTTTGTTTCCAATTGAGAACTCCAGTAGCCAAATCTAATGAATAAAATTCATTTTGATTATTAGAAAATAAAATCGTATTACTATCTGCAATTAAGTCCGATGTTTTTAGAAAAATATTTGAGTCTATAACTGTGCCGCTACGTGTTGGTGTTTGCCATATAAGATTACCATTATTAATATTAATCGCGCTGATGTCCCCTATTGAATTATTAAAATAAACAAGATCATTGATAATGATTAATGAAAGTTTTTTTTGAGATTTTATAAATGATTTTTCTGTTTTTACTTTCCAAATTTCCTTACCATCCTTTAATGAAAAGCATCTTAAAACATTTTCAAAATCTATAACAAAAAACCTATCTTTAAAAATTTTAACTTGAGAATTAAACGGTGAAGAATTATTTTTGGTCCAAAGTAGTTCTCCAGAATTAATATCAATGGCATAATATTTTGAGACATTATCAGCAACTACCAAAGTATTATTATTACTTGCTAAAAATAGAATTGGATTTAATTTTTTTTCACTTTTAGAATAATAATTTTTTTTCCAAAGGAGTTTGGATGAACTATTGAATTTTAATATAGTGCCTTTATTATCAAAAAAAATAACATTATCTTTATTAAAAACAATTTCTGGTTCAAATTCGTTAAAGTCCTCTATTTTAGAAAATTTATATCTAGAAATACTTTTTAAATTCCCATTATAATTCACTCTTCCGTTATTGTTGTCAAAATTATTAATAAAACTTCTCTTAATCAGTTTTGCTGATAAATTTATTTTTAAATTAGGATTAAGTTCTTTTTCCAAAGCTTTTTCTTCAACAAAAACTTCTTTTATTTTGTATTCAATTTTTTCTGCCTCACTAATTTTTTTTGTTTTTGTCCAAAAGCCTGTTTTTTTATCAAAAGAACAATTTGTTACAAATAATATTATTAAAAATAAAAAAAAATTTAAAAATTTATTCACTAAAATCTCTATTTAATCTCTTTTGTGCTTCTATCTTAATGTCACTGTTACTATTTTCTAAACTAATAATTTGTGAGAAAAAATCTTTTGATTTTTGTTTTTCATTCTTAGAATAAAAATACTCACCTAATAAATAAAGTCCATGCGATTTCCAAATACTTTCTGAGCTAGTTATAGGTTTAAGCATTTTGATCAAATTATTTTCTGTCTCAAAATCTGAATTGTAAAGTGCTTTTTTATAAATTATTAGATTTTTAATCTCTTTTTCTAAACTTGTTTCATTTATAACGATATCGAACAGTTCGTTAATTTTTTTTCTTTCATTAATAATTTTATTATCAACTAAAAAATATAGAGCTAAAGGTGAATATGCCGTATCCTTTTTATTAACTATTTCTATAAGATCGTTTTCAACTTTTGATTTATTGCCTGCAATAAAATCTGCAGTGGCTGTATTATATTTATTGGATAGTTTAACTTTATTTTTTTTTTCTAAATCCTTATAAAAAAAGTAACCACATAATAATAAAATTAATATGACAAATATTGTTATTAGTTTATTTTTATTATTTATAAAAAAATTTTTAATTTTTTCGTATCTAGTGCTTTCATTAATTATTGTTATATCTTCATCCATGTTTAAATCATCTTTCTTAATACATACTTTAAAATTCCATCATTTTTAAAATATTCGATTTCATTTTTTGTATCAATTCTACATATAGTTTCTATCGTTTTAATATCACCTGAATCATATTTTATTTCTACTTTTATTTTGTCTAAAGGTTTAATTCCTTTTTCTAGGTCGATTATATTGATTAATTCTCCTCCAGTAAGTTTTAAATTTGTTCTGTTCATTCCATCTTTAAACTGAAGTGGTAAAATTCCCATGCCAATTAAGTTTGATCTGTGAATTCTTTCGAAACTTTCCGCTAGTACTACTTTTACTCCAAGTAGTTTTGTTCCTTTTGCAGCCCAATCTCTAGATGAACCTGTGCCATATTCTTTACCACCTACCACGACTAAGTCGGTTCCTCTTTTTTTATATTCAGTTACTGCTTTATAAATCGACATAACTTTGCCTTCGGGATATAATTTGGTAAAACCGCCCTCTGTCCCTGGTGCCATCTCATTTTTAATTCTTATATTTGCAAAGGTTCCTCTCATCATAACTTCATGATTACCTCTTCTTGCACCATATGAGTTATAGTCTTTTGGCAAAACTTGATGTTTCATAAAATATTCTCCAGTAGGACTTTCTTTCTTAATAGAACCTGCTGGTGAGATATGATCTGTTGTGACCATGTCGCCTAAAATTAATAATGGTCTTGCATTTTTTATTTTTTTAAATCCCTCAGGTTTATCTGGAAGATTATCAAAGAAAGGAGGTTTTTTTACATAAGTTGAGCTTTCATCCCAATTATAAATACTACTTTTTTCAGTTTTAATTTTTTGCCATTGTGTAGGTCCTTCAGAAATATTTGAGTATCTTTTTATAAACATATCAGCGTTTAAAGATATCTTTAAAGTATCATCTATTTCTTTGTTTGATGGCCAAATATCTTTCAAATAAACTTCTTTTCCATTTTTATCTATTCCTAAAGAGTCTTTGTACAAATCTATTTCCATATGACCAGCTAATGCATAAGCTACAACAAGTGGTGGAGATGCTAAATAATTTGCTTTGATATGTGGTGAAATCCGACCCTCAAAATTTCTATTACCAGACAATACTGACACTGCATATAAATTTTTTTTTTCTATAGCATCAACAATATTTTCGGGCAAAGGACCAGAATTTCCTATGCAAGTTGTGCAGCCGTATCCGACTAAATTAAATCCCAACTCATCCAAATATTTGCTTAATCCAGCCTTTTTCAAATAATCAGTAACTACTTGAGATCCTGGTGCTAAAGAAGTTTTTACCCAAGGTTTAGTTTTGAGCCCTAACTCTACTGCCTTTTTTGCTAACAACCCAGCACCAATTAAGACATTTGGATTTGATGTGTTCGTACAAGATGTTATTGCTGCAATTAATATAGAACCATCTTTAATTTCAAAATTTGTTTCGTCAACTTTTGAAACGTATTTTTCTTTTCTGCCTGTTATTTGTTCAAATGTTTTTTTAAATCCAGAGGATGCATCGGTTAATAAAACTTTGTCTTGTGGTCTTTTTGGTCCAGAAATCGTTGGAACAATTGAAGACATGTCTAAAGATACAATGTCTGTAAATTCAATATTATCACTTGACCATAAACCTTGCTCTTTAGCATATTTTTCTACAGTTGCTAAAGTTTGTTCGTCTCTTCCTGAAAACTTTAAATATTTTAAAGTCTCTTCATCAATTGGAAAAAAACCACAAGTGGCACCATACTCTGGTGCCATATTCGCAATAGTAGCTCTATCAGCAAGAGATAAATTTTTTAATCCATTTCCAAAAAATTCAACAAATTTTCCTACTACACCTTTATCCCTTAAAATTTTTACAACAGTTAAAACTAAGTCAGTAGCAGTAGTTCCTTCAGGCATTTTATTTTTAAGCTCAAAGCCAACTACTTCTGGAATCAACATAGAAATTGGTTGTCCAAGCATTCCTGCTTCTGCTTCTATTCCTCCAACACCCCAACCAAGAACTGACAATCCATTGACCATTGTAGTGTGACTATCGGTTCCTACTAAAGTATCTGGGAATAAATACTCGTCCTCTTTATATTTTTCTGACCAAACTACTTTTGATAAATACTCTAAATTAACTTGGTGACATATGCCTGTGCCAGGAGGGACGATTCTAAAATTGTTAAAAGCTTGTTGTCCCCATTTTAAGAAAGAATATCTTTCACCATTTCTTTTGAATTCTATATCAACATTTTTTTCAAAAGAATCTGATTTAGCTGATCTATCCACTTGTACCGAATGATCAATAACTAAGTCAACAGATGATAGAGGGTTAATAGTATTAGGATCTTTATTTTTTTCTCTAACAGCTTCGCGCATTGCTGCTAGGTCTGCAACTGCTGGAATGCCTGTATAATCCTGTAACAAAACTCTTGCTGGTCTATAAGCTATTTCTGTGCTGGACTTTTTTTCTTTTAACCAATTTTGAACTGACATTATCTGATCTTTAGTAACTGACAAATCATCTTCGTATCTAAGAAGATTTTCTAATAAAACTTTCAATGACTTTGGTAAATTTGAAATACCTTTTAAACCATTTTTTTCAGCTTCAGATAAAGAGTAATACTTATAATCCTTGCCATTAATATTTATATTTTTTAATGATTTGTAAGAATTTTTATTTCCTGGTTTCATAAATTTACATCTTATAGATTATTTCGGCTAAATTATGAATCAAATTATAGATAAAATGTTGCTATACAAGCTAATAAAAGAAGTGACATAACATAATTAAATCTCTTTATAAATTTCTCATTTGTAGCGAATCGTCTTAAAAATTTGCCCAATAGAGTCCAAAAATTAATACTAATTATTGCAAAAAGAAATGCAACACCAATCACCCAAAAAGAGTAAAACAAAAAATCATTACCTCTATCAACATATGTTGAAACCATTATTACTGATACAATGACTGATTTTGGATTTATAAACTGAAAAAAAAAGGTTTCTATAAACTTTACTGGATTTTTTTTTTCACCATCTGAAACTGTTTTTGAAAAAGAAATTTTGTAAGCTAAATAGATTAAAAAAATTGTTCCAGTATATTTTAAAACTTCTTGAATAATTGGATATTTTTGAAAGATATTTACCAATCCAAAATTCATAATAGTTACGAGAGTTGTAAAACCAAAAATAACACCACACATGTGTGGTATTGTTTTTAAAACTCCAAAATTAAAACCAGAGTAAGATGCAACAATATTATTTGGTCCAGGCGAACAGCTTGTAACAAACATAAATAAACTTAAAGATATTATTTCTGGATGCATATAGTTATGCTATTGGCAAACCATTTTCAGCTTTTTGCGATGGATGAACTAAAGTAACTCTTCCTTCTTTATCTATTGATCCCAAAATTAAAACTTGCGATTTTACACCAGCAATATTTTTTTCAGCAAAATTACATACACCAATTACCTGTTTTCCTAATAAATTTTCTTCATTGTAATAATGAGTTATTTGTGCCGATGATTGTTTTATTCCAATTTCTGATCCAAAATCTACCTCAACAACTAAAGAAGGTTTTCTTGCTTTTTCATTTTTTTTTACAGAAATTACGGTTCCAAGTCTAATGTCTACTTTATCAAATATATCATAGGTTATTTGTTCTTTCATAAATTTAATATATAATTGATATAAGATATGAGTACAGAAAATAATTCGAAAACTTTATATGAAAATTCTATTAAAATACTGTCAGATTTAATAGCGTTTAAAACAATTTCTGGTGAAGACAACAACTCATTAATTAATTATTGTGATAAAATATTGAAAGATTTAGGTGCAGAATCCTTTAAAACATATGACAAAGAAAAAAAAAGAGTAAATTTGTTTGCAACTTTAAAAGCAAAAAAACCAAACGGAAAAGTTCCAATAATTCTGTCTGGACACACAGATGTTGTCCCTGTTTCTAAAAGTTGGTCAACTGACCCTTTTAAAGCTACAATTAAAGAAGATAAACTATATGGACGAGGCTCATGTGATATGAAAGGATTTATTGCATGTACTTTAGCTTATGCACCAATTTATTCTAAATCAAATTTAAATAGAGATATTCACTTTTCATTTACATTCGACGAAGAAACTGCATGTCAAGGAGCTCCAATTTTAATAGCTGAATTAAAAAAAAGAAATATTAAAAAAGGTATTTGTATTGTTGGAGAGCCAACTAATATGAAAATAATTGATGCTCATAAAGGTTGTTATGAATATACAACTCACTTTGAAGGACTAGCAGGCCATGGCTCAGCGCCTGATAAAGGAGTAAATGCAGTTGAATATGCTGCAAGATTTATAGACAAATTATTAAGACTAAGAAAAATTCTTAAGGAAAATGCTCCAAAAAATTCTGTTTTTAATCCTCCATATACAACTCTTCAGATCGGCGGAATTTCGGGAGGAATAGCACGAAATGTAATTGCAGATAGATGTAGAGTCGATTGGGAGCTTAGACCAGTTGTAAAAGAAGATGGAATTTTTGTAAATTCAGAAATAGATAAATTTGTTAATAATGAACTTCTTCCTGAGATGAAAAAAATATACCCTAAATCATCAATCAAAAAAGAAATTATTGGAGAAATAATAGGTTTTGATCGTGAAAATAAATCGGAAGCATGTGAATTGATTTCAAATATTACAGGCGATAATTCTCGTGAGGTCGTTTCTTTTGGTACAGAAGCTGGTTTATTTCAAGAAATTGGAATAAGCACTGTTGTGTGTGGTCCTGGATCAATTGAACAAGCTCATAAGGTTGATGAATTTATAAAGCTAGATGAATTAAAAAAATGCTTAAATCTACTTGAAGGTATTAAAAATCAGTCTATCAATTAATTCCAACCGCCAACAGTTTTAACTTCTAAAAACTCTATTAGACCTTCAGTTCCAGCCTCTCTCCCAATACCTGAATGTTTATATCCTCCAAAAGGCGAGCTCACAGCTATACCTACTCCATTAACATCTACCATGCCAGATCTAAGTTTTCGTGCAACTCTTTTAACTTTTTCTTTATCTTGCGTTTGAATGTAGTTTGTTAAACCGTAAGGAGTATCATTAGCTATTGAAATAGCTTCATCTTCATTTTCGAAAGGAATTATAGATAGTACAGGACCAAAAATCTCGGTTCTTGCAATCTCCATTTGATTATTAACATCTGCAAAAACTGTTGGTTTAACGTAATATCCTTTCTCTAATCCCTTAGGTTTGCCAGTTCCGCCAGCAACTAATTTTGCACCTTCGTCAATTCCTTTTTGAATTAATGTTTGAATTTTATTAAATTGCATTTCAGAAACTACTGGACCAATGTGATCACCCTCTTTTTGAGGCGAATCTACTTTAGTATTATTTGCTAATTCTTTTACCTTTTCGACTGTTTCGTTATAAATCGACTTTTCAACAAGCATTCTTGTTGGAGCATTGCAGGACTGACCAGAATTTCTAAAACACCTTAAAACACCTCTTGCAACAGCTTCTGAATCTGCGTCTTTAAAAATTATGTTTGCACCTTTTCCACCTAGTTCCAGGCTTATTCTTTTAAAATCTTTCGCTGCATTTTGTGAGATCAATGCACCAGCTCTTGTAGATCCTGTAAAAGAAATCATATTAATATCAGGATGACTAGTTAAAGCATTTCCTGTTACAGCACCATCACCATTTACTAAATTAAACACACCTGCTGGAAATTTTACTTCATCAATCATTTCTGCTAGCAACATTGATGATAAAGGCGCTATCTCAGATGGCTTTAAAACAACTGTACAAGCTGAAGCTAGTGCGGGTATTACTTTTAAATTTACTTGATTTATTGGCCAATTCCAAGGCGTGATCAAAGCACATACTCCTTTTGGTTCATACAATAATTTCTGGTTATTTTTCTCTTCTCCTAGATCTTTTTCAAATTTAAAATCCTTTAATATATTTTTAAAAGATTTGATGTGACTTGCTCCAGTTGCTGCTTGCATTTCAGTAGAAAATTTCATGGGAGCTCCCATTTCTGTAGAGATAAGCTTTGCCATTTCTGCCCATCTTTTTTTATAAACAACATACAGTTTTTCTAGTAATTCTAATCTTTCTTCTTTTTTTGAAAAAGCCCAAGTTTCAAAAGATTTTTTTGCAGCGCTTACTGCTTCATCCACATCTTTTTTTCCTCCAAGCGATATTTCAGCACAAGGTTCTTCATTTGATGGATCTATTACTTTAAAACTTCTCGGTTCGATTGGAGTAACCCATTTTCCATTTATATAAAAATTTTTTTTATTTAACATATCTTAAATTTATCCTATTTTTTTTTGTTAGCAAATAAATTTGTTAGTTCATAAATTATTGTTGCTGCAGCTAATGATGTTAATTCAGCATGATCATAAGCAGGTGCGACCTCAACAACATCTGCAGAAATTAGATTCATTCCAGATAATCCTCTTAACACATTAACTATTTCTCTTGTGGTCATACCTGCAATTTCAGGTGTGCCCGTTCCTGGTGCATGAGCAGGATCTAGTACATCTATATCAATTGAAAGATACAAAGGATTATCGCCTACTCTTTTTCTAATTCTTTCAACTATTTTATCTATACCTTCAGTTTGAAATTCGTCGCAATGAATTATTTTAAAACCAAAACTTGCATCATTTTTTAAGTCATCTCTGCTGTAAAGAGGTCCTCTTATGCCTACGTGCATAGAAGCATCATCCAAAAATAAATTTTCTTCTCTAGCCCTTCTGAATGGTGTTCCGTGAGTGTATGGTGCTCCAAAATAAGTATCCCAAGTATCTAAATGTGCATCAAAATGAACTAGAGCTACTGGTCCTTTGTTTATTTTATTTATTGATCTTAGTAATGGAAAAGCTATTGTGTGATCTCCCCCCATACTAATAATTCCTCCTACTTTTTCTAATAGTTCTGTAGCACCTTTTTCAATTTGCTTAATTGCTTCATCAATATTAAATGGATTACAAGATATATCTCCTGCATCTGCAACCTGTTGAACTTTAAAAGGTTCAGCATCATAATTTGGATGATAGTTAGTTCTTAAATGTCTTGAAGCTTGTCTAATACTTTGTGGTCCAAATCTAGCCCCAGGTCTATAACTGGTACCTGCATCAAAAGGGATTCCAACTATAGCAACATCGCAACTTTCAACATCTCTTAATTCTGGCAATCTTGCAAAAGTATTTGGTCCAGCATATCTTGGAACTTTAGTTCCCATAACTGGCTGGATTGGGTTTTTATTTTTTTGTTTTTTCATCTATATTCACTTATGAAATTTTTAAAATTTATTCTATCAATTCTAATATTTATTTCACCTGCTAATGCTAACACAATATTCTATCTTATCAAAATACCAAACTTGGAAATATACGATAACAAATCAGTAAATGGACTAAAATATTTAAAGGCGATGAAACCATTTAATGTTGGGATAAGAGATAACAACGTTTCCTGTTTTAATTCAAATGAAGAAGATATTGAAAAAAAAATGCCTTTAATTGAAAAAAATTTGAATAAATATAGCTCTACTTTTATAAGTAAAATAAATCTTAAATATGTAGTGTTATGTGAAAATCTTACTGTATCTCAAATTAATACCGCAGGTGTTCCAAACCCAAAAACTAAAACATTAATAATTGATATTAAATTTAATGAAAAGTATTTTGAGAGAGTATTACATCATGAAATATTTCATATGATTGATGAAACACATAAAGAAATATTTTTATATAAAGAATGGGAAAACTTAAACAGTCAAGAATTTGAATATGCCGAATGTTCAACTTGCTCAAATAGACTAGGTTTATCACTATTAAAAGAAAATAAAGGTTTTGTTACTGAATACTCTATGTCTACTCCTTCTGAAGATATGGCTGAAGTATTTTCCTTTTTAATGATTAATAAAAAAATGATTGAAAATAGAGCTTTGGTAGACCCAATTTTAAATAAAAAAATACTTTTAATAAAAGAAAACGTACTAAAGGTGCACGAAAACTTTAATTTTGATTAAATGATAAAAAAATTAAAACAATCCCTATCCGAAAAGCTTTTACTGATATTTGTTATGTTTTTAGCAATTATTTTTTTCGGTTCATTTATAACAATAAAAAATAAATGCTTATTTATAAAAAATCACGACCCAACAAAATTAAATTTTGAAAAACCAAAAAATATTGCAGTACTAAATGCTGGTTGTGGAAATGTTATTATAGAACTTTATCCAAATATTTCACCAAATTCTGTTGAAAGATTTATGATGTTAATTAAATCTGGAGAATATAATAATGTTGCTTTTCACAGAGTTATAAAAAACGTATTAGTTCAATCTGGTGATTTAGAATTTGGGAAAAAAGATAATTTAAATTACGCATATATAGGAACCGGCAAATCTGGATACGGAACCATAAAGTCAGAGTTAGGAAAAAAATTTGATTTTAAAAAAGGTACAGTTGCTTTGGCTAGAACAGATAAGGAAAACACTGAAGATAGTCAATTTTTTATATTACTTCAAGATGCTCCTTTGTTTGAGGGAGAATATACACCGGTAGGAAAAGTAATTTACGGTATAGAGGTTTTAAAAAAAATTAAATATAGCGAAAAAACTGAGTATGTTTTACGGCCTGACTTTATAAATTATTTTAAAATGTTAATTAACTAGTGGTTTGCCCGTTGCGAGTGTATGTTTAATTCTTTCTTGTGTTTTTTTTGTTTCAATAAGTCTCATAAAAGATTCTAATTCTAATTTGTACAAATCATCTTCCGTTAAAGTTTTTTTAATAGTTGTATTTCCGCCGCTAAGAACATTAGCTAGCTCTTTTCCAACTTCCATACCGTGATCTAAAATAATTTTTTCATTATACAATTTTTCCAAAACCTTTATCATTTTTTCTTTAAGAGGCTTTCCAGATAAATTAAAAGAACACTCTTTTGGAGGAACGAATTCTTTATTTTCTTCAATTAATTTTCTTGAAACTTCAAACAAACTATTTCTATTCATCACTTTTTTATCTTCTGGTCTTAAAAACTTTAATGGTATAGCTTCAACAGTTGAAGTTGCGGTTTTTGCATAACCAATAATATTGAATACTTTTAAAGATGCGTAGTCAGGATCCTTTTTTGCTTCAGGCGATTGTAGCCATCTCCATAATACTTCTTTACAACCTCCTCCTGCTGGCACAAGACCTACACCTGTTTCGACCAATCCCATAACAATATTTGTATGTGATACAACAAAATTTGATTGAATAGCTACTTCTTCTCCTCCACCTAAAACTAAACCTGAAGGAGCAGATATCACTGGATGATCTGAATATTTTAAATGTTTGCAAGTTTCTTGGAAATATTTAATAAATTTTTCTATTGATTTAAAATCACCTTTGTCAGCGAATTCCATTGTGTATGTCAAATTTACACCAGCAGAAAATTGCATACTTTCATTAATAATTATTAGAGGTTTATCAGTTGCTTTTTTTAGTGCATCCATAGAGTCGTAATTTAATGCGCAAGCTTTAGTTGTAAATTCAACAATATTAAAATCTTTAAATCTATAAATATCTGCAGATTTATTTTTATCAACTTGTATAGCTTTTGGTTTTATTTTTCCTAACGTCTCAATATCTGTATACCTTTGTCTTTCACCATAAAAGTTTTCATCTTGAGATTTAGATAAATTTTTTAAAAATTTATTATTTTCATAATCATCTATACGGTTAAAAAAGTTTTTAACTCCTATAGATTTTAACATTTCAAAAGGACCCATCGCCCAATTAAAACCAAGTCTCATAGCTTCATCAATATCATTAAATTTATCTGTAATACCTGGCACCAAAGAAGATGCATATTTTATAATTTTTGAAATTACAGACCATGCGTATTCCCCATATTTATCTTTTCTGCTTATCAAGAGATTTAAATTTACCGTCTCAATGCCAAGATCAATTTTCTTCGTTGCAAAATACTCTCCTGACTCAAGATTAATTGCCTCTAGAATTTTTTGATTATTTTGCTTATTCATTCTGTAAAAACCACCTTTTCCTTTTCTTCCTGTGTAACCTGTATTAATTAATTTCGTAATTAAGGGTATTTCTTTCGCTACTACTTGAAATGGATCATTTTTTGGAAGTTCTTTTATAAAACTTTTTAAAACATCAGCCATTAAATCTATTCCTATAAGATCATAAAGACCGAATACTCCTGTTTTCGGAATACCCATTGGTCTTCCAAAAACTGCATCTGCTTCCTCTATAGACAGCTTCATTCTAAAAGCTTCTGTCATCGCTACCTGCATTGCAAAAACACCTATTCTATTACCTAAAAAACCAGGAGTATCATTGCAAACTATAGCGCCTTTACCAAGTTCTTGTTCGCAGAATTTTTTTAGAGCATTTATCTTATTTAAATCATTATTTTCATTTTTGACAATTTCTAATAATCCCATGTACCTTACGGGGTTAAAAAAGTGTGTTATACAAAAATCTTTTTTTTCAGCTTCTGTTAATTTTTCAGATAAAATTTTTATAGGTATTGATGATGTGTTTGATGAGACAATTGCACCTGATTTTCTAGATTTAAAAATTTTTTCATAAATGTTGTGTTTAATATCTATTCTTTCAACAACAGCTTCGACTATCCAATCTGCATCTTTTACTACATCGAAATCATCATTAATATTTCCAACTACAATGTCGTCTATTTTTGTTTTATCAATTAAAAGTGGTGGTCTAGATTTTTGAATTCTTTCTTTCGCTTTTTGACTAATTTCTGTAGTTAAATCTAACAACGTTACCGGAATATTAGCATTACATAAATGAGCTGCAATACCACTCCCCATTGTTCCTGATCCTATTATGACAACTTTTTTAATTTCCATAGAATTGAAACTTAATTTTAAGATTATCTATTAATACCTCTTATACGCTCAGATCTTCTTCTTAAAAGTTCTGCGGTAACAAGTATTAATGTTGAGAGAACAATTAAACAAGTAGCTACTGCAAGAATAGTTGGGCTAAGTTGTTCTCTTAATCCTGTCCACATCTGGATTGGTATGGTCGTATTATCTAATCCTGCTAAAAATAAAACTACCACAACTTCATCGAATGATGTAACAAACGCAAATAAAGCTCCAGATATAACTCCTGGTAAAATCAATGGTAAAGTTATTTTCATAAATGTATTAACTGGATCACTGCCAAGACTAGAAGCAGCTCTAGTTACACTATGGTCAAACCCTGATAAAGTTGCTGTAACAGTTATAACGACAAATGGGGTTCCTAGTACAATGTGAGCAATAATAATTCCTAAATGTGTAGCTGCTAATCCAATTTTGGCAATAAAAAAGAAAATTGCAACTCCTGAAATAATTAATGGCACAATCATAGGAGAAATCAAAGTTGCCATTATTATTCCTTTGAAGGGCATATGTCTGCTACTTAAACCTAATGCAGCAACTGTGCCAAGTATTACTGAGCCTATAGTTGCAAATAATGCGATTATAAAACTATTTTTTGCTGCTAGTCCCCAGGGATTTTTAGTTCCATAAACCATGTCATGATACCATCTCAAAGAAAATGCCTCTGGATCGAGTCTTTTCATTCCGTCAGAAAAAACCAAAAACTCTTCAGCATTAAATGATAAAGGAAAAATTACAAATAACGGCGCTATTAAAAAGAAAAAAACAAAACCACAAATTACTAAATATGAATAGTGCCAAATTCTATAACGCGTTTCTGTATATTTTGGTAAAGCCATATTTTTATTTATCCTAATTTTATATTATCAATTCCAACAAGTTTGTTATAAATCCAATAAACAACTAAAACACCGCTTAATAACATTAGTCCCATCGCTGATGCAAAACTCCAATCTAGTGTTGCTTTCATGTGATAAGCTATTTGGTTGCTTATTAATGTTCCTGACGCACCTCCAACTAATGCTGGAGTAATATAATAACCAATTGCAAGTATAAATACTAATAAGCAACCTGCTCCAATACCAGGTATAGTTAATGGGAAATAAACTTTCCAAAAAGCAACGAACGGTGTGCCTCCTAAAGACTTTCCTGCTCTCATTAGACTAGGCGATATAGTTTTCATTACGCTGTAGAGTGGTAATACCATAAACGGTAGAAGAATCTGTGTCATTGCTACATAGGTTCCTGTTTTGTTATACATCATCTCTGGTCTATTATCGTCACCTACTAATCCTATCCAAACAAAGAAATCATTTACAATTCCTTGCTGTTGTAACAAAATCATCCAACTTGCAGTCCTAACGAGTAAAGAAGTCCAGAACGGTAACAGAACACATATCATTAATAAGTTACTATATTTCATTGGAAGGGTTGCCAGTAAATGAGCTATTGGGTAACCCATTAAAAAACAAAAAATTGTAACAAAAAAAGCTACCTCTAAAGTTCTTAACCAAAGTATTCTATGAATTCTTCTATCTTCCTCAACCTGAACTATTTTGCCATCCTCATCATAATACATATCCATACCCTTTAAGTATTTTGCCATTGAATAAGGTGGGGCTGTTCTTTTAATTGCTTGCCAGTACTTTACATCTCTAAACCGTTTATGGATCTCCATTATTTGCTCTTTTGCATTACCTTCCTCAAAATTTTTCATTTTTCTCCACAATTTTTTAAGAATTGTATTAAATCCATTTTTTTCTTTATTTAATCTTTGTCCTAATTTTCCATGTTCTTTCTTTTCAGCTAAAAGTCTAAAATCAGATAAAAAAGCAGCAAAAACTTCTTCGGATGGTAATTCTTTTCCATCCCAAGTTTCCATTGCCTTAAATGTTTTAGGCAACATATTTGTAACCATTCTATCATCTATACTTCTTGTGAACATTTCACCTATAGGAAAAATATAAGTAATAACTATAAAAAATAGCAATGGGGCTACTAGAAGAAAAGCTTTAATCTTATTTTTCTTTTCAGCTTTTTTTAGACTTACCTCTAAAGGAATTCCGTCTGTTGTTAAAATTTTTTGTGTTTCACTGCTCATAAATAAAAAGGGCGGTTATTAATAACCGCCCTAAATATAATATATAATTTTAGTCTTTAAAACTTAAAATTATAGACCAGCTTTCATAGCTTCCCATTTTTCACCAAGTTCTGTGCCGTTATCAGCCCAAAAGAATGGATCAACTAAGAAGTAGTTTTTTGTATTTGCTGGTGCAGTTGGCATATGTGGTACCATGTTTGTTTTACCATCTTTGTACCAAGGTTCACCTGCTTCCATAACTTTAATTGAAGATTTTCTCCAAGGAGCATACGCAATGTACTTAGCACTTCCAGCTAACATCTCAGTGTTAGTCATCATTCTTAGTGCTTTTTTTGCGTTCTCATGGTCAGGTCCACCTTTAACTAATGCAAAGTATTCATAGTCAAGACCTTGTGCATCCCAAACCTGAACGATTGGAGCGCCTTCTCCAACTGTAGCGTTAAAGAATCTTCCGTTCCAACCAGTTGCCATTACAACTTCTCCACTCATTAGTAGTTCTGGCGGTTGAGCACCTGCAGACCAAAATACACATCCTCCTTGAGGATCTGTACAAAGTTTTTTAATTGTATCTAATGCTTTTTGAACACCTTTTTCAGTCTCCAATTTTTTATAGATATTTGCTCCACCTTTTCCTGGTTTCGTTCCTGTTGCAGCTAAAGCTATCTCCAAGTTTGTTAAAGCAGACTTATAGATCGCTCTTTTTCCAGGGAATTTTTTAGTGTTAAAGAAATCTTTTATAGTTTTTGGAGTACCTTTAACATTGTCGCTGTTATAAGCGTAGTTCCAAGAATATAAAATGTTTCCTACAGCACATTTGCTTGGCATTGAAGTAAAGAAGTCTTCACTCGCAGGTGTTCCATCTGGAGCAGGTTCAAAGTCTTTATCGAAATCAAATTCAACAAAGATACCTTCGTCACATCCATTAATTGTATCGAATGCAAATACGTCTATTATATCCCATACAATCGCACCAGCTTCTTTCTGTGCTTTAATTTCTGATAATCCGCCTGAATAATCAACCCAGTTAATTTCTATACCAAGTTTTTTAGCAGTAGGGTCACCATAACCTAACTTTTGAGACTCAGTATAAGCTCCACCCCAAGATGCAACAGTAACTGCAAATGCTGATGAAGTTATAGAAAGTACAAAAGAAATAGCTAGTAACAATTTACTAATTTTTTTCATTTTTCTCCTTCGTTTAAACGTTTTTTTAAAAAAGCGATTACAACAAGTCTAAAAAATGGAGTCAACACTGATTTTAAACTTATTCTGTTAAATTACCCCTTAAATTGTATGTATTTTGTAGATATGTTTATTTTGGGTCTAAAGCTCTTGAGTCTTGGCTATTCCAACCAATATTTATTTGATTGCCTACTTTTATATCCATTCTTGAAGAACTATTTGGAACTTTAAGAATAAACTCTTTGTTTCCAAGCAAGTTTAATCTAACTCTAGTATGATCTCCATGGTAAATCACTTCTTCTATCTTTCCTTTATGATTATTATCCATATCTTTCTGTGGGTCAATAATCGCCCTCTCAGGTCTTAGAGAGACTATAGTTTTTTCTCCTTTAGCTTTCACTGTAATTGGATTTGCCATGATTTCCGTTCCAGAAGTTAGTTTGACTTTGCATTTATCTTTTGAAATTTCAGTAACTTCTCCAGAAAATCTATTATTCTCTCCAATAAACTCTGCAACAAATGAATTTACTGGTTTTTCGTAAAGTTCGTCTGGACTTGATAATTGTTGAACTTTCCCATCGTTAAACACTGCAATACGATTTGACATTGTAAGTGCTTCTCCTTGATCATGTGTAACATATACAACTGTAACACCTATGCTTTCATGAATATGTTTAATTTCGTATTGCATACTTTCCCTTAAATTTTTATCCAATGCCCCTAATGGCTCATCCATTAAAACTACTTGTGGATCAAAAACTAGAGCTCTCGCAACAGCTACTCTTTGTTGTTGTCCTCCAGATAATTGTCCGGGCATTCTATTTTCAAATCCTGATAAAGAAACCATTGATAAAGCTTTATTAACTTTTTTATCAATGTCATCTTTTGAAAATTTTCTAACTCTTAATGGAAAAGCTAAGTTTTCGTAAACTGTCATATGAGGAAACAGTGCATAGTTTTGAAACACCATTCCGATTCCTCTTTTATGCGGTGGAATATTTGAAATAGGGTTTTTGTCTAAATATATTTCTCCATTAGTTGGAGTTTCAAATCCTGCCAACATCATTAAGCAAGTTGTTTTACCTGAACCAGATGGCCCAAGCATTGTAATAAATTCTCCTTCGGCAATATCAAGGTTTAGATCCTTAACGACTAATACTTTTCCGTCGTAACTTTTATCTACCTTATCAAATTTAACAAATTCTAAATTTTTTGACATAAAGAGAGTTTTTAAACATTTGTAGAGATATATTTCAAGATCTTAATTTTTTATTTTATATGCAATTCTCTAGAAAAATTGCAAAATAACTCACTACCTTTGTCAGTTACACGAACAGACTCGGAAGCTTCTACACCCCATTCTCCAAATTGCATCACTGCAATCATATGAAAACAAACATTAGGTTGTAATACTGTCATGTCACCTTTGTAAATATTTAGTGTATGTTCTCCCCAGTCAGGTGGATAACCAATTCCAATTGAATAACCAGTTCTAGATTCTTTTTTAATTTTATATTTATCCAAAACACCCCAAAACTTCTGAGCAACATCATCAGCAGTATTGCCAGGTTTTGTTGCGGCAATACCAGCATCGAGTGCTTCGTTCGTTGCTTTCATTGCATCTATTTTTTTTTGTTCAGGCTTACCCAACTGCACTGTTCTTGCCATTGGGCAATGATATCTTTTATTAACTCCTGATAATTCAATTATTGTTGCCTCTCCCTCAATAAATTTTTCATCCGTTGCTGTTAGATGAGATGCTGAAGTTCCTTTTCCAGTTGGTAACAATGTTGCAATGCTCGCATATTCTCCACCAATTTCTGGAGTTCCTCTAAAAAGTGCCCTTTGTATTTCTGCAACCGCATCACATTGTCTAACTCCAGGATTAATAGTATCCATAGCAACTTTCATTGCTTGTTGAGATATTGCTGCTGCACCTTTCATTAAATTTATTTCAGCATCAGATTTTACTAACCTTACCCAATTTACTAATCTATCTGAGTCTTTAATTTTTGCATTTGGCAAACCTTGTATTAATTTTTCATAACAATAAGCAGTAAAATAGTGACTGTCCATTTCTACACCAATATTCAACTTATCCCATTGATTTTTTTTTATTAATTCAATTAAAGGATCATAAGGATGCATGGGCCATGTATGAATATACTTTTCTTCATAAACAATTATGTTCTCTTTTTTTAAGTATGTTTTAATATATGCACCACCAGCATCTTGTGCTCTTACAAAGCAAAGAGGTTCTTCAGCATCTACATGAACTATTACACATTGAGTATAATAAAATGACCAAGCATCATAACCAGTTAAATAATTCATATTATTAGTGTCTTGAGAAATTAATAAATCAATGCCTTTTTTTTGCATTGATTTTTGAACTGTCTTTAATCTATTTTTGTATTCTTCCTTTGAAAATAACATAATTAATTTGGGTTAAATAATTTTCCAAATCCTTTTATAGATTGAGTTTTGCCTATACTTTGCAAAGTATCCCAAATTAAAACTTGATTGCTAGATAGAACAGGCTTGTTTAATTTCTTCTCTAACTTATCAATTATAGATAAAGCAGGTAAGGCTGTACAAGAAACGAACAAAGCATCAGCGCCAGCTAAATCCATACTAGAAAGAGTTTTATACAAATAATCGGGATCTACTTTTCCAATATCTAAATCATTAGTAATATCAAAATACGCATTTGATGTAACGCTAAAATTTTCTTTTTTAAAATAATTTACTACATCATCGTTTAATGTTTTTGAGTATGGAGTAAAAATTGATATTTTTTTAATATTCATTTTTTTTAGTGCATTTAATGCTGCCGTGCTTGGTGTCGTAACTTTGGCTTCTGGTTTAGCTTTATTGATTTTATTTTTAATATTTTCGTATCCTGCAGCGACTGTTCCAGATGTACATCCATAAACAACACAGTCCAACTTTTCATTAGGCAAAATATCCTCGGAAACCTCTGTAACTGTATTTGACATTTTGATTAAATTCTCACTAGTTAAAGGAAAATAACAATGAATTCTATTTACGAATAGATCAATATTCAAATTTTTAATAACATCATTAAAATCTTTCTCAATTCTAAAATCAGTAGCAAGTGTAATTAAACCTACTCTAGAATTAGAGCTAGTTTTGTATTTTGGTTCTATTTTTGTAGAATACATTTTTAAAAAAAAAATATATCATAAAGAATTTAATATTCACTAAAATTAAAAGGTTGTTATGAAAATAGGGTTTATAGGGCTTGGAAATGTTGGAGGCAAACTAGCAGGCAGCTTATTGAAAAATAAGTTTGATTTAACTGTAAGAGATTTAGATAAAAATTTGACAAATGATTTTAAAGATAGAGGAGCTAAAATTGCAAACAGTGCTAAAGAATTAGCTGAACTAACAGATTTAATTATAACCTGTTTACCCTCACCAGAAATATGTGCAGATGTCATGGAATCAGAAAAAGGTATTATTAACGGACTTTCAAAAAATAAAATCTGGTTAGAGATGAGTACCACTGATGAGTCTGAAGTTAAAAGATTGGGTAAGTTGGTTTCAAATAAAGAGGCGATTCCTTTAGATGGTCCAGTTAGTGGTGGTTGTCATAGAGCAGCAACAGGAAACATAGCTATTTTTGTTGGTGGACAAAGAAACACTTTTGAGAAAATTTTACCAGTTTTATCAACAATGGGACGTAAAATCCTTCATACTGGAGAACTTGGAACTGCTTCAATTTTAAAAGTAATTACAAACTATTTAGCATCTGTGCATTTAGCTGCACTTGGAGAAGCATGGACAGTAGCTAAAAAATCTAAATTAGATCTTAATAAAACTTACAAAGGAATTGCTATTTCCTCAGGAAATTCATTTGTCCATGAAACTGAAAGCCAAGTAATTCTAAATGGCTCTTATAATATTAATTTTACAATGGATTTAGTTCAAAAAGATATAAACCTTTTTAATCAGCTTTCTAAAAAACTTAATACACCATTAGAAATATCACCATTTATATTAGAGATATTTAAAGATGCACAAAAAAAATATGGTTCAAGAGCATGGTCATCAATGGTTGTTAAAAGACTTGAAGATAAATTTGGTTTAGATTTCAGAGCTTCAGGTTTTCCTAATGAATTAATTGATGATGAAAAAGAAGAAAAAGGATATGAAATTTAGTTAATATGTTAATAATAACTTATGATTGATAAAAGAAATTTTTATATTAATGGTAAATGGGTTAAACCTTCTAAATCAAATGACTTTGAAGTAATTAATCCATCTAACGAAGAAGCTTTTGCTATTATTTCGCTTGGTTCAAAAGAAGATACTGATGCTGCTGTAAAATCTGCAAAAAATGCTTTTATTAATTGGAGAGAAACCTCAAAAGAGGAACGAATAAATCTTTTAGAAAAACTACTAAAAGTTTACAAAAAAAGGTTTAATGAAATGGCAGAAGCAATGTCCCTTGAAATGGGATCGCCTATTGATTTTGCAATCTCAACACATGCCGCATCTGGACAATCTCATTTAGAAGATTTTATATTAAGATTAAAGGAATTTAAATTTGAGAAGTATTTTGATTCAAAGTCTAATAATTATATTGCTCGCGAGCCAATAGGAATATGTGGTCTAATTACACCATGGAATTGGCCAATTAATCAAATAGCTTTAAAAGTAATTCCTGCTTTAGCGACAGGTTGTACAATGATACTTAAACCATCTGAAATAGCTCCTATCTCAGCAATGTTATTTGCTGAAATGATGGATGAAGTTGGTTTTCCTTCAGGAGTTTTTAATTTAGTAAACGGAGATGGAAAAGGAGTTGGAACACAAATATCTTCTCATCCAGATATTGACATGATTTCTTTTACAGGGTCAACAAGAGCAGGAAGATTAATTACAAAAAATGCAGCTGAAACAATTAAAAGAGTTTGTTTAGAGTTAGGCGGTAAAGGTGGAAATATTGTATTTGCGGACTCCTACGCAAATGCAGTTAGAGATGGAATTAGAAATGTAATGAGTAATTCTGGTCAATCATGTGATGCACCAACAAGAATGCTTGTAGAAAAATCCATTTATGAAAGAGCTATTAAAGAGGCAGCTGACGAGGCTAATAAAATTAAAGTTGATATAGCTTCAAAAAAAGGAGACCATATAGGACCGGTAGTTTCAAAAGTCCAGTACGATAAAATAATTAATTTAATTAATAGTGGAATTAAAGAGGGAGCAACATTAGCAGCCGGCGGACCTGATCTTCCCAAGGGTCTAAATAAAGGTTATTTTATTAAACCTACAATTTTCACCAATGTTACAAATGAAATGGAAATTGCAAAAAAAGAAATTTTTGGCCCAGTGCTTTCTATAATTCCATTTGAAACAGAAGAGGAAGCTATAAAAATTACTAACGAAACAGAATATGGTTTAGGGAACTATCTACAAACTGAAGATAAAGAAAAGGCTAAAAGAGTTGCTAAAAAATTAAGATCAGGAGTTGTATATATAAATGGAAATACTGCTGACGCAGGAACTCCTTTTGGAGGCTACAGGCAATCTGGAAATGGAAGAGAAGGTGGAGTTTGGGGTCTTGAAGAATATTTAGAAACTAAAACAGTAACCGGTTGGAAATAATTATAATTACTTAATCAATTTATGCACTTAATCCACAGAGGGATTATAAACAAAAAGAGTAAAGAAAATCTTTTAAAATCTTTTTATAATTCATTTAAAAAAGGTTATGGGATTGAAACCGATATTCATGCCACAAAAGATAATGAATTTATTTGTTTTCATGATTTTACTTTAAATAGAATATTTAAGAAAAAAATGAGTATAAAAAATATGAAATACTCAGAACTTAAGAAAATAAGCATTCAAAAGAAAAAGCCTATTCCACTTTTAAGAGATCTGCTTAAAATTTCGAAAAATAAGTATTTTTTATTTATTGAAATAAAACCAACTTTATCTAAAAAACTCTTACAAAAACTATTGAAGGAAACTTCTAGCTTTTCTAAATGTGTTTTTATTTCATTCAAACATAAAAATATTTTTAATTTACTTAAAATAAAAAGTAATACAAAAGTAGGATTATCATTTTCAACTCCAACAAGTATTAAAACAATTGTTAAAAAATCTAATAATAAAAATATAGATTACTTAATTCTGGATAAATTTTTTATAAACAAAAAAAGTATTCGAGATTTAAAAATTAAAAAATACTATTATACGATCAAAACAAAATTAGAATTCAACAAGTATAATAAAAATAATAATTTGATTTTCGAAAATTTATAAACTTATTTTTTTAAATAATTTAATCTACCAATAATTTCATCTCGATCCATGTAGTAGCCTTGTAAGTGTCTATGACCTGAGTTTGGATCAAATTCAGTTCTTCCATGTAGAAGTCTTCTATTGTTAAATGAAAAAATATCTCCAGGTTGTAATCTAAATTTTATTTGGAACTTATCGTCATGTAAAAGATTTCCAAATCTATGATGAGCTTTATAAACTTTGTCCATAATATCAGGACGACAATCTAAAGCATCCATAGTTGCAACACTAAATCTTATATCATTGTAATCTCCATCCTTGGTTAAGGTAATTGCTGGACCATGATAACCTCTGTATGCATTCTGAGTATAGTCTTTATCTCTAAATTTCAGAGGCACTTTTACCAAAGTGTCAAAAATTTCTTTTTCATTTTTTCTTAAATAATCTGCTACCGCGAAAGCATCCACAGCTGAAGAGTCTCCTCCTTTTGCAGAATTAATTAAACAATGTAAAAATTGATATCCTGGAGGATTTTCAAACCAAGGTAAGTCCATATGATTCCTTAGTGCGTGCGCCGTATATGCTGAATTATTTGGTTTAGGAATATTAATTACTTCAAAAGGTGTTTTAAAAAAAGTTTCTCTAGTATGACTTATTCTATTTAAAACTGGAAAGGCAGATTCTTTATCAACTGGAGTATTTTTTACTATTGCAATTCCCTTAAAATGTAAAAGCTCCAACCATTTTAATAAACCTTCATCAGAGTTTATAATTTCGTCATGATCTATAAAAATGGAATTTAAATTTTTTTCTAAAGAATTATCCCATAATTGATAAGGAGACACATATTTTTTTTTGTTGTTTATGGTATAACAATTTTTTCTTAACCATTCTTTATCGTAATAACTTGTATGATTACCCTCGCTCCATTCTATTTCTAACTTACCCTCATTATTTATTTTGCATTTTTTTGGTTCTAAATCTGTTGAAACTTCGAGTATATTAAACATTCTGTGTCTTGAATCTTTATCATGAGCAGTTGGGCAATTGTCTCTTAACCATAAATAATTGAAACTACTTTTTTCTCCATCACTCCATTCAACATTTAATGATGCACCGTTTTTTGAAACTTTAGAAATTTCTACAGTCATATTTAACAATTGTTAATTTATTTTATTATGTTTTCAATTCAATTTATAATTGAATCTAAATATTTTAAATAGTTTTTTCTAAGTTTATTGAACTATATTTTTCTCATTTATGGTTGTGTTTTTTGCAAGATCAAGTTTTAATGCAGTTAGTTTAAACTAACATAAGGGGGAAATTCATGAAATTTCTAAGAAAAGTATTTCTTTCAATTGCTTTTATTGCAATAACATCTTTAGGCACAACTAGTGCTAATGCTGCATGCAAAGTACATTTGGGAGATTTTGACTGGGATAGTGCTAACGTTCACACAGCTATTGTAGGTTATATTCTTGAAAAAGGATATGGCTGCAATGTTGAAGTAACAAAAGGTAGTACTAGTCCAATCATGGCTGCACACTATGATCAACAACTTGATATCATAACTGAAGTGTGGAGAGATAATATTGTTCAAATGCATGAAGAAGCTGTTGCAAAAGGACAAATCGTAGAACTAGGAGTTAACACTCCTTCATCAACTCAAGGTTTTTATGTTGATAAAAAAACTTCTGATAAATACAACTTAAAATCAGTTGAGGACATGAAAAAACCAGAGATAGCAAAACTTTTTGCAGATCCTGAAGCGCCAGGAAAAGGAAGAATGACTAGCTGTATTTCAGGATGGACTTGTTACACTATTAATATGGTGAAACACAAAGTCTACGGTCTAGATGAATTCTACACAAATTTTGACCCAGGCTCAGGTGGAGCTTTAGATGCTGCAATTGCTGGTGCATTCAAAAAAGGTAAGCCAGTGTTCTCATACTATTGGACACCAACAGGTTTGATGGGAAAAGTTGATCTTGTTCAACTTAAAGAACCTGCATATGACAATGCTTGTTGGACAGAAATGATGGCTGTTGTAGAAAAAATTAAAGCTGATGGCCCAGACGCCTACACAAAAACATGTGCTAGTGCTTATGTTGACATGGCTCTAACAAAATCTGCATCAACTACATTTGCTAATAAACCAGAAAATAAACCAATCATCGACTTTGTAAAAGCATATACTTTGCCTACAGCTGAAGTAAACAAATCACTTGCTTTTTACATGGATGAATCAGGTGGAGATATGGAAGCAACTGCTAAGAACTTCTTAAAAGGATCTAACTCTTGGACTAAATGGGTTCCTGCAGATGTTGCAAAAAAAGTTAAGGCTTCGCTTTAATTTTTAAAACAATTCTTAATACTAAGAGCCCGTCAGGGCTCTTAGTTTTTTAGAAAGTATTAATGGAAAAATATAAGAAATATTTTAATTTGGTTTATTTAATAGCTTTTATTGCTATGGTTGTTGTTGCATACACAACCTCGAAATATAGACCAGAGAGTGTTTCAGTTTTATTTACAGATTTGTCATGGCTAGGAAATTGGCCTAAATGGCTAGACTTGCCTTTAATGCCATTTTTAAATGAGGGATTTGACAAACTTATAAGAGAGTATGGAATGTTTTTTGAGGGAATTAATAATTTTCTACTTGGTCTTTATACAGATATGAAAAATTTCATGGTCGCATTGCCTTGGCCAATATTAATGATTTCAGTAATTATTCTTTGTTACTTTGTAAGTGGAAGAAATACAGGAACAACAATAATGGTTGCTTTCTGTGTTTTTTTTCTTGGCTTTCTTAGTCCTAGATATTGGGACAAGTGTATCATGACAACTTGTATAGTGGTTATAGGAATGTTGCTTTGTTTAATCATTGGCATTCCTGTTGGTATTTTAATGGCAAGAAATAAAAAAGTAAGAAATGCTATATTGCCAGTTTTAGATTTAATGCAAACTATTCCTAGTTTTTGTTATTTAATTCCAGGAATATTATTATTTGGTTTAGGAGCTGTCCCTGCGATATTTGCGATATTTGTTTATGCTGTTCCGCCTTTAATAAGATTAACTGACCTTGGAATTAGGTTAGTTGATAAAGAAGTTGTTGAAGCAGCCGAAGCTTTTGGAGCAAATAAAAAACAAAAATTATGGGGAGTGCAATTACCATTGGCATTACCCAATATAATGCAAGGTATAAATCAATGCACAATGATGTCCTTAGCAATGGTGGTAATTGCTTCTATGATAGGTACAAGAGGAATTGGTGATGAAGTATTGCTTGGATTACAACAATTAAATGTGGGTATGGCAACTGAAGCTGGTATTGCAATTGTTTTGTTAGCTATTATATTCGATCGAATTACACAATCTTATGGAGAGAAAATTCAACAAAGAACTCACCATAAAAAGAATTTAGTATTATAAAAGTATGAGCAAGATTGAAATAAAAAACGTATATAAAATTTTTGGTGATCAACCTTCAAAAGTCCTTCCAATGGTTAAGGATGGAGCAACAAAAGAGGAAATCTTAGAAAAAACAGGGCACACTGTTGGTCTTGACAATGTATCCCTATCTATAGAGGAAGGTGAAACTTTTGTTTGTATGGGTTTATCTGGTTCAGGCAAATCAACACTTATACGTCATATTAATAGATTAATAGATCCAACATCTGGAGTAGTTTCTGTAGAAGGAATAAATGTTATGGATTTAGATCAAAAAAAATTAATTGAATTTAGAAGACATAAAATGAGTATGGTTTTTCAAAGGTTCGGTTTATTTCCTCATAAAACTGTTTTGGAAAATGTTGGTTATGGCCTTGAGGTTCAAGGACAAAAACCAGAGGAAAGAAACAAAACCGCTATGGAAAAAATTGAAGCTGTAGGACTAACTGGGTTTGAACATCAATATCCAAACCAGTTATCTGGTGGTATGCAACAAAGAGTAGGTTTAGCAAGAGCTTTAGCAACGAATACTGACATAATGTTAATGGATGAAGCCTTTTCTGCTTTAGATCCTTTAATTAGAAGTGATATGCAAAAACAATTGATAGATTTACAGAGTGAGCTTAAAAAAACAATAGTTTTTATTACTCATGACTTGGATGAATCTTTAAGATTAGGAGATCATATAGGTATATTAAATGGTGGAAGGTTAGTTCAAGTAGGAACACCAATAGAAATTATTATGAACCCAGCAGATTCATACGTAGAAGCATTTGTAAAAGATGTAAATAGAGCAAAAGTAATTAAGGCAAAAATAATCATGGTACCAGCTAATTCTTCTAACGGTATAGATAAATCTAATCTTGTCAAAGTACAAGAAGATCAATTTTTAGATGAATTTTTACCTAAGGTTGTTTGTTCAAACTCTAATTGTGAAGTTGTTGATAAAAATGGAAATGTTAAAGGATATATTACACAGAAAGAACTTTCAAAAGCTTTAACTAAAGAACATATGGCTAATGCCGTTAAGTCTAAAAAATAAAAAAATCATTATATCTGCAGGTGGTTCAGGAATCGGTTTGGCTACAGCAAAAATTTGTCTTTCAAAAGGTGCTATTGTTTATATTTGCGATATAGATAATAGATCTTTAGTAAACATAAAAAAACATCCTTTAAATAATAAGAGATTATTTGCATTTAAATGTGATGCATCTGATGAAGATGATGTTACTAATTTTTTTGATCGAATTAAAAAAAAAACAAAAAAAATTGACGCCTTAATAAATAATGTTGGGATTGCTGGACCTACAGGGACAATTGAAAAATTAAGCTCTGAGGATTGGGAACATACATTAAAAGTTAATGTAATAAGTCACTTCTATTTTACAAAACTGGCTATACCTTTGTTAAAAAAAAATAAAGGTGGATCAATAATTAATATTTCATCTGGCGCAGGAATAATGGGATTTCCGTTACGTTCTCCTTATGCTGCAAGTAAATGGGCTGTAATAGGTGTAACAAAAACTTTAGCTATGGAATTAGGTAAATTTAAAATACGCGTTAATGCAATATGTCCAGGGACTATTAAAGGAAATAGAATGGTAAGAGTAATAAGAGATAAATCAAAATTTTTAAAAATTCCAAAAAAAAAAATAGAGAAAGAATTTATATCTATGGCATCTATGAATTGTTGGATTTATGAAGACGATATTGGAAAAGCATGTTCCTTTCTAATTTCAAATGATGGTGAAAGAATATCTGGACAAACAATTCCTATAGATGGAAATGCAATTAGATTAGATTAAAATTTATAAAGAGTTAATTAAATCTGGTGCGATTTTTTTGGATTTTCCAGAAAAATTAATATTTTTAATAGCTTCAAGATTAGATTTATCTCCACCAACAACTACAAAACCTATCATGCCCATGCTTTTATGTGGTGTACACCAATATGCGTATATACCTGGAACTGTAAAAGTATATTCTGTGTCTTTATTGAATTTAGATTTAAATTTTTCTACATTTTCTGGGAAACCACCTTTGATAAATTCAACATTATGACCCTTATCAGTAGCTTTCCAGAACACAGTATCACCAACGTTTATTCTCACTACTTTCTTCGAGTACACCATGCTCTCATTATCCATTTTATTAAGCATTTCAATAGTTTCATTTGCAGCAAAAGATTTCGATGAAATTAGAACTATAGATAGTGTTAATAGTAGTTTTGATAAATAGTTAGTCATATTACCTATATAGTTATTTAAAAATATTCTACAACTTTATTTCATTGTGCAAGTTGCCACACTTGATAATCAAAATTACAAATAAATTTAAACTATTTATGCTTTACTAATTTTAATTTTTCTCTAGTTTCTGCTGGAGTCATTGTGGAGACACCAAGGTCATTTACTATTCGAATTGCTTTTTCAACAAGTTGTGCATTTGAGGCTAATTTTCCTTTTTCTAAATACAAATTATCTTCAAGTCCTACCCTAGGATTTCCCCCCATGATCACAGTTTGAGCAACAAAAGGCATTTCGTTCTTCGAAATAGCAAATCCAGACCAAACACCTTCTTTTGGCATTATGTCTTTCATTGCCTGCATTGCTAAAGGTGTTGCGGGAGCTCCCCATGGAATACCTAGACACATTTGAAACATCGGAGGATCGCTCAATAATCCCTCTTTATAAAGTTGAGCTCCAAACCACATATTGCCTAAGTCAAAAGCTTCTATTTCAGGTTTCACTTTTATTTCTTTTAATTTTTTTGCAGCTTTTCTTAAGTCTCTTGGTGTATTTATAGTTATTACCGATCCATCTCCAAAATTTAAAGTTCCACAATCTAATGTACAAATTTCTGGTAAAAATTGTTCAGCGTTAGCAATTCTTTCCATTACATTTGCCATGTCTGTTAAAGGACCGAATTGTAATGGACTATTTTCTCCAATATCAAGATCTCCACCCATTCCTGTTGTCAAATTAATTATAACATCAGTATCACTTGATCGTATTCTATCTACAACTTCTTTATATAACTCAAGCCTTCTGCTTGGAGTTCCATCATTTTCTCTTACGTGAATATGAGCAATTGCTGCACCTGCTTTTGCTGCTTCAATTGAAGCTTTTGCTATTTGCTCTGGAGTTTTTGGCAAATCAGGATGTTTCTTCGCTGTATCACCAGAACCAGTCACTGCACAAGATATAAATACTTTATTGTTCATTTTAATTAATAGATTTATACTCTCATAAAAAGATTTTTGAAATACTAAAATGTCGATTTATTTAACAACAAAAAAAATAATTAAAGATTGGACTGATTATAATGGTCATATGAATGTGGCATATTACGTACTAATTTTTGATTTATATGGAGCTGAATTTTTAATGACTAAATTTGAGATGGGAGAACATTCAGCCAAAACAACTAAAAAAAGTACAATGGTAGTTGAATCCCATATTACTTACAATCAAGAGGTAAAAGAAGGTGATGAAGTGGACATTAATTTACTTTACTTCAATCATGATTCTAAAAGACTTCAATACAAATTTGAAATGGTTCATAAAACAAAAAAATATTTAGCATCAACCATGGAAATATTAGCGTTATATGTTGATTTAGATAAAAGAAAAGTTGCGGAATTTGAAAAAGAAAAAATAAATATAATGGATAATTTTATATCAGAAAATCAATCTAAATTTGTTAGCGAAAATTTAATTTTTTCTGGTAAATTAAAATAAAATATGGAAATAAAACTATTATCTGGTGCATTGGGAGCTGAAATAAAAGGTATAGATTTAAAAAATACTTCCGATGAAAATTTTAAAAAAATTAATGATTTACTCTTAGAACACAAAGTAATTTTTTTTAGAAATCAACCTCTTACTACTGATCAACATGTAGCCTTAGCTGAAAAATTTGGACCTCTAGAAACACATGCATATGTTAAAGGTTTAGATGATTACCCCGAAATTGTTAGAATTATAAAGGCAGAAGATGAAAAAAACCAATGGGGTGAAAATTGGCACAGCGACGTAAGCTATAACGCCAAACCAACAAAAGCAGTGATACTTAAATCAATAAAAATACCTCCAGTTGGTGGTGATACCTGTTTTGCAAACATGGAGCTAGCATGGGAAACTCTAGATAAAAATATAAAAGATAAAATCAAAGATAAAAAAGCTATTCATAGCTCGTTGGGTGCTGAATTTTTTATAGATAATTATAAAAAAATGGAAGGAAATAAGAAAAAAAATTATAACGAATATTCTAATGAGCATCCTATGGTGAGAACTCATCCAGAAACAGGAAAAAAAATATTATTTGTAAACTGGACTTATACAAAAAAAATTGTTGGCTTAGAAAAAAAAGAAAGTGATGAAATATTACAAAAAATATTTGAACATCAGGCTAGATTGGAATTAACGTGTAGATTCAATTGGACAGAAAATACAGTATGTATATGGGATAATAGAAGTGTTATTCACTTTGCAATCGCTGATTTTTATCCAGGGAGAGGACTTGGATACGAAAGAATTATGGATAGAATTGCGATTGAAGGGGATCAACCACATTAAAGTTTGATGAATATAATATATAAAATTATTTCTAATTTTATAAATAATAAATCTTTATATATAGGTGAAAAGGTAACAATGTCTGAACATATGATACAAACTGCCATGAATGCAGAAAAAGCAAAATCATCTGCTAGTTTAGTTTGTGCATGCTTGCTTCATGATTACGGACATTACATTTTAGAAGATCCTGATAAATTAGTAAAAAAAAAATTAAATGGAAAACATGAAGATATAGGATATGAATATTTAAAAAAATTTTTTAAAAAGGATGTAGTTACACCTATTAAATACCACGTATTAGCTAAAAGATACTTAGCAAGAAATAAAAAATATTATAATCTTCTATCTAAAGCTTCAAAAATAAGTTTAAAATTACAAGGTGGTATTCTAAGTAATAAAGAGAGTAAAGATTTTGAAAAACAAACTTTTTTTGAAAATACAATAAAGCTTAGAAAATTTGATGAAGCAGCAAAAAAAACTAATATCAAAATGAAATGTATTATAGATTATAAAAAACTATTAATATCACAGTTATTATGAAGTTTGATTATATAATTATTGGAGCTGGATCAGCTGGCTGTGTTTTATCAAATAGACTGTCAGAAAATCAAAACAACAAAGTTGCTGTGTTTGAAGCTGGTGGTTCAAGCGATATTTGGAAAGTTAAAATGCCACTTGCCTTACTCTATACAATGCACGATCCAAAGTATAATTGGAAGTACTATTCAGAACCAGAACCTAATTTAAATAATAGAAGATTATTTTGTCCTAGAGGAAAAATGATTGGTGGTTGTTCTGCCCATAATGGAATGGTTTTTGTAAGAGGAAATAGAAATGATTATGAAAGGTGGGAAAATTTTGGTTTAAAATCTTGGTCTTACGACAAAATTCTTCCTTATTTTAAAAAAATTGAAACTTGGTCAGGTGGAGAAAATCAATATAGAGGTTCTTTAGGTTTACTTCCTGTGGATCAGTCAAAAAATAATAATCCTTTATTTAGTGCTTTTTTAAAAGCAGCTTCAGAGGCAAATCATAAAATTAATCTTGATATGAATGGAGAAGACCAAGAAGGATTTGGTATGTTTGATACCACAATTCATAAAGGGGAAAGAGCAAGTGTCGCTAGATATTATTTAAATCCTGCCAAAAAAAGAAAAAATTTAAATATTTTTTCAAATTCATTTGTAGAGAAAATTATTTTTGATGGAAAAAAAGCAATTGGAATTGAAGTAAAGATAAAAAATAAAATCGAAAAAGTTTATGCTGATAAGGAAGTAATATTAAGTGGAGGTTCTATTAACTCTCCTCAACTATTAATGCTTTCAGGAATTGGAGATGCAAATCATTTAAAGGAAAAAGGAATTTCAGTTGTTAATGATTTGAGAGGGGTCGGTAAGAATCTTCAAGATCATTTGGAAACTTATATTATGCAAGAATGTAAGACTCCAGATACTCTTTATACTTACACTAAATTAATTCCAAAAGTTTTAGCTGGAATTCAATGGTTTTTATCTAAATCTGGTCCCTGTTCTCAGTCGTATTTAGAAGCTGGTGGTTTTGCAAAATCTTCACCGGAAAGAAAAATACCAAATATACAATTTCATTTTTTTCCATCTTTTGTAATAAACCACGGTTTGGTTAATCCAAGTTCGCATGGATATCAATTACATGCTAGCCCTAATCATCCAAAAAGCAGGGGATTGATTACGTTAAATTCTTCTAATCCATACGATTATCCAAAAATATTATTTAATTACTTAGAAGATGAAGATGATCTAAAACAAACAAGAGAATGTATCCATGTAGCAAGAAAAATTTTATCTCAACCTTCATTAGCAAAACATGCAGGAAAAGAAATTGGTCCAGGATCTGAGAAGCAAAGTGATGAAGAATTAAACGAATACATAAAAGCTAATGCAGAAACTGCTTATCATCCATGCGGAACTTGTAAAATGGGAGTTGACGAAGCATCAGTTGTTGATGAAAATCTAAAAGTTAAAGGAATTAAAAATTTAAGAGTAGTAGATGCTTCAGTCATGCCAGAAATTCCAAGTGCAAACTTAAATGCCCCTACTCTTATGATTGCTGAGAAAGCCGCTGATCTTATTTTGAATTAATATTTACTCAACTCTATCACCAACATTTATTATCCCATCTTCTAAAGCTGTTAAATATATTCCCATGTCAAAGTGATTAAAATTTTTCTTTAAAGATTGTAGCAAGTTTAAAGAATTATTATCTGTTTTAGGTTTAAGATTTATTGCAACACATCTAGGTATATGGCTTTGAACTTTAAAAGAAATATTATTTATTTTAATGACTTTATTGATCCAATTTCTTTCTTCAAAAGCTTTGATGCCCTCAACATAAAAGTTAGCCCTAAACCTTTGAATTTCTAATTCTTTATTAATTTTCATTTCTAAATCTTTAATACTATTTAAATTGATTAAAGAGATAGAATTCATAACATTGTTTGAACTACTAGTATCATAAAAAGGAAATTTACTATTTTTTAAAAAAAAAATAGGTTTTTCTAAAGAAATTTCTAGTTCCAAGAGCTTTTCTGAAATTAATGAAAAATTTTCTGAGTTATCTGGGTTAATTGAAACTAACTCTTTATCGTTTATTATTAGAGTAAGTTTATTTTTTTCATATCTAAAGTTATACTTATTTAATATAGGAGAATTTTTTAAAGTAAGAAAGTTATTTAATTTTCTTTCATTTGGATTTTTTTCAATCTGTTTAGCTTTTTCAAAATTAATACCTTTTGAAAAAGCAAAAATTCTATCATTAGGCATTCCACAATTTTTTTTAATATTACAAGATTTAATTGTTTGAAAAGATAATGTTTTCACTGGACAACAGTGAATGGAAACAATTCTACAGCTCATTATTTGTTTAAATTCAAACTTATTAAACAAATCATTTCAAACATAATCGAGGCGGCAACCATTGATGTGATATTATTTGGACTATCTTTTGTTGGCATTAAACAAGCAACGTCTCCTCCTATAACATTTTTTCCTTTTAGACATTGAATAAGTTTTCTTACTTCATCCATATTGAAACCTTTAAATGCTGGCTCAAGGTTGGCTGTTCCTGGTGCTACCGTTGCATCTAAACAGTCAAGGTCAAACGTAATGTAAATTGGATTATCCCCTAGTCTATCCAAAATCATTTTAGAACATTTTTTGTGTCCTAATTCTTTATATTCATCCATTGTGATCACCTGATATCCAATATCGTAGCTTGCTTGTAGCCAATCTAAAGTTCTTGGATTTCCTCTGATCCCTATCTGAGTACTTGTTGTTGGATCAACATTTCCTTGTTTAACTAGATAAGAAGCCCAATGTGCGGCAGATTTTTTTGCACCTAAAAAATGATCTAATTTTTCATAACAATCTGTATGAGCATCAAAATGTACTAGGGTTATTTTCTTTCCCTTAGTTAATCTAGAATTTTTTTTTGCTAAACTTTGTATTATTCCTCCAGTTATTGAGTGATCTCCTCCAATTGAAACAACTGGTTTTTCAGCTTTTTCTATATCATCATAAAAACTTGAAATTCTTTCTATACATTTTTCATTATCATTTGCCTCTGGAAAGGGAACATCGCCAAGATCATGAATTTTATTATCTTTCCAAGGATCAATTTTATATTCAAAATGAGATCTTCTAAGCATTGCAGAAATGTTTCTAACCGCCCTCGGTCCTAAATGTTGATCTCTTTCAGTTGTTCCGTTGCCAGTACTATGAGGAACACCCACCAAAGCGATATCACAATTTTTTGGGTTTGGATCATTTTTACACCTAAACAAAGTAGGGATTCCCCACCAATATAAGGTTTCCATCATTATTTTATCTTCATCTGAAATCATTAATTTAATATTGCATAATTAATAAAAATTTAAAGAGGAAAAATTATATGATATAGGGGCGAATGTCACAAAAAAATAATAATCCTAGAGGAATAGTTCTCATACTGTTAGCCATGCTGGTTTTTTCATTACAAGACGGTATCATGAAACATATATACAGTTTTGTTTCCCTTTATGAAGTTTATTTAATAAGAACTGTGGTCAGTTTTGTGCTTATTTTGCTATTTTTAAAAATAACAAAGAA
>CACDII010000006.1 GCA_902552985.1 uncultured Pelagibacteraceae bacterium
AAGTTGATAATTGATCTATTTTATAACTGTCATTAAATAAAAAAAATTCTTGATCTGAAGGAAATTTAATTAAAGTACCTAATACAATTAATAACGTAACAACTGATAATGAAAAAACTAAATCTGAACTTTTTGTTTTAAAAACTCCTATTATTAACAAAAACATTATACTTAATGAGATAAAAATTTCCGGATAAATAAAATTTAAATTATTCATAATTATTTTGTTACATTGATTGTATATTTATATGTATCAATTAAATTAGTAATAGATGTTTCAATTGTATTTAATAAAGGTTCTGGGTATAATCCAAAAAATAAAGCTGGTAAAGCAAGACTCGTTAAAATAAATATTTCTGATTTGTTAAGATCAGGCATTTTAAACAAATCTGTATTAATAAGTTTTCCAAAAACAACTCTTTTATAAAGCCAAAGCATATATGCGGCGCCTAAAACAATTCCTAAACTAGCAATTGTTGCTATTAGAAAACTTTCTTTAAAAGCACCCATTAAAATTAAAAATTCTCCAATAAAACCACTAGTACCAGGCAAACCTATAGCTGCCAAAGTAAATACCATAAATAGCACAGCGTATTTTGGCATAATAGTAACAATTCCACCATAATCATTGATTAATCGAGAATGTCTTCTGTCATACACAATACCAACACAAAAAAATAGTGCAGCAGAAACTAAGCCGTGACTTATCATTTGCATGATACTTCCTTCAAGTCCTTGTTGATTTATAGTAAATATACCAAGTGTTACATAGCCCATATGTGCTACAGAGGAATATGCAATTAACTTTTTCATATCATCTTGCATAAGAGCTACGAAAGAAGTGTAAACAATTGCAACTAAACTTAAAATATAAATTAGGAAAGTAAAATTTTCTGATGCTATGGGAAATAAACCTATTGAAAATCTTATAAAACCGTAACCCGCCATTTTAAGTAAGATTGCTGCTAACAAAACAGATCCAGCTGTTGGAGCTTCCACATGAGCGTCTGGTAGCCAAGTGTGAACAGGCCACATAGGTGTTTTCACAGCAAAAGAGCTAAAAAAGGCCAACCATAATAAATTTTGATATTTTGCTTCGATTCCTAAATTATATAATTCAGTGAC
The DNA here is from genome assembly GCA_902552985.1 of uncultured Pelagibacteraceae bacterium. Lineage (GTDB taxonomy): Bacteria > Pseudomonadota > Alphaproteobacteria > Pelagibacterales > Pelagibacteraceae > Pelagibacter. The sequence goes on from CACDII010000006.1 coordinate 1,126, forward strand.
ATCAGTTGTTCCGGTAATCCAATAAATAGAAATGATTGCTACTAACATTAATACTGAACCTAACAAAGTGAACAAGAAAAATTTAAATGCTGAATAGACTCTTCTTGAACCACCCCAAATTCCTATTATCAAAAACATAGGAATTAAACCTCCCTCAAAAAATAAATAGAAAATAACTAAATCTAATGAACAAAAGACACCAATCATTAAACTTTCCATCACTAGTATAGCTATCAAAAAATCTTTTAATCTGACTTTGATAGTTCTATTAACCGAAATAATGCAAAGAGGAGCTATAAAAGTTGACAAAATGATAAATAAAATTGAGATTCCATCTATTCCAACTTTATAATTAACAAAACCTTGTAACCAAAATCTATTTTCAACAAATTGAAACGATGTAGAATTGGGATCAAAAATATACCAAAGATAAATTGAAATAAAAAAATTTACAAATGAGACAAATAAAGCTACATACTTTGAACTTTTAAAATTATATTTTTCACTTGATTTAGATAGTAAAATAAAAAGAGCTCCTACTGTAGGCAGTAGGATTAACGAAGATAAAATAGGAAAGTCCATTAAATAATTATTAAATATGTAAGTAAAGCTGAAAAGCCAAGAAGCATTATATATGCATATTTATATATATAACCACTTTGAAATTTAACAGCATTGTTTGATAATTTGGTAATAAAATTAGAAATTCCATCCGGACCAAATCTATCAATAGTTTTTAAATCAATATTTTTCCAAAAGAAATTTCCAAGTTGCTTAGATGGTTTTACAAATAAATAATCATACAACTCATCAAAATACCATTTATTGATTAAAAAATTGTAAATAGGTTTGTTTTCATTTGCAAGCCAATTAGTAATTTTTCTGTTTTTTACAAATAAGTAATAGGATATTGGGATAGATAAAACTACTAATATTGGTGTTGAATAAACAATCGAAAGAGGAGGATGATCAGTACTTAACGGATTTAAAAATTTAATTGAATTTTGCCAAAAATCACTATCTATATTAGCACCTATAAATAATTCTTTAAAAAGAAACCCTGCAAATATTGAGCCAATTCCTAGAACTATCAATGGGATTATCATTACATAAGAAGACTCATGAATCGATTCTAATTTTAAATTTTTATTTTCATAACTACCATGAAAGGTTTTAAAAATTAGTCTCCATGAATATATAGCTGTCAGTAATGCAGTAAATATTCCAATCAAAGCTGCCCAATATCCAAATGAGTTACCTCTCATATAAGCAAATTCAATTATTGCATCTTTAGAATAGTATCCTGATAAAAAAGGGAAACCTGTTAAAGCTAGCGTACCTATTATCATTAGTATCCATGTATACGGTAGTTTTTTCCAAACCCCTCCCATATTTCTAATATCCTGCTCTTCTTTAAATGAATGTATAACTGATCCCGACCCTAAAAAAAGCAAAGCTTTAAAGAAGGCATGAGTAAATAGATGAAACATAGCTGCATTATAAGCTCCTACTCCTGCTGCAAAGAACATATATCCTAATTGGCTGCATGTAGAATATGCAATAATTTTTTTTATATCATTTTGTACAAGAGCTACTGTTGCTGCAAAAAAAGCTGTTGTTATTCCAACTAAACAAATGATATTCAAAACTAATTGGGAATACTCAAAAATTGGAGAACATCTTACAATTAAAAAAACTCCTGCTGTGACCATAGTTGCTGCGTGAATTAATGCAGAAACCGGAGTTGGTCCTTCCATTGCATCAGGCAACCATGTGTGAAGTAAGAATTGAGCAGATTTGCCCATAGCTCCAATAAATAAAAGTATACAAATTAAGTCAATCGCTTTAAAATTTACTCCTAAATATACTAATTTTCTGTTAAGGAAGGGTGTAACATCAGCATTAGCTACTGACGGAATTTGTTTGAAAACTTCGTCATAATTTACGGTTCCAAATAAATAAAATATTAAAAAAATTCCTAAAGCAAATGCTAAATCGCCAACTCTATTAACTAGAAATGCTTTTATTGCTGCGGCATTTGCACTTTCTTTTTTAAACCAAAAACCAATCAAAAAATAAGAACATAAACCGACACCTTCCCAACCAAAAAAAAGTTGTAAAAAATTATCAGAAGTAACCAAAATAAGCATTGCAAAAGTAAATAAAGATAGAAAAGCCATAAATCTGGTTTTATGAGGATCGTGTGACATATAACCAATTGAATAAATGTGTACTAATGAAGAAATTAAACAAACAACAACTAACATAACTGAAGATACAGCATCTACTTTAATTGACCAGTTTACGTTTAAAGTTCCTGAACTAATCCAGTTAAAAATAACAAGATTATTTTCATAATTATAAAGCACAACTTCTTTGAAAATTATCAAAGATAACAATGCAGAAATTGAAACTAAAAGTGATGTAATAATTTCAGAGTTTCTATCACCAATATAACGTCCAAAAAAACCTGACATTATTGCTCCTAATAATGGAGAAAAAACTAATGTATATTCCATTTTTATCCTTTTAAATTTCTTATATCTTCAACATTGATAGTTCCCGCATTTCGATAATAAGTAACTATAATCGCAAGTCCTATAGCTGCTTCTGCAGCAGCTACAGTTAAAATAAATAATGTAAATATTTGACCATTTAAATCGTTTAAAAAAATAGAGAAAGAAACTAAATTTATGTTAACAGCTAACAAAATTAATTCTATGCTCATTAATATCACAATTACATTTTTTCTATTTAAAAAAATACCTATTACACCTATTGTAAAAATTATTGCTCCTGATATTAAATAATGAATTAAAGTAATTTCAGTCATCAATTTTAACTCCTTCATTAGTTTTTACTTCAACTAATTGAACACTTTCTAATCTCTCTCTAGAAATTTGTTTTGTGTAACTTTGTCTTTTAATTCCTGATCTTTTTCTAAAAGTTAAAACAATAGCACCTATCATTGCTACCAATAAAATAATCCCGCTTAGTTGAAATAAATGAATATAATCAGTATACAAAACATTACCTATTGAATGAGTGTTTGTAACTTCTTGATTAATATTTATTGAAGAAGAAGAAATTAGATTTGGTTTATATTTCCAGCCACCTACAACAATTATTAATTCAAAGAGAATAACTAAACCTACAATAAGACCTATGGGCATATGAGAATATCCTGTTCTTGACTCAAACCATTGATTTTTTTGTTGAGCAACATTAAGCATCATAACAACAAATAAAAACAGTACGGCAACTGCTCCAACATAAACAATTAGCATAATCATTCCTAAAAATTCTGCCCCAATCATAATGAACAGACAAGAAACACTAATAAAATCCAAAATTAAAAAAAAAACAGAATGAACAGTATTTTTTGAAACTATTACCATAATTGATGAAAAAACTGCTATTAGTGAAAATGTATAAAAAAAAATCGTATGAGCTATCATAATATCATCTATATGGTTTATCTGCTCTTATATTGGCAGCCAAAATATTCTCCCATCTATCGCCATTCTCTAAAAGTTTTTCTTTATTGTAATAAAGCTCTTCTCTTGTCTCTGTTGAAAATTCAAAATTAGGTCCTTGAACTATCGCATCTACAGGGCAAGATTCTTCACATAAACCACAATAAATACATTTCATCATATCAATATCGTATCTGGTTGTTTTACGACTTCCATCTTCTCTCTCCGCAGATTCAATTGTTATTGCTTGAGCTGGACATACTGCTTCACACAACTTACAAGCAATGCATCTTTCCTCTCCATTTGGATATCTTCTAAGAGCGTGTTCACCCCTAGCTCGTGCACTTATTTTCCCTTTTTCAAAAGGATAATTTATTGTTTTCTTAGATTTAAATATTTCTTTAAAAGCTATTAATAAACCTCCTAAAAAATCTAATAAAAATATAGTTTTAAGTAATCTAGAAATTTTCATAATCAGTTAGTTGGCAATAAGTCAAAATAATATAAATAACTTGCTGTAATTATCACCCAAGTTAAAGATAAAGGTAGAAATATTTTCCACCCTAATTTCATTAATTGATCATATCTATACCTAGGTACAATAGCTTTAACCAAAGAAAAAAGTATAAATAAAAATAATATTTTTAAAATCATCCATAATGGAGATGGTATCAAATCAAACAGATACATTTCAGTAGGTGGCAGCCATCCACCAAGAAATAAAATTGAACCTATGGCGCACATTAATAAAATATTTGCATACTCACCCAACCAAAACATTGCATACATCATGCCAGAATATTCTGTTTGATAACCAGCCACTAGTTCTGCTTCCGCTTCTGGAAGATCAAATGGTGGTCTATTTGTTTCAGCTAATGCTGATATAAAAAATATTATAAACATAGGAAATAATGGAATTACAAACCAAATTTTTTTTTGAGCCAAAACAATATCACTTAAATTAAGCGATCCAACACAAAGCAAAACATTTATTATTATAATACCTATGGAAACTTCATATGAAACCATCTGGGCCGCTGATCTAATAGATCCCAAAAATGGATACTTTGAATTAGAAGCCCATCCACCCATTATTATCCCGTAAACTCCTAAAGATGAAATGGCAAAAAGATATAAAATTCCAACATTTATGTTTGACAAAACAAAATTTTCACTAAAAGGTATTACGGCCCATGCCGCAAGTGCCAAAGTCATTGTAATAATTGGAGCAAGAACAAAAATGGTTTTATTTGCACTAGCTGGTATTATTATTTCTTTAAATATATATTTTAAGGCGTCAGCTAAAGACTGTAATAAACCAAAAGGTCCAACAACATTTGGTCCTCTTCTTTTTTGGACTAAAGCCCAAACTCTTCTATCCAGCCAAACAATCATTGCAACAGAGACAAGAATAGGAATTAATAAATACAAAATCTTATAAATTTCTGAAAATATTATATTTAAATACTCAAACATATTATCCTTCAGTCCCAGTTTCTTTTAATTTCATTTTTTCTTGTCTACATCTACTCATTGTTTTTGATGATCTAGCAATAACATTCGAATAATAATAATCTATTTCATTTAAAATTATTTTTTCATTAACAAATCTAAAATTTTCAAAATTTTTTTTATTTTTTTCATTATTAGTCAATTTTAAATAATTCATCATAGATTTTTCTAACTCATCTTTGTTTTTATAAAGTTTTTTTGATTTTATTTTACTTGCCAATTCATTTAAAATTAACCAATCTTCTTTTGCTTCTCCTGGAGGATATGAAGCTTTATATGCTTTTTGTATTTTTCCTTCTAAATTTGTAAAAAATCCATCTTGTTCTGTATAGGCTGCACCAGGCAAAATAACATCTGATATCTCTGCGCCTTTGTCACCGTGACTTCCAATGTATACGATAAACTCATTATTTTTTTTAAAATTAATGTCATCTAATCCAAGCAAAAATAATATTTTGAATTTATTATTTTCTATTCCATTTAATACTTTGTTATTTTTTTCTTTCGAACTTAATATATTAAGATCATATGAGCCAACTGTTGATGCGTTGTTTGACAAAATATTGAAAGCATTCCACTCGTTATTGATTTTATTGTTATATTTTAAATACTCCTTAATTTTTTCTATAATGTAATTGGCAGAGTCTAATTTTAATACTGACTGACCAACAATAATAATTGGTTTTTTTGAATTTTTAATTTTGTTTGAAACTTCGTGTTTATCCTCGATTATTTCTTTAATAATTTCTGTTGTATTTTTTAAAACGGTATAAGGATAAGTTAAATTTCCTAAATCACCTATTGAATAAATTTCTGTATTATTTTTTAAATAGGATTTTCTTATTCTTGCGTTCAAAATTGTTGCTTCATATCTTGGATTAGATCCTACTAATAAAATAAAATCACTTTCTTCTATAGCATTAATTGTTGAATTAAATAAATAATTTGATCTTTCATCATTGTTTACAAAAATGTGTTCTGCTCTTGAGTCTAAATTTGAAGATTTTATTGTTTTAGAAAAAAATTCTTTTGTTATAAAAAGAGTTTCCATGTTAGTTAAATCTCCAGTTAAGCCTGCTATTTCATCTGATGATGTAGAATAAATTTTTTTGGAAATAATTTCATAAGCTTCTTCCCAAGAACTTTTTTCAAAAATTCCATCCTTTTTAATATATGGTATGTCTAATCTTTGGTTTTGTAGCCCATCACATGCATAACGAGATTTATCTGAAATCCATTCTTCATTAATATCCTCATTTATTCTAGGTAAAATTCTTTTTACTTCCCATCCATAAGTATCAACTCTAATATTTGATCCTACCGCATCCATTACATCTATGGTTTCTGTTTTTTTAAGTTCCCATGGCCTTGCTTCAAAAACGTATGGTTTTGAAGTTAGTGCTCCAACTGGACATAAATCGATTACATTAGCTGACAATTCTGACTCCATGGATTTTTCTAAATAAGTAGTTATTTGCATATCCTCTCCCCTACCTATTGCTCCTAATTCAGGAACTCCAGCAACTTCGGTGGCAAACCTTATGCATCTTGTGCAGTGTATGCATCGAGTCATTTGAGTTTTAATAAGTGGACCCATATATTTTTCAGGCACATATCTCTTATTTTCTTTATATCTAGATTTGTCTATTCCATAAAACATTGATTGATCTTGCAAATCACATTCGCCTCCTTGGTCGCAAACTGGGCAATCTAAAGGGTGGTTAGCTAATAAAAACTCCATCACACCTTTTCTTGCTTTTTCTACCTTGGATGTGTTTGTTTTTATATTCATTCCTTCGGTAGCTGGCATCGCGCATGAAGCAATGGGTTTTGGAGATTTTTCTATTTCTACAAGACACATTCTACAATTGCCGGCTATAGAAAGCTTTTCGTGATAACAAAATCTTGGTATTTCGACTCCTGCTTGTTCACATGCTTGAAGCACCGTCAAGCCTTCTTCTACTTCTATATCAATTTCATTAACTTTTAATTTAAGCATTTTCTTTTTCCAAAAGATGTTGGTCTACTAAATAAGGTATATTTTTATTTTTACTTATTAATGGTTTAAAGTTATTTTTTTTAACTATTTCTTTTTTAAAATGTCTTAAAAGTCCCTGGACTGGCCAAGCAGAACCTTCACCAAAAGCGCATATTGTGTGTCCTTCTATTTGCTGTGTGACACCCATCAGCATATCAACTTCTTCCCTTGAGGCTTCTCCTTTTGCCATTCTTTCTAACATTCTCCACATCCACCCCGAACCTTCACGACAAGGTGTACATTGTCCACAACTTTCATGTTTATAAAATCGTGCAATTCTTGCTATACATTTAACTATATCTTGATCTTTATTGATAACAATTACTCCTGCTGTACCTAATCCACTTTTTTGTTCTATCAATGAATCAAAATCCATTTTTATTGTTTCGCATATATTTTTGGGCAAAAGTGGCATTGAAGATCCACCAGGAATAACTGCTTTAAGATTTTCCCATCCTCCTACTACTCCGCCCGCATGTTTTTCTATTAAGTCCTTTAATGAAATACCCATTTCTTCTTCAACATTGCAAGGTTTATTGACATTTCCTGAGATGCAAAAAATTTTAGTTCCAGTATTTTTTGGGCTACCCAATGATGAAAACCATTTAGCTCCTCTTCTTAAAATTGTAGGTACTACAGCAATTGTTTCAACATTGTTCACAATTGTTGGACAGCCATACAATCCTATTAAAGCTGGAAAAGGTGGTTTTAATCTTGGTAATCCCTTTTTACCTTCTAAACTTTCTAATAATGCGGTTTCTTCGCCGCAAATATATGCTCCTGCTCCATAATGTATAAAAATATCTAAATCCCAACCAGTATTAGATGCATTTTTACCAATTAATTTTTTTTGATATGCTTCATCAATAGCGTTTTGAAGTTTTTGACCCTCGTTAAAATATTCACCTCTAATGTATATATAACATTTATGAGCATTAACCGCATATGCAGCTATTAAACAACCTTCAATAAGTTTATGTGGTTCAAATCTCAAAATATCTCTATCTTTACAAGTCCCTGGCTCGGATTCATCAGCATTAATGACTAGATAATGCGGTCTAGATCCAAGCTCTTTAGGTGCAAAAGACCATTTTAGTCCAGTTGGAAAACCTGCTCCACCCCTTCCTCTTAATTCTGAAGTTTTTATTTCATTAATAATCCAATCTCTACCCTTAGAAAAAATTTCTTTAGTATTTGACCAATCACCTCTAGATTGAGCAGAAACAACATCTGAACCTTTGTCGTTGTATAAATTTAAAAATATTCTGTCTTTATCGTTAAGCATTTTTCAAATCCATTAATGTTTGTCTATTATTTTCTGGTTCGCTATTAATACGACCTCTATAAGAACCAGGTTTTGGTTTTATTCCATTCAATATTTGATCTATAATTTTCTCTGCTGTTTTTTCATCTAAATCTTCATAATAGTCGTCGTTAATTTGCATCATAGGAGCGTTAACACATGCTCCTAAACACTCAACTTCAGTCCATGAACAACTTTTATCTTTTGATAAAATATTTTGGTCATCGGATATTTTTCTTTTACATATATCAACTAATTTATAAGCACCTCTCAGCATGCATGGTGTAGTTGTACAAATTTGTATAAAATGTTTTCCTACAGGAGTTAGATTATACATTGAATAAAATGTAGCTACTTCAAAAACTTTTATGTAAGGCATTTCTAAAAATTTAGCTATATATTTCATCGCAGCAAGCGGTATCCAATTATCATTTTGACGTTGAGTCAAATAAAGTAAGGCCATAACGCCACTTTGTTTTTTATCTTTTGGATATTTTGCTAAAATTTTTTCTGCTAACTCTAAATTTTTTTCACTAAAAACAAAATCTTTTGGTTGATCTTTTGATATTTTTTTAATACTCATCTGTCAATTTCTCCAAAAACTATATCTAAGGACCCTAGAACAGCTGGAACATCAGCTAGCATGTGTCCTTTAATTAGATAATCCATAGCTTGTAAATGTGAAAAACCAGGAGCTCTAATTTTGCATTTGTATGGTTTATTAGACCCATCAGAAACTAAATAAACACCAAACTCGCCTTTTGGAGCTTCAACTGCTGTATAGATTTCGCTTTTATCGACACGATATCCTTCACTAAATAACTTAAAATGATGAATTAAAGCTTCCATAGACTCTTTGATTTCATCTTTTGGAGGAGGACTAATTTTACCATCATCAGTTTTTATTAATCCTTTTGGCATTTTATCTAAACATTGATTTATAATTTTTACACTTTCCTGCATTTCTTCAATTCTACATAAATAACGATCGTAACAATCACCATTTTTTCCAATTGGAATCTTAAATTCCATTTGATCATAGCAGTCATAAGGTTGTGATTTCCTTAGATCCCACGGAACTCCAGATCCTCTTAACATGACTCCAGAAAATGAATAATCCAATGCATCTTCCTTGGAAACAATTCCTATATCTACATTTCGTTGTTTAAAAATTCTGTTGTCAGTTAAAAGAGTTTCTAAATCATTTATAATTTTAGGGAATTTTTTTGTAAATTTATAAATATCATCTTCAAGTCCTCTTGGTAAATCTTTGTGAACACCACCTGCTCTAAAATAATTAGCATGCAATCTTGATCCTGAAACTCTTTCATAAAAAGTCATTAATGTTTCTCTTTCTTCAAATCCCCATAAAGAAGGAGTTAAAGCACCAACATCTAAAGCTTGTGTGGTTATATTTAAAATATGACTTAAAATTCTTCCTATTTCACTAAACATAACTCTTATAAATTGTGCGCGAATAGGTACTTGAATTTTTAATATTTTTTCTAAAGCTAAAGCAAAAGCATGTTCTTGGTTCATTGGTGCCACATAATCCAATCTGTCAAAATATGGGACAGCCTGCATATATGTTTTGTTTTCAATTAGTTTTTCGGTGCCTCTGTGTAATAATCCTATATGAGGATCAGCTTTTTCAACAATTTCACCATCAAGTTCTAAAATTAATCTTAACACACCATGAGCTGCTGGATGTTGAGGACCGAAATTAAGATTTAGTTTTTTCTTTTCTTTTTTCATTATTAGTTGTTTGTTCTTTTATATATTTTGTTCCTTCCCAAGGACTCTCATAATCAAAATTTCTATAATTTTGTTCAAGTTTAACATTTTCATAAACAACTTTTTTTTCATTTTCACTATAACGAACTTCATTATGTCCAGTTAAAGGAAAATCTTTTCTAAGTGGATGTCCTTCAAAACCATAATCAGTTAGTATTCTTCTCAAATCAGGATGATCTTTAAATTTGACACCATACATGTCAAAAACTTCTCTTTCCATCCAATTTGATGATGGAAAAATTTTGGTTAAAGTTGGTACAATTTCATTTTCGTGTATTAAATAATTAATAATTATTCTTTGGTTAAATTCGTGACTTAATAATAAATATGTCATCTTAAATCTTTTTACTTTTTCGGGATAATCTGTTGCGGTAATATCAATCAACTGTCTAAATTTTGTATCTTTATTAGTTTTTAAAAACAAAACTACATCTAACAAATCTTCACTATCTATATTTAAAAATAGTTGATTGTATTCTGTTCTTGAACTATTAATTTTTGTAGTAAGTTCAGAATTAATTTTTTTTTCTAAATTTTTTAATGTATCCACTATTATTTATCTTTCTAATGAACCCTTGTTTCTTATTTTTTTTTGTAGTTGTAAAATTCCGTATAATAATGCTTCTGCAGAAGGTGGACACCCAGGTACATAAATATCAACTGGCACAATTCTATCACATCCTCTGACCACAGAATAAGAATAATGATAATAACCACCACCATTTGCACAACTACCCATAGATATGACATATCTTGGTTCTGGCATTTGATCATAAACTTTTCTTAAAGCTGGAGCCATTTTGTTAGTTAAAGTACCAGCTACTATCATAACATCTGATTGTCTCGGGGAACCTCTCGGGGCAGCACCAAATCTTTCTAGATCGTATCTTGGCATTGATGTTTGCATCATTTCTACAGCACAGCATGCAAGACCGAAAGTCATCCAATGTAAAGAACCAGCTCTAGCCCAATTAACTAAATTATCAAAAGATGTTGTGATAAAACCATTATCACTAAAGTCTTTTGCTAATTGCTTAAATTCTTCCGGAATTTTTTTTTCCTTTAGATCCATTATTTATTCCCAATCTAGTGCACCTTTTTTCCACTCGTAAATAAAACCTACTGTTAAAATGAAAAGAAAAATCATCATTGAAGAAAAACCTATAAAACCAATATTGCCTAATGAAATAGCCCAAGGGAATAAAAACGCAATTTCTAAATCAAAAATTATAAACAAAATAGCAACTAAATAAAACCTTACATCAAACTCCATTCTAGAATCTTCGAAAGGCTCAAATCCACATTCATATGCAGATAATTTTTCAGGATCTGGTTTATTTGTAGATAATAAAAAGTTCATTAAAATAAAACCAATACTTAAAGATAATGATATTATTAAAAACAAAATAATAGAAAAATAGTCTTTTAAAAAATCTAGTATCATACTTCACTTTTATATAAGCTTTTCAAGCAAATGAAAGTGATGTTAATACCGCATTTTAAATATAAATTAATAAATTGAGAATTATTATCAATTTAATGGCGGGAGTGACGGGACTCGAACCCGCGACCTATCGCGTGACAGGCGATCGCTCTAACCAACTGAGCTACACCCCCATTTTGGTGGGCAGTAAAGGACTCGAACCTTTGACCCCCTCGGTGTAAACGAGATGCTCTACCAACTGAGCTAACCGCCCAAAATCAAGCTACTATTACATCAGGGCTATGATAAAGTAAATTGTTAATTACTGTACACTTGCTTGTGGTTTTTCTTTCCCAGATCCAGAAATATTTTCAACCTCAGTCCACTCAACTCTTTTTAATTCATTTTTAAGTGCAAGTTTTACTACTTGATCTACTGAGTCTACTGGAATAATTTTAATATCTTCTCTCACTTTTTTCGGAATATCTACTAGATCTTTTTCATTATCTTTTGGAATAATCACTTTTTTGATTTCAGCTCTATGCGCAGCTAACAATTTTTCTTTTAAACCACCTATAGGTAAAACTTGTCCAGTTAAAGTTACCTCACCTGTCATTGCAATTTCTCTATTTACAGGATTATTTGTTATAGCTGAGACTATTGATGTAACCATTGCTATACCAGCCGACGGTCCATCTTTAGGTGTTGCTCCCTCAGGAACATGGATATGAAAATCTCTTTTTTCGAAGAGTGGAGGAATAATTCCATATTCTAGACTCTTAGATCTAACAAATGATTTTGCAGCTTTTACAGACTCCTGCATAACATCACCTAATTTTCCAGTAATTTGCATTTTTCCTTTACCCGGCATATGCACAGTTTCAATTTTTAATATTTCTCCTCCAAATTCAGTCCAAGCTAAGCCTGTTACTATGCCCACTTTGTCCTCATTTTCCAATTCTCCATATTTAAATCTTTTTACACCTAAAAAATCCGAAAGATTATCCTCATTTACTACAACTTTTTTTTCTTCTCCATTAACAACTTTTTTAACTACCTTCCTTGCTACTTTTGATATTTCTCTTTCTAGGTTTCTCACGCCAGACTCTCTGGTGTAGTTTCTAATAATATTTTTTATCGTATCTTTAGAAAATTCAAACTCACCTTCTTTAATTCCATTTTCTTTAACTTGTTTCGGTAGTAAAAATTTATTTGAAATATTAATTTTTTCATCTTCCGTGTAACCTGGAATTCTTATTACTTCCATTCTATCCAAAAGAGGGGGTAAAATATTAAGAGTGTTTGCAGTTGTAACGAACATTACATCAGAAAGGTCATAATCAACTTCTAAATAGTGATCATTAAAAGTTGCGTTCTGTTCAGGATCTAAAGCTTCTAGTAACGCAGAGGAAGGATCACCTCTGTAATCATTTCCTACTTTATCTATTTCATCAAGTAAAATTAACGGATTTTTTTTACCAGCTTTTTTCATCATTTGAATTATTTTTCCAGGCAGTGATCCTATATAAGTTCTTCTGTGACCTCTAATTTCAGCCTCATCTCTAACACCACCAAGTGACATTCTTACAAATTGTCTATTTGTAGCTTTAGCTATGGATTTACCTAACGAAGTTTTGCCAACTCCTGGAGGTCCTACTAAGCATAATATTGGACCTTTAATCTTTGCCATTCTTTTCTGAACTGCTAAAAATTCAACAATTCTTTCCTTAACCTTTTCTAAACCAAAATGATCTTCATCTAATGTTTTTAGAGCTTTGTTCAAATCAATATTCACTTGGTCTTTTTTAAACCATGGAATGTCTATCATCCAATCAAGATAATTTCTCACAACTGTCGCTTCAGCTGACATTGGACTCATATTTTTTAATTTTTTTAACTCACTCATACATTTCTTTTGAACTTCCTTAGGCATTTTAGCTTTAAGTATAGCTTTATTTAAATTTGAAGTTTCATCTTTCCCATCCTCAATTTCTCCAAGTTCCTTTTGAATAGCTTTAAGTTGCTCATTTAAATAATATTCTCTTTGGGTTTTTTCCATTTGTGTTTTAACTCTACCTCTAATTCTTTTTTCAACACCAATAATACTTGTTTCATTTTCCATAATTTTAATAATTATGTTAAGCCTTTTTTTTACATCAAGAGTTTCAAAAATTTGTTGTTTCTCTGAAATTGTTGCATTCAAATGTGATGCTATATTGTCAGCTATATTTGAAGGACTTTTTAATTTTTTAATTGAATTTATAACTTCTAAAGAAATTTTTTTATTTACAGAAGTTAATTTTTCTAATCTTCTTACAGCAGCTAATGCCAATGGTAATAAATCCTCTTCTGCAGGATCATCATTTTGATGGGAAAAATCACACGTAATAAATTTTTCGTTATCTATAAAATCTAAAATTTTTACTCTTTTAATTCCTTCAACAAGAACTTTTACGGTTCCGTCTGGTAATTTGAGTAGCTGTAATATACTGCCTTCGCAACCATAGGTAAAAATATCAGTTTTTTTTGGATCATCTACCTCAGCATTTTTTTGGGTAACTAAAATAATTTTTTTGTCTTTTTTCATTACCTCATTAAGTGCAGAAATCGATTTATCTCTTCCTACAAAAAGAGGAATTACCATGCTAGGAAAAACAACAATATCCCTTAGGGGTAGTAACGGTAAATTAATTTTAACATCCATTAGCTAAATATGGATATTAAAACAAATTTTGCAATAGATATTTCTTATTTTATTAGAGTTATTATGCAGCAGAGCTCTTATCTGTCTTGCTCTTAGCGTTTTTTGAATGAATAATTATAGGCTGTGACTGTTCTTTAACTGTATTGGAGTCTATAATTACTTCCTCAACATTATCTTGACTTGGAAGATCATACATAGTTTTTAACAAAATATTTTCTAATATTGACCTTAAACCTCTTGCACCAGTTTTTTTATTTATAGCTTTTGTAGCAATTTCTTTGACAGCACTATCTTTGAATGAAAGTTTTACACCTTCAAGTTTAAATAGCTCTTGATATTGTTTAATTAGAGAATTTTTAGGTTCTTGTAAAATTTTAACTAATGATTTTTCGTCTAAATCTTCAAGCGTTGCTATCATTGGTAACCTTCCAATAAATTCAGGAATTAACCCATATCTTAATAAATCTTCTGGCTCTAATTTTTTCATCCATTCGCCTGTTTTTTTATCTTCAGTATTTTTTACCTCAGCGCCAAATCCAATTGATGTTCCCTTATCTCTTTGTGAAATAATTTTATCTAGTCCTGCAAAAGCTCCTCCACAAATAAACAATATATTAGTTGTATCTACTTGTAAAAATTCTTGTTGTGGATGCTTTCTTCCACCTTGTGGAGGAACGCTAGCAATAGTTCCTTCCATAATTTTTAACAACGCTTGTTGTACACCTTCGCCAGATACATCTCTTGTAATAGATGGGTTTTCAGATTTTCTACTAATTTTATCTACTTCATCAATATAAACAATTCCTCTTTGTGCTTTTTCAACGTTATAATCAGCAGCTTGAAGTAATTTTAAAATAATATTTTCAACATCTTCTCCAACATAACCAGCTTCAGTTAATGTTGTAGCGTCAGCCATTGTAAAAGGCACATCTAAAATTCTTGCTAAAGTTTGTGCTAATAAAGTTTTTCCACAACCTGTTGGACCAACTAATAAAATATTTGATTTAGCTAATTCAACATTTTTGGAAGTTTTATTTTCATAATTTAATCTTTTATAATGATTATGTACAGCAACTGATAGTACTTTTTTAGCATGTTGTTGGCCAATAACATAATCATCAAGTACTGAACAAATTTCTTTCGGAGACGGAAGTCCGTCTTGATGTTTTACTAATGTGTCTTTATTTTCTTCTTTAATGATATCCATGCACAACTCAACACATTCATCACAAATAAAAACAGTTGGTCCAGCAATTAATTTACGAACTTCGTGTTGGCTTTTTCCACAAAATGAACAGTAAAGAATATTTTTATTATTTGTTGTCATAATTTTTTATTAAACGAATCAATTAAGATACTTTATTACAAAAGACTCGTTCTTATCAAGTATGAGTTGTGGTTGCACCAGATCTTGTGTATTAAATTCTTTTTTCTACTACTTTATCAATTAATCCAAATTCTTTTGCAGTATTTGGTGTCATAAAATTATCTCTCTCTAGGGCTTTTTTAATATCCTCTGGAGATTTTCCAGTATGTTTAGAATAAATTTCATTAAGACGTTTTTTTAATGACAAAACTTCATTAGCATGAATTTCAATATCTGTTGCTTGGCCTTGAAACCCCGCTGACGGTTGATGAACCATAATTCTAGAATTTGGCAAAGAAAATCTTTTTCCCTTTTGTCCAGCAGCAAGAAGAAAAGAACCCATTGAAGCAGCTTGACCAATGCACAATGTAGAAACATCTGGTTTAACATATTGCATAGTGTCGTAAATTCCTAAACCTGCTGTAACTAACCCACCAGGACTATTAATATACATAAAAATTTCTTTTTTTGAATTCTCAGACTCTAAAAATAATAGTTGAGCAGTAACTAAGGAAGCTACATTATCGTTAATGGGGCCAACAACAAAAATAATTCTTTCTTTTAAAAGCCTTGAATAAATATCATAAGCTCTTTCACCCCTATTAGATTGTTCTACAACCATAGGAATTAAATTATTCATATGTTCTGATATTTTTGTTGTCATAAATCGAATCATTCAACTTATACAACTTGAGATTACTTTTTGCTAACTTTTTTTGTTTTTTTTTGTTTTGGAGCCCCTGATTTAGGGTTTTTTGTTTTTTTTAATTTGGAATTGTCGGTTTTTTCACTTTTCGTATGATCGTGTGAATGATCATGTGCATGATCGTGAGAAGATTTTAAAATTTTTTCAGCTTCTTCTTTAGTAATCTCCTTAGTATTAGCTTTAGCTTTGGTTTTAATTAAATTAATTATTTTTTCTTCATAAATAGTACCTCTTAAACTTGCAAGAGCTGATGGGTTTTTTTGGTAAAATTCCATAACCATTTTTTCTTGACCGGGCATCATTTTTAGTTGTTTTTGAACTTCCTGTTGAAGCTCTGACTCTTCAACTTTAATATTATTTTTTTCACCAAATTCATTTAAAATTAAACCTACTTTAATTCTTTTTTTTGCCTTCTCTTCGAAATTATATCTATTTTTTTTCGCCTCTTCAGCATTCATGCTTTGTGTTAAAATTTTAATTTCTTCTTCAACTAAATTTTCTGGAATTTCATCAACCTTAAACTTTTCTATTTCTTTAAGAATTTGGTTTTTTGATAGCATATCTAATGAGTTTTTATATTCCTCATTAATTTGTTTCGAAATTAAAGATTTTAAATCATTTAAATCTTTTGCCCCCAGTGTTTTAGCAAAATCATCATCGATCTTAACTTCTTTAGGTTTTTTAACTGCTGTAATTTTACATGCAAATTTTGCTTCTTTTTTTCTAAGTTCTTTTTCAGGAAAATTTTCTGGTAATATTACTTTAACATTTACCACTTCATCTTTCTTGCTTTTTAATAATTGCTTATCAAAACCTTTTATAAACAAATCTTTTCCAAGTTCTAATTGAGTGTTTTTTCCTTCTGAGCCTTTAAATTCTTTTCCATCAACTGTAGCTTTATAATCAAATACAACTAAATCTCCTTCATTTGCAACTTTAGACGGGTCTACTTCAACAAAGTTTTTTTGATTTTTTGCTATTTCTTTAATTCTTTTATCTGTTTCTAATGAATCAATTTTTACTGTATAACTATCAAATTTAATATTCTCTATAGCTTTGATTTCAACTTTTGGTAATTCGGTTACAGAAATTATATATTCAAGATCTTTACCCTCCCCATAAGTTTTTAGATCTATCTTAGGTTGGCCAGCAGGTTTTATTTTATTCTCCTCCAAGGCTTTACTACTTGTGTCTTTTAAAACTTTATCTAAAACATCGCCAAAAATTTCTTTACCAAATTGTCTTTTCAAAACATCTTTTGGAACTTTGCCTGGTCTAAAACCTTTTAAAACAATAGTTTTGCCTACTTCTAAATACTTCTCGTCCATATATGAAGCTATTGTTTTTTTATCGACAAATATTTTTAAATCTTTGCTTAAACCTTTTTTATTTTGAATTGTAACTTTCATAATTTTTAGTGGTAGGCGAGAAAGGACTCGAACCTTCACATGTTGCCATATTGGTTCCTAAGACCAACGCGTCTACCAATTCCGCCACTCGCCCATTAATTAAGCAGTTTTATATATTATTGATTTAATTTTTCCAACGAGAATAATAACAAAATAATAGATATTTTTTTATAAATTACTTATATAGATTGTAATATGATTGTTTCACCTTGTATTAGCATATGTAAAACTGATCCCTTAACTGGTTATTGTTATGGATGTGGCCGCAGCGACGAAGAAAAGGCCAAATGGAAAAATCCAGAAACTACTGATCTATGGAAATCTGAAAATCTAAAACTAATAGAAAAAAGACTTAATGGTTGGCAATTAGAGAGTTTTAGAGAATCTTACAGTCACAAAGTAAATAATGGTATTTCATTATTCAAAAAAAAGAGCTTAAAATAAAAAATTTTATATAAATTTAAGTTTGATGAAAAAAAATTTAGAAAAATTAAATAAAAAAATTATTAAATGTAATAATTGTAAAAGGCTTGTGAATTTTAGAAAAAAAATATCATTAAAAAAAAGGAAAATGTATGAAAACCAAAAATATTGGGGAAAACCGATAACCGGTTTTGGAGATATCAATGGAAAGATTCTTTTCGTAGGGCTTGCTCCAGCTGCACATGGTGGAACAAGAACAGGAAGGGTATTTACAGGTGATAAATCTTCTGATTTTTTATATAAATGCTTATATAAAGCAAAAATATCAAATCAGAGTAACTCCGAACATGTAAATGATGGTTTGAAATTAAATAATGCTTTTATAACTACTGCATTAAAATGTGTTCCACCAGGAGATAAACCCTTAAAAAAAGAACTATATAGTTGCTTTAATTTTTTTAAGCAGGAAATAAATCTTTTAAAAAACCTGAAAGTCGTAGTTGCATTAGGTAAAATTGCTTTTGATGCATGTATAGATTTTTACAAAATAAATCATAATTTTTCAAAAAAAGTCAAGTTTGGTCATAGTTTAATTTATAATTTGCCAAATAATATTCTTTTAGTTGGTTGTTATCATCCAAGTCCTAGGAACGTGAACACAGGCCGGATTAACGAAAAAAAAATGACTTTATTGTTTAAAAAAGTTTTAAAATTAATTTAAGAAATATATTTTTTGAAAGCGGACTCTAAAATATCTGGAATTTTAGTTGGTTTCCCCTCTTTATTAACTGTTACAAGATGAATCTCAGACTCAGCAATAATCTCCTCTTTTCTTTTTATAGTTTGTTTCATTACGAAAGAAGTCTTTGTAATGGATTGAATTGATGAAAATATATTTAACTTGTCCTCAAACTTGGCTGATTTTTTATAGTTAATATTGCATGATTTAACTATAATAAGAATACCATATTTTTTTAATAATTCTTTGTTTGATAAACCTAATTCATAGATTGCTTCAGATCTGGCTCTTTCTAAAAATTTTAAATAATTTGCGTAATATACTACACCACCACTATCCGTATCTTCGTAGTACACTTTAATTTGATGAGAAAATTGTTTGCTCATAAATAAATTATATCAAAATACTAATTAATTTTATACAAATCATAAATAAAATTTTATGAAAATATATATTATATGGCTAATAGGAATAATTCTTTGGAATTTTGGCTATCCAACAGCATCACCAATTGAAGATGTTATTGCTGCTATAGTTTTATCTTTTATTAGCATGAATTTGAAAAAATATCTGAATTAATAATTATTCTGAAGAAAAATAAATATTTTGATAATAAGAAACAGCCTTAAGCTTTGAATTATCAGTATCTGTCATTATGGCTACTCCATTTAATTCATGGACATCTAATCCGTGTAAGGTTTTAAAATCCTCTTTAACATTTGCTTTTACAGTTACCCATTCATTCTTATTTTTTTTTGTAGTAGATAAAACATAATCAATCGATTTTTTTGTAAATGGACTTGGCCAATTTTCTCCAACACTTTTGTTGCTAGAAAAGACATAATTGATAGCTCTATTAGATAAAGCTGTCGCTCCAGTTTTTTTTATGACAAATACTCTTGCAGCATAGTCATGTCCTTTTTTACTATTTTCTTCTATTCCAGATAAATCTTCTTCAACTTTCCATGTAATGTTAATGTAAGGGGTTTTATTTAAGTTGATTTTTAATTCTTTTCCAAGTCCTGATGCAACTCCTTGGGCTTCTGCTTTTAAAAAATTGCCTTTATCATTAGATCCTAAGGTATAAGTAGTCTTTTTTTTAATCTTTCGCACTTCTAATTTTTTAAATTCATCATCGTTAAACTCAAATACTTTTAAAATTTCATTAGAAAATGAATTTTGAAAGTAAAAGATAGTCAATATTAGTGGTAAAATTCTTTTTATCATTGTGTTCGTATAAACTATCTTAAATCATTTTCAATAAATTATTTAAAATCAAATTTTAGACAATTTTTAAACAATCAAAATACAAATTTAAATTCTATGTAATAAGATATGAAATCAATAATTATATTTTTAACTTTAATTTTTTTAACAAACTGTACCTCTCATTCGGTCAAATTTGGTAAGAAATGTACAAAATTGGCATACGATAATACTTATGAAAAGTCTATGATATGGATAGTTGACAAAAAAAATCTAACAACTTTTGAAAGTAAAATAAGCAAAGAAAACTGTATTAAAAATGGAGAAAAGCTTTGAAAATTTCAGCTATCTTTATACTGCTTATTTATTGGTCAGTAATTATCTTAGCTCCAGTAATGTCAAAAGAATTTAAATTTGGCAAAAGCCCAATTATTTTGCCTAAAGCAAAACCTAGTAAGTAGATCTTCCGCCGCTAATATCAAAGATAGCAGCAGTAGAAAAAGAGTTTTCTTCAGAAGAAAGCCAACAAACTAGAGATGACATTTCTTCGACCTCTAGAAGTCTGCCTCTTGGTACTTTTGATAACATAAATTTTACGTGTTTTTTTGACATTTGGTTTAAAATTTTAGTTCTAGCAGTAGATGGGGTAACAGCGTTTATTGAAATATTTTTATCTGCTAATTCTTTTCCTAGGGCTTTTGTTAAAGCTATTACTGCAGCCTTTGCCGAACTATAAGCGCTTGCATTAGCATTACCATCTTTTCCAGATACAGAAGCTATATTGACTATTCTGCCATAATTACTTTTAATCATAAAAGGAACTATTGCTTTGCAACAATTGAAGGTTCCATTTAAATTTATATCTAAAACTTTATTCCAATCATTTGATGAGTACTTCCACAGTTTAGCGGTTGGTCCGGTTATACCAGCATTATTTACTAGTATATCTATTTTAGAAAGTTTAGTAATCTTATCTGTAGCTTTTTTAACTTTTTTAAAATCCGAAACATCAACTATATCAAAAGATAATTTTGAATGATTTATTTTTTGTGCTGCTTTTTTTAATTCTTTTTTATTAACATCCCAAATTATAACTTTTGCACCAAAATTTAAAAATTTTTTTGCGATATCAAATCCAAATCCTTGTGCTCCTCCAGTAATTACTGCTGTTTTGTTTCTAAAATCAAATTTATTCATATCTATGCTAACGATTTGCCAGTAAATAGTAAACAACTGAAGAGATTAACGCTCCAACTAACCAGGAGTAAGATTGTAAAAAACTTAAATTCGCATTCCAAATGGTTGATGAAGAAAAAATAAATCCAATAAACAAAGCATATATTGCTTTTATATGCCACCCTCCTGAATAATAGTAAGTGCTATGACTCAAAGAAGAAAAAATATCTTTATTAACAATTTTACCTTTTTTTAAAAAATAATAGTCTGTAATTACTATCCCAAATATTGGTCCAAACAAAGAAGCGGCAGTGTCTATAAATGATAAAATTCCTATTTGACTTAATAAAGATTGCCAGAAAGAAGCGATTAAAAATGCCAATAATGCAATTACAATACCTGAGCTTTTAAGATTCAATCTGTTTGGTAAAAAATTTAATAAAGTATTTTGTGTGGGCACATAATTTGCTATTAAATTTGTAGAAGCAGATGCTAATAAGATAAAAAATAACGCTACGACACTTAAAGAAATATTATCAAATTTTCCAATGATATCAGTAGGATTAGTTAAAATTCTCTCTATATTTATTGAATTTTTTTCTAAAATAATATCTGCTCCCAGCACAATTAAAACAGAAAATATTGAAAAAATAATTAAATTTAGCAAAAGACTTAAATTACCTTTATTTAATTCTTTTTTATTCATAACATATCTTGAAAAATCACCAAAATTTACAATTAGAATTGAAAAATATGCAAATATTGTTCCTGTAATTGTTAATATCGGAATTATATTTTCTTTATAAAAAATATTTTCAAAGACTAAAGTATTTTCAAATGATTCAAATAATTCATTTGAGTATCCTGAAACTATAACTGATAAAAATAAAAGTAAACCCAAATAAATAAAAATTGCTGAAAAATTTATAAATAATTTGTTAAAGGAATGTCCGTTAGTGAATAAAAAAAATTGAAAGGTAACTGCAATTATAAGAGAAAACCAATCTACAATATTCATCTGTAAAAAAAATATAAAGAATAAATCCTGATCCAAAAAAGTATTGTCAAAGACATGCAGGGATATTCTAATTAAATAACCAATAGATTTAGATAAAAAATATGTTTGTATACCAAACATAAATATTCCAACGGCTCCTCTGAACAAGGCTACATATCTTGCACCATTAACTCCCATAGAAATTCTTAGAAAAACCGGAAATGGAATACCATGTAGCTGAGAAGGTTTCCCAATTAAGCTTGCAAATATATAAACTAAAAAAGAACCTAATAGACAACTTATTAATACAATTAAAAAATTTAGATCATAAGCAAGATATAGTGAAGTGATAAGTGAAAAACCAATTATACTTTGAATGCTAACTCCCCAAAAACAAAAAAGATCTTTCCAGTCCCACAATTTATCATTAGGATTTACTGAAACAATCTCCCAGTTCGTAAGTTTAATTTTGCCTTTATCCTGAATCACAGTTTTTATATTAAACTAATAAAATCTACTGTCCATACAGCATCGTAGGCAACCACAACACAATTTTAGGAAAAACTATAATTATAATTAAACCAATGACTTGAAGAACCATAAATTGCATCATTCCAAGATAAATATCTTTTAAATCCCATTCTGGAACTACACCTTTTAAAAAATAAGCTGATAGAGCTACCGGTGGTGAGAGCCAGGCTGTCTGGAGATTAACAGCTACAAGTATAGCAAACCATGTTAAATTAAACCCTAAAGCTTCAACTAAAGGTAAAATTATTGGAACAATAATCATTACAATAGGTACCCATTCTAAAGGCCAACCTAAAAGAAAGATCATTACCATTATCATTGCAAGAATTAAATATTTATTCATTTCTAAGCTTAATAAAAACTCGGTTAACAAAGTCGGGGTTCCAAGCCTAGCAAACACAGCTCCGAAGAAATTTGAAGCAGCCACTAAAACCATTATTAAAGCTGTGATTTCAAGAGTTTTAACTAAAGCTTCTTGTAATTTTGTCCAACTTAATTTTTTATATGCTAAAGATAAAAGCAAAGCTCCCATTGCTCCACATCCAGCTGCCTCTGTAGGTGTTGCAAATCCAAACAAAATACTTCCAAGTGCTGCGAAAACTAAAGCTGCCGGTGGCACTAATCCAAGAAAAAACTCAATCCAAACTTCTTTCATGCTTGTTGCTCTCATATCTTCAGGTAATACTGGTCCTAATTTAGGATTAATCATACATCTTATTGTGGTGTAAGCTGCGTATAGAGACGCAAGTAATATTCCGGGTAAAATTGCTGCTGCAAATAAATCAATGACTGGTATTTCCATAATTGGACCCATTACTACTAACATAATGCTTGGCGGTATTAAAATTCCTAATGTTCCTCCTGCAGTAATTGTACCTGCTGCAAGTTTGACATCATAACCAGATCTATTCATAGATTTAGCAGCCATTATTCCAAGAATGGTCACAGAAGCTCCAACAATTCCTGTAGCCGCTGCAAAAATCACAGAAACAAATAAAACCGCGTAATATAAAGATCCTCTAACTTTAGATAACATTAATTGAAATGCAGAAAATAATCTTTCCATTAATCCAGCCTGTTCCATCATAATTCCCATGAAGACAAAGAGCGGAACGGCTGCGAGAGTCTGTTCAGTCATAACCATAGAAAATTGGAGTGTCATCAAATAAAAAACTAATTTTCCAAATCCTAGATATCCAAAAACAAAACCAAGAAAAATTAGAGTAAATGAAATTGGAAATCCTACAAAGATTGCAAAAAGCATTACTCCAACTAAAATAAATCCTAAAATTGCTGGGTCTATAAATTCTGCAATCATTTTTTTCCTCCAGGCCATTCACCTTTTTTAGCAGCCCAATAACTTTTTAATAATTCAGAAAAACCTTGGATAAGTAAAAATATTATTCCTATTAAAAGACATGTTTTGATTGGCCACATGTATGGCATCCATGTAGTATCCATTCCTCGCTCACCTCTTCTTATAGACTCCTCAACAAATCCTATAGTCATATATAAAAAAACTATTAAGCCCGGAAAATAAAATAAAATATATAACCAAAAATCTATTAAACCTTGAGTTTTGGTTTTAAAATTTCTATATAAAAAATCTGCTCTTATATGAACCCCTTTAGAAAGAGCATAACCTGCACCTAACATAAATAAAGCTCCATAAAGAAATCGACTTATGTCGTAGGCCCAAATAGTTGGTGCTAAAAATAATTTTCTTGCAAGCACTTCGTATGTCATTGCGAATATTAATGGCATTAATATCCAACAGACAACACTCCCTACATGTTTGCTAAACTTATCAATTTTTACTATAGATTTAGCCATCCAAGATGGCATATCATCTGGCATCTTATCAGAACCACCTCGCCTTTCGGCTATCATTTCATCTGAGATATCTAATTTTGATGGTTCGTCTGACATAAAATTTTTTGTTACAAAAAACTAGAGCGGACTGTAAAAGTCCGCTCTAATTAAATCAAGATTAATTACTGATTACTTTAATGTCGCTGCGTGAGCCATTCCTAGCTTAGCATTTGACATTTGAGCACCAGCCCAGAAAGGTACAGCAACATCTGCAAACTCTTTCATAGAGTCATAAACTTTTTTGAAAAATGCATTTTTCTCAGCATTTTTGTTTAAAGTTGCCTTCGCTGCAGCCATATACTCTGTGAAATAGTCAGTAGGAGTATCTTCTAAAATAACTCCATGCTTAGTAGTTAACTCTCTTAAAGCTTTTCCATTTTCATAGATTCTGTAGCTTAAAGATTTTGCTAATGAAGCATTTGCTGCTACTTCAAGAGATTTTTTCTCATGAGCGCTCATAGCATCGTATGTTTTTCCAGTAATATAAAAGTCAGCATTAACTACTACTTGGTGAAGTCCTTGTAGATAGTAATGTTTTAAAACTTTTTGGAAACCAAATGTTAAATCTGGTTTAGGGCAACACCATTCTGCTGCATCAATTGTACCTGCTTCTAATGCTGGTAAAATATCTCCACCACCCATTGCAACAGATGCAATTCCAATATCTTTATATGTTTGACCTGGAATTCCTGGAGGAGTTCTGAATTTATATTTTCTAAAATCAGCCATATTTTTAATTGGTTTTGGAAACCAACCTAAAGCTTCTGGGCCAACTGGTTGAAGCATAAATCCTTTTATGTCTCTTCCCATTTCTTTCCATAATTGGTCGTATAACTCTTTACCTCCACCATACTGAAACCATGATAGGAAAGCTAAGTTATCGATACCAACTCCACCACCTGCTACTGGCGAACCGAATAGCATAGCTGCTGGATGATCGCCTGACCAATAGTGTGTCCAAGCGAAACCACAGTCAATAAGTCCTTTATCAACTGCATCTAAAGTTTCTTTAACTCCAACAACAGCTCCTGCTGGTAAAATTTCAAATTTTAAAGAACCATCAGTTAGTGTTGTTACTGTATCAGTAAAGTCTTTTAACATTTTAACTTCATCAGCCTTAGTGTTAAGTACTGTCTGACACTTTAATGTTTTAGCATAAGCACTAGAAGCAAAAGAAGCAACTAGGACCACACCAAACAACATTGAAATGATTTTTTTCATTATATTATCCTTTTATAAGTTAAATTTAACGGTCGCATCCAATCAGAAAAATAAAGCTGATACAAGTGACAATATGAAAATATAAGTGTAAAAAACAATTTAATGTTAATTATTTAATAAAAATATAAATCATTTATCAACCATAGATGGAAAACTTTGATTATATAATAATAGGGGCTGGATCAGCAGGATGTGTTCTAGCAAATCGCTTGTCATCTAATTCTAAAAATAAAGTTTTATTGTTAGAAGCAGGCGGCAAAGATAACTATCCATGGATTCACATTCCAGTTGGTTATTACAAAACAATGCACAATCCTAAAGTAGACTGGTGTTTTCATACAGAAAAAGATGAAACAATGAATAATAGATCTATTAGATATCCTAGAGGAAAAACTTTGGGTGGAAGTTCATCAATTAACGGTCTTCTTTGGATAAGAGGTCAAAGTAATGATTATGATAATTGGCAACAACAAGGAAATAAAGGTTGGGGATGGGATGATGTTCTTCCTTATTTTATAAAATCTGAGAATAATGAATTAGGCAAAGATGAATTTCATAGTGATAGTGGACCAATTATGGTTGCTAATAAAAAAATCAAACTAAAAATGTTAGAAGAATTTATTAATGCAGCTGAAGAAAAAGGTATACCTAAAGTAATAGATTTTAATAAAGGTGATAATTTTGGTATTGGATATTACCAATTTACAACTACACATAGTCGAATTGGATTAAAATTAAGATGTAGTGCTGCAAAAGGATATTTAAACCCTGTTAAAAATAGAAAAAATTTAAAAATAACAGTAAATGCACACGTTCAAAAAATAAATTTCGAAAATAAAAAAGCAGTTAGTTTAAACTATTATATTGGAAATGAATTGGTTACGGTTAAAGCTAATAAAGAAATAATATTATCTGCTGGATCGATCGGATCACCACATATTTTGCAAGTATCTGGTATTGGAAGTAGCAATAAACTAAAAAAAAATGGAGTTGATATAATTAACGAATTGAATGGTGTAGGAAAAAATTTGCAAGATCATTTAATGTTTAGACCTGTTTACAAAGTCAAAAACCTTAAATCTTTAAATAGAAAAATTAATAGTTTGCTAGGAAATATAACCATAGGATTAGAATATTTATTTAATCAAAGTGGTCCAATGACCATGGGAGCTAGTCAAGTATGTGGATTTGCTAAAAGTGATTCATCAAGAGAAACTCCTAATTTACAATTTCATGTTCAGCCAATTAGCACTGATATTTTGGGTGCATCAAAACTACATGACTTTGATGGAATAACTCCTACTGTCGCAAATATCAGACCCACAAGTAGAGGTGAGATAAATATTGTAAGTAAAGATTCCAGAGTTTATCCAAAAATCAAAATGAACTATCTTTCAACTGAAGATGATAGACGTGTGGCAGCACAAGGTCTGAAACTCGTGAGAAAAATAATGCTTGAGACAGAAACTTTTAAAAAATATGAAACCGAAGAATACAGACCAGGTATTCATATTCAAGATGATGAAGAATTAGTTAAAGCAGGTAGTGATTATACACAAACGATTTTTCATCCAGTTGGGACTTGTAAAATGGGACAAGATGAAAATGCTGTAGTTAATGACCGACTCAAAGTACACGGTATTGAAAATCTCAGAGTAGTAGATGCTTCTATAATGCCAAATATTACATCTGGTAATACAAATGCACCAACAATAATGATTGCTGAAAAAGCATCAGACATGATATTAGGAAACACATAATAATGAATGAACAAATAATAATTTTTTCTCAAATAGTATTGATTGATTTAGTTCTAGCAGGAGATAATGCAATTATAATTGGGATGGTTGCATCGCAATTTCCACCTGAAGAGAGAAAAAAAATTATTTTTTGGGGAATTGGAGCTGCAGTAATATTAAGAATAATATTGACTTTGTTGACTGCTTATTTGCTTCAAATAACAGGACTAAGATTAATTGGAGGTTTAGCCCTACTTTATATTTGCTATAAACTTTATACAGACGTTATAAAAAAATCATCCTCTGACAAAGAAAATTTTAAAGTTAATAATTCAAGTTTTTTAAAAGCAATTTGGACCGTATTAATTGCAGATTTCACGATGAGCCTAGATAACGTTTTAGGAGTAGCAGGAGCTGCAAAAGATCACTACTGGTTATTGATATTTGGATTAGTTTTATCAATAGTTTTAATGGCAACGGCTGCAACTTTAATTTCTGGTTGGATAAAAAAATATTCATGGATCGGCTGGTTGGGTTTACTTGCAATACTAGCTGTAGCTATTGAATTGATCTATACTGACATAAAATTATTTATATAAAAAAATGTATTTAAAAAAATATAATCTTAAAAATAAATACGCTTTAGTAACAGGAGCTGGAAAAGGTTTAGGAAAAGCATGTGCTATAGCCTTGGCAGAAGCAGGTTCTAATTTAATAATAATAAGCAGAACTAAAAAAGACTTAGACTCTGTTGCAAAAATTATTAAAAAATTTAGGGTTAAATGCAAATCTTATGTCTGTGATGTCACTAATTATAACGAAATAAAATCAATCATTAATAAGCAAGTAAGAATAGATATATTGGTAAATAATGCAGGAAATAATATTCCTGAGCATTTTACAAAAGTTAAAACGAAAAATATGGAGTACTTAGTTAAGATAAATACTATAGCAGCTTTTAATATAGCTCAATTATGCGCTTTAAAAATGATGAAATTAAAAAATCGTAAAAAAATAGGAGCTTCAATTATTAATATGTCATCACAAATGGGTCATGTTGGTGGTCCAATAAGAAGTGTTTACAATATGAATAAATGGGGATTAGAAGGATTAACGAGAGGAATGGCAATTGATTTAGCAAAATATAATATTAGAGTAAATACTGTAGCTCCAACTTTTGTAGTTACGCCAATGACAAAAAAATTTCTTAAAAACAAAAAATTTAAAAAAGAAACATTAAACAATATTCCTTTAGGAAGATTTGCTGAAATGTCAGAGATTGCATCCACAGTCGTTTTTCTTGCCTCAGATGCTTCATCGATGATACATGGCACTTCTATATTAGTAGACGGTGGATGGACAGCAAAATAATTAAATATTCAATTATATTATTTTTTTTAACTTTTCAGTTGCATGCTATTGAATTTAATGGAAAATTTATTCAAGGACACTTTATAGTCGGTAAAACTGATCCAGGCTCAAAAATTATAATAGATAAAAAAAAAATAAAGGTATCTAAAGATGGTTTTTTTGCATTTGGTTTAGATAGAGACAGAAAATACGACGTTATAATTGAAGTTAAAAAAAATGGTGTAACTGAAAAATTTGTCAAAAAAGTTCAAAAAAGAAAATATAATATTCAAAGAATCGACGGCCTAGAAGAAAAGAAAGTGACACCACCAGAAGAAGTTTATGAAAGAATAAAAAAAGAAAATAAATTAATTGCAAATGCTAGAGAAATAAATTCCGATTTAGATTTTTTCAAGAATAAATTTATTTTACCTCTCGATAATGCAATAATCACTGGTATATATGGAAGTCAAAGAATTTTAAACGGTAAACCACGTTGGCCCCATTATGGAATTGATTTTGCTGGAGATCTTGGAACGCCTATAAAAGCTATGGCTGATGGTGTCGTTACTCTTGCTGAAAATGATTTGTATTTTACTGGTGCAACTTTAATTTTTGATCATGGTCATGGAATTTCAACTTTATATATGCATTTAGATCAAATATTTGTAGATAAAAACGATATTGTAAAACAAGGAGATATAATAGGTACTGTAGGATCAAGTGGTCGATCTACTGGCCCACATTTAGATATTAGATTAAATTGGTTTGGCACAAGACTGGATCCTGCTAGTGTATTAGATATAAAATCATGAAAAAAAGCCAACAAGAAAAACTATCTGATAAAATAGTTGAAGCCTTTTTAAAAAATAAAACAATTGCACCTCTACCAAAAAAACTTACAAAAAAATTAAATAATGCAGATAGATTTAGAAAATTATGTGAAAATAAAATAAAAGAACCAATTATTGGATTTAAAGCTGGAGGAACTGCGATTCCAGTAATAAAAAAATTAAAAGAAAAAGAACCTTTTTATGCATCCATATTTAAAAGAAATTTTATTAAAAGCGGAAAAAAAGTTAAAATTAATAAATCGATCTTAGGAATTGAATTAGAAGTTTGTTATTTAATTAAAAAAAATTTTTTTAGTTATGAAGGTAAAATAATAAAACAAAATATAACCAGATTCATTTCTCATATGGCACCTTG
This sequence comes from uncultured Pelagibacteraceae bacterium, assembly GCA_902552985.1. GTDB lineage: Bacteria > Pseudomonadota > Alphaproteobacteria > Pelagibacterales > Pelagibacteraceae > Pelagibacter. The sequence continues at coordinate 31,320 of CACDII010000006.1, forward strand.
CATTGAAGTCGTGGGATATAGACAAAGAAAAAAAGGAATAACTTCTTTTGGTGATTTATGTAGTGATTTTGGAGCTAATGTAAAGTTTTTGATTGGTCATAAAAAAAAATTTAAGAAAATAAATATAGGTAATTTAAAAACGAATATTCAAAATAAAAAAATTAAACAAAATGTAAACGGAAATACTAATACTGTTTATACCAACCCCCTTAACTCACTTACTTTTGTGTTAAAAAAGTTAAAAAAAGATAAAATTACAATGAATAAAGATTTTTATGTATTTACAGGTTCAACCATTGGCGTTGTTCCAATACTCAGAAAAGGTCTATACATAGGAAATATAGATAAACTTGGAACAGTAAAAGTTATTATAGTTTAATGAGTCTTCATTTTTCAAAAGAGGAATTTAAATCACGAAAATCTAAAGTTTTAACCTCAATGAAAGAACAAAATATTGATGCTTTATTAATGTTTAGACAGGAATCTATGTATTGGTTAACTGGTTATGACACATTTGGCTACGTTTTTTTTCAAACCCTAATTTTAGATCAAAAAGGAAATATGATATTATTAACTAGAGCGCCAGATTTAAGACAAGCACAAAATACCTCTAATATCGAAGATATAAGAATTTGGGTTGATAAAGATAAATCTAACCCAACTAATGATCTTAAAATTATTTTAGATGAATTAAATCTCAAGGGCAAAAAAATAGGGATTGAGTATGAAGCTTATGGATTAACTGGAAAAAACGCTTTAAAGTTAAATGAAACTCTAGAAAACTATTGTGTAATAGAAGACAAATCAACTCTTATCACAAAATTAAGAGTTACTAAATCAAAAGAGGAAATTACTTATGTAAGAAAAGCTGCAGAACTTGCGGATAAAGCTTTAGATCAAGTTTGGAAACATGCAAAAGCTGGAGTTAGCGAAAGTAAAATTTTAGCAGAAATGCAAAGAGTAATCTTTGAAGGTGACGGGGATTATCCTGCTAATGAGTTTATAATAGGCTCTGGTCACAATGCTTTACTTTGTAGATATCAGGCAGAAAAAAGGATTCTATCTAAAAATGATCAGTTAAGTATTGAATGGGCTGGAACTTATAAGCATTATCATTCCGCTATGTTTAGAACAATTATTATAGGAAAATCTAACCCTAAACAAATCAAAATGTATGATGCATGCATTGAGGCTTTAACAAATTGTGAAAAAAAATTAATACCAGGAAATTCCGTAGGAGAAGTTTTTAATATTCACGCAAAAACATTTGATGATTTAGGATATAATAAAGCAAGAATGAATGCCTGTGGATATTCTTTGGGGGCAACTTTTTCACCAAATTGGATGGATTGGCCAATGCTATATACTGAAAATCCATACGTAGTAAAGCCAGGTAATGTTTTTTTTATGCACATGATATTAATGGACTCTGTTAATCAATTAGCAATGAACTTGGGTGAAACATATTTAGTTACAGAAAATGGTAACGAAAGACTTGGAAAACAAAAACTTGATTTGGTAACTTTATAAATTTAATAATTCGATTTCGAGTTATTAACCATTTTATTAATCTCTTTTTCACATAAAATTTTTGCTTGCTCTGCAGTTAATTCATTAGAGGTTTTTTTTTGGGCTAACATGCACGCTGAGATGGTTTTTTTAAGATTATGACTCTTATATTGGTCTTTAAATATAAAAAGCAAAACTATTCCAAATATTACTAAGGCTATCATTTTAAAATTATTTGACATATTTTTAAATCATATTTCATTTCTTGCTTTAAATCTTTCATAAAATAATCTTAAATATATTCCTATATTTAAAAAAGGCTGAGGTGGTAACCAATTTGGTTTTTTTATCCTTTTTATTGATGATATTTCTTGGGTATCTTGGTTTAAAATCATTAAAGCTATTTGCTCTCCAAATAAAGTTCCAACTCCAATCCCTGATCCATTATAACAGCCAGCTACGTAAATATTATCATCAATTTTGTCAAAAACTTGAGAACTATTTCCACTTCTGCAAACAACTCCTGACCAACTCGACTCAATTAAGTTGTCTGAAATATTTGGGAATCTTTTTTTTAAACCTATTTGATGTAATTTAATTCTATTTTTCAAATCTTTATTGTTCATAAAATAAGGATTTTTAAGCTCAGCAGTATTTCTAATTAAAATTCTCCTATCCTTAGTCATTCTTATGGTTGCTCCCATAGGTTTAATAGGTAGTACTCCCCACTCTTTCGGTTCACCTATAGATTTAAATTCATTTTGATTTAAAGGTCTAGTCATACTTGCAGTAAGTGTTATTGGAAATGTGTACCTAGTTTTAACTTTTTGAGAACTTAAAAAGCCGTTAGTACAAAAAATAATATTATCAGTTTCAATTGTATTATTTTTAAAAATACAATGAATTTTTTTATTTATTTTATTCCATTTTATTAGATGAGAATTCTCATAAATTTTTACGCTATCTGGAAGTGTATCGATCATTGCTCTTATAAGTTTTGCTGGATTTAAAAGGATGCCTCCATTAGTATAGACTGCAATTTTGTAAAAATTTGTTCCAAGTTTTTTTTTCAAATCCTTCTCATATAAAATTCTGTTATTATAACTTAATGATGATAAAATCTTACTGAAGTCCTCTGCTTTTCTACTATCTTTCATTGATGATGAGGCAAAATATTTTCCGCACTCATTCCAATCGCAATCTACTTGATATTCTTTAATAAATTTTTTTACTGCTTTAATTCCATGCTCATAAATTTTAACTTTTTCTCTATAAGTATTAATATTTTTATTTGAAGTAAAACCATCGTTAAGAGTAGTGTCTACTAGATAACCAGAATTTCTACTGCTCGCTCCCTCTCCAGCTAACTGCGAGTCAACGATAATTATTTTTTTTCCTTGAGTTAATGTTCCTAATTTTCTAGCAGCTGACAAACCTGTAAAACCAGCTCCGATTATTAAATAATTACATTTTTCGTTTGTTGATAGTGTTTTTATATTTGTTCTTGGGTGAATGTTGTTAATCCAACCGCATGTTTGGTCGTTTATAACCGACATAAAAGTTTTTTCGGTTAAATCAAGGATTTTTGATGTTCCATATCTTCTTTTTTAATACCTGCGACTTTAACTGGTTTTTTCATTGCATCTCTTCTAAATGGTTCGCCTAATTCTTGATTTAAAATAACTTCTATAAAAGTTGTAATTCCTTTTTTTTGATCCTCACATGATTGCTTGATCGCTTTAGTAGTTTCTTCCATCGTTTTTACTGTTACACCTTTTAAACCACAAGCGATTGCAACTTTTGAATAGCTTAATTCAGGATCTAGTTCTGTTCCAATAAAATTATCATCAAACCAAAGTATGGAATTTCTTTTTTCTGCACCCCATTGGTAGTTTCTAAAAATTACCATAGTGATTGCTGGCCATTCTTTTCTCGCACATGAACTCATTTCATTCATACTTATTCCAAATGCACCATCTCCTGCAAAACCTATCACAGGTGTATTTGGACAGCCAATTTTAGCTCCTAAAATTGACGGAAATCCATAACCGCAAGGACCGAACAAACCTGGTGCTAAATATTTTCTCCCTTTTTCAAATGTTGGATAAGCATTTCCAATAGCGCAGTTATTTCCTATATCGCTAGATATAATTGCATCATCCGGAATTGCAACTTGAATGGCTCTCCAAGCTTGTCTAGGGGACATTCTATCTTTATCTCTTTCTCTTGCTTCTTTATTCCATACTGTTCCAGGATCATCTTCCTCATGATCTAAACCACTTAATGTTTGTAGCCATGCCGATTTAGTTTGATGAATTAAATTTTTTCTTTCTTCTCTGCCATTATCTCCAGCCTTTTCTGATAATTTTTCTAATAATTGTTGGGATACCATTTTTGCATCTCCACAAATACCAACGGTAACTTTTTTTGTTAAACCTATTCTATCTGGATTCATATCCACTTGAATAATAGAAGCTTTTTTTGGCCAATAATCGATACCATAGCCTGGTAAAGTTGAAAAAGGATTCAGTCTTGTTCCTAATGCTAAAACAACATCTGCTTTAGAAATTAATTGCATTGCAGCTTTTGATCCATTGTAACCTAACGGTCCAACAGCTAAAGAATGACTTCCTGGAAAACTATCATTATGTTGATAACCACTACATACAGGTGCATCTAGTTTTTCAGCAAGTTTTTTGCAGTTTTCTATTGCATCACCTATCACAACTCCAGCGCCTGATAATATTACTGGAAATTTTGCCTCAGATAATAATTTTGCTGCTCTATGGATTGCATCTTTTCCACCTCCTTGTCTCTCAAATCTTACAATTGGAGGTAAATCAATATCAATAACTTGTGTCCAAAAATCTCTAGGAACATTTATTTGTGCAGGAGCAGATCCTCTAAAAGCTTTTTCTATAACTCTATTTAATACCTCTGCCATTCTTGAAGGATCTCTTACTTCTTCCTGATAACAAACCATATCTTTAAATAGATTCATTTGTTCAACTTCTTGAAACCCTCCTTGACCCATTGTTTTATTAGCTGCTTGAGGTGTTACTAATAATAATGGTGTATGATTCCAATATGCAGTTTTAATTGGTGTTACCAAACCAGTTATTCCTGGACCGTTTTGAGCTATGACCATTGACATTTTACCTGTTGCTCTAGTATAGCCGTCAGCTATCAGTCCACCATTTGTTTCATGGGCAACATCCCAGAATGTTATTCCAGCTTTTGGAAACAGATCTGATATAGGCATAAATGCAGAGCCTATTATTCCAAATGCGTGTTCTATTCCGTGTTTTTGAAGAACTTTAATAAAAGCCTCTTCAGTTGTCATTTTGGTCATATATAAAATCTTTCTAAATATAATTTTATTTATTATTTTTAATGATTAATATATAAGATCTACCAAAATTCAAATAAAGAAATCGTCACAATGGCAAATACAGATATAATAATACATGACCAAAAGGACAATGTTGGTGTTGTAGTTATTGAAAAAATTAAGCCAAATCAAGATTGTAGTTGCTGGGTTATGGAAAATGACTCTTCAGTAAATATTAAATCTATAAGTGAAATACTCTTGGGTCATAAAATTGCTATGATTGATTTTAAAGAAGGTGATACAATTATAAAATATGGTCATGATATTGGTAAAGTTGTTAAGTCTATAAAAAAAGGTGAGCATGTTCATGTTCACAATGTTAAAACAAAAAAGTGGTAGTATGGAAATTCCAAAAAGTTTTTTAGGTTATAAAAGAGAAAATGGTAGAGTTGGAACAAGAAACCATGTGGTAATTTTGCCTGTAGATGATATTTCAAATGCATGTGCTGAGGCCGTCGCCAATAATATCAAAGGCACTTTTGCAATACCTCATGCTTATGGAAGGTTACAATTTGGAGCTGATTTAGAATTATTTTTTGACACAATGATTGGAACTGGAAAAAATCCAAATGTTGCAGCATGTGTTGTTATTGGCATAGAGCCAAAATGGACTAAAAGAATTGTTGATGCAATTGCTACAACTGGAAAACCAGTTGAAGGTTTTAGTATTGAGGGTGCTGGTGATATAAAAACTATAATGAAAGCTTCTCAAAAAGCACAAGAATTTTCTCAATGGGCTTCAGAAAAACAAAGAGAAGAATGTCCTCTAAGTGATCTTTGGATCTCTGTAAAATGTGGAGAGTCAGATACGACTTCAGGAATGGCGGCTAACCCAGCTGTTGGAAACTTAATGGACAAGCTAGAACCATTAGGGGTTCATTTATGTTTTGGAGAAACTTCTGAACTTACTGGAGCTGAAAAAGTTTGTGCATCAAGAGGTGCTACAGAAGAAGCTTCAAAAAAGTTTATGAAAACATGGAGCGACTATAATGATTTTATACTTAAAGAAGCAACAAATGATCTCTCTGAAAGTCAACCTACTGCTGGTAATATTGCTGGTGGTCTTACTACAATTGAAGAAAAAGCCTTTGGTAATTTTCAAAAAATTGGATCAAGAAAGTTTATTGATGTTTTAACTCCTGCCGAAGAACCAAAAAAAGGTCCAGGTCTATATTTTATGGATACATCCTCTGCTGCTGGAGAGTGTTTAACTTTACAGGCAGCTGCAGGATTTAATATACATTTATTTCCAACAGGACAAGGAAACATCATTGGGAATGCTATAGAACCAGTCGTTAAGTTAACAGGAAACCCTAGCACAGCAATAAATATGAAAGAACATATTGATTTAGATGTTTCTAAAATTTTAAAAAGAGAAATGAATATGGATCAAGCAGGCGATGAATTGATAAAAACAACAATTAGAGCTGCTAGTGGTCGTTTAACTTGTGCTGAAGTGTTAGGTCATAAAGAGTTTATTATGACCAAATTATTTAGAAGTGCATAAGGTTTAAGCTTTGGGTTTTTCCAGTAATTTTTTTCTTAAATCTGAAAAAAATCTTCTAACTATCGCTGCACCAACTCCTAAAACCAAGGCAAGTGTAATTGAGGCTAGTCCATATAAAACAGGAACTTCATCTGAAAGTTTTTTAACAAATTGTGAAACTGGTCCAAGAGCTTTTGTTCCATTATTTATACTCATCGTAACTGTTTCTTCAGAAAAAAAACTATCGTAAGCTATTGCAATTCCAACTAACAATAAAAGTATAGCTAAAATCGTTTTGAATTGTGAGCTATCAACTTTTTCACCGATCTTTTGTCCTATTTGTACGCCTAATATTGAACCTAATATTAAAACTGTTACTAAAATTAAATCTATTGAGCCATAGTTAAAAGCATGAAGAATAGTTACAATTGCACTAATAAAAATAGTCACAAATAAAGAAGTGCCGGGAATTAATTTAGTAGGCATTCCAATAATATAAATCATTGCAGGAACTAAAATGAAAGCTCCTCCAATACCCATAATCGCTGCAATAAATCCAACTAATAAACCAATAATTATTGGAGTGAATATACTTTCGTATAACCTTGATTTTTTAAATCTCATTCTAAATGGCAAACCATGAATCCAATAGTGGGAGTGTAATTTTTGTTTTAAAATTATTTTTTTTCTAGCTCTATCAATTTCACTTACTCCTTGGACTAACATCATAGTTCCGATAATTGCCAGTATGTACATATAAGATAGTGAAATAACTATATTAATTTTTCCAATGTCTTGAAAATAAGTAAAAGTTACAATTCCAAGAACTGTACCAACCGATCCACCGGCTACAATCATCAAACCCATCTTATAATCTAATGTTCCTTTTAAATAATGAGTAGTCGAACCGGATATTGATGTTCCTAATATATTGTTTGCTTCATTTGGAACTGCATATGCAGGAGGAATTCCTAAAAAAATCAAAAAAGGTGTCATTAAAAAACCGCCTCCAACTCCAAATAATCCTGACAAAATTCCAACAACTAAGCTAAGAGTGAAAATTAGTGGCAAACTTACAAAAACTTCTGCAATTGGAAGAAAATATTCCATGAGTTATAATTATTCCTCTAGAATATTAAAGTCAACTAAATGGTAAAAAAAGATTAAAATTTTAAATTAAACTATATTAAAAAAAGTGCCTGCAACAATTACAAACCAGTAAACAGCTAAACCAAAATAAATTACTGTTTTTGATGATAAATTAATAAAATTTTCTGGAATAAACTTAATAATTTTTTTTATGTTTTTGTTTAAATTATCAAGCATAAATTTGAATTACACCTACAGATCAAAATTTGCAAGCTTAATTTCTATAATTAAGAATTTTTTTAAAATATCGTAGCTCCAAAAACCTTTGTCAGACCACCTTCCTCTCCTAGAACAAGACGACCTAGAAAATCTCCCGGTATCTTGGTACTAGTCTGTTTGTAAAGAATAGTAATATATTGTCCTCTTCTTAAACATCCGATGGGTTTATATTCATTGGATAATGTTGAAATGAGCTCATTACTCGCCCATTGTTTGCCCAGCTCAACTTCATTTGCTCCATAAAGCATTTGTGAAGAAAAATCCTTAGTAAAGCTCCCATAATCTTTCATGTTTGAAGATTTGATTAGATTTACCCAGATTGGATCAGCTATTTTAAAAATTTCTTCGTCAGACTTATCAAGAAGACTCATTAATTTTTTTTATGAGGCTTCTTTTTTCTCTTTTTCATCATCAATAATATGATATACGGGCGCCTTCTCCATAGTAAATTTACCAGTTTTTGGGTCTCGTCTTGACAATGTTAAGCAATGCCAATTTTCGTCATCCAATTTCATATAGTCGCCTCTATAATAATATCCAGGCCAACGTGTTTCTTGTCTAAAAAGTGTATGTTCAGTTACACACTGTGATGTAAGTGTTCTGTGTTTTAATTCCCACGCTCTCATAAGCTGATGATAATCTTCAGCGCCAACATTTTCTAGATCTTCTTGTAGCCATTCTAGCAACTCTAGACCTTTTTTAAGTGTATTTTCATTTGTCATATAGTTATAAGTTATACCACCAACATACTCATCCATAATTTTTTGTAATCTTTGAAGACCTTGTATTGGAGATATATAACTAGGAGATACCGTCCCTCCTGTAATTTCATTTCTTCCTACAGTATATGTTTCTAAAGGTTTAAATATAATTTTTTTGAAATCTTCACACTGTTTATCGCTTACTTTAATATCTTTTGCTTTTTTTTCTTCTATGTATTTTACAGCTGCTTTAGCTGCTAAACGTCCCTCTGTAAAAGAGCCTGATGAAAATTTATGTGCACTTCCTCCAACAGTGTCTCCAGCACCAAATAAACCTTCTACTGTAGTCATTCTATTATAACCCCAGAAATATTCAGGAGGAGAAATATCTTCAGGACCACTAACCCATGCTCCAGAACAAGTTGCATGAGAACCCATTACATAAGGTTCTGATGTAGTTAATTCTGGATTTGTATATTTAGGATCAATATTTTGCGATGCCCAAACCACTGCTTGTCCAACTGTCATACCAAGAAAATTTTCCCACCCTACTGTTTCTAAATGTGGATCTTGGAATGCTTCTTTGGTAACCATATGTATTGGCCCGCCTCCTGCCATTACCTCTTGAATAAAAGCATGGTTTCTTAAACAGGTCGGTGTTGGGTGGTGATCTATATATTCGCCAACAAGTTTTTTAGTTTGTTCATACCATTTTTTTTCGTAATTCTCTCCATTTGCATTTTGAGTATAAGTTTTTAAATGTAAAAAATAAGCTCCTACTGGACCATAACCATCTTTAAATCTACAAAGAACAATTCTATTTTCCATTTGAGTCATTTTAGCTCCAGCTGCAATTGGAAGAGCATAAGCTGAACCGTTGCTCCAAGGAGCATACCAAGTTCTTCCCATTCCTTCTCCAACAGCTCTAGGTTTAAAAATATGAGATGCACCACCAGCAGCAACTATTACAGTTTTTGCTCTGAATACGTAATAGTCCCCCGTTCTCATATTAAATCCAACAGCACCACCTACTCTATTTTCTTTGGTTTCGTCCATAAGCAAATGAGTAATCATAATTCTGTTGTAAATCTTGTCAGCAGACTTTTTTGCAGCTTCAGCAACTATTGGTTTATAACTTTCTCCATGAATCATTATTTGCCATTTACCTTCACGTTGGTAACGTCCTGTTTGCTTATTTTTCATCATTGGAAGACCCCATTCATCAAACATATGAACCGTTGAGTCTACGTGACGAGCCATATCATAACCAAGATCTTCTCTAACTAATCCCATCAAATCATTTCTAGCATAACGAACATGATCCTCTGGCTGATTTTCACCCCATTGCATTCCCATATAACAATTTATTGCATACAAACCTTGAGCAACCGCTCCACTTCTATCTATGTTAGCTTTTTCTACACAAATAATTTTTAAATCTCTTCCCCAGTGCCTTGCCTCAAAAGTAGCTCCAGTTCCTGCCATGCCTCCGCCAACAACAAGAATATCACAATCTTCAAAAATAGTTTTTTTTGCCATTAGTAATAAACACCTTTTTTGAATGCACTTTTTTCTACTTTTGGTAATTCTTTATTCGTATTCAAACCTTTAGGTTCATTATATAAAGTTTGAGAATTAATTTCCCCTTGGTTTGGTTTGTCTCCTTCTGCTAGTTTTGGTATAAATTTTCCCCAAGGTTTTGTTGTAATTGGAGAAACAAAATCTTTTACTGTTCCATTTCTGAATTTAATTTTCCAGGAAATAGTTCCTTTTTCTTCTTCTCTTCTAACTCTTACGCTGTGACCCATTGGTGCAAAATCTGCATAACCACGAACATCAATTGCATGATTTGGACATGCCTTAACGCAAGAATAACATTCCCAACAAAAATTTGGCTCTATATTTTTTGCTCTTCTTATGGTTTCGTCAATATGCATTATATCAGAAGGACATATATCAACACAATGCCCACAACCATCGCAACGCGTCATATAAACAAAAGTTGACATAATTTATTTTTTTCCTTTCAATATCATATTAATAATGTTTTGGATCTTCTCTAGTTATACCTAATCCAAACTGTTTTGGGGCATCGGATTCAGGTGGCAAATTGTCTCTAGATCCATCAGCCTCCGCTAGATTTTTTTGAATTGCCGCTCCTGGTTTATAAAACATGTGAGCAAATTTTGACCAATACACTCCTCCGAATAACACTAGATTAGAAACAATATATAAAACTAAAAAAACTTTATCATCCCATCTATCATTTAAATTTAAAGATTGTAAATAAGACCAAATTAATCCAAATAACGATGATGCAATCAGTGCAAGTACAAATAAATCTGCTTTTATTATTCTATACCAAGGCTGTGCTTCTGAATAAACATCTACTCTTAAGAAAAACCAAAACCACCCTCCGCCTACAACTGTCATGATTGCGCCAATGTGCCAAATCATTGGCCAAAATGTTGGAGTGATTGAAGAAGGATTTGAATAGCAAAATATCATTATAACTGAACCAAGCCAAAATAAAATTGTTCCATACATGCCAAGAAGATGAGCTACTCTTCTTTTTCCAGCACCTAACTCAGATGTAGTAGCTATATCACTTACTATTGTTTTTGAAATTACAGTTATTTTTTCACCTGTACTTAAATTTTTTGTAGCAGATAATTTTGCTTTTTTAGCATTTTCAAAAAAATACTTAACATTTTTTTTATGAATAATATCTAGAAGAGTCCCTACGGCAACCATCACAGCCATTAAAATAACAAATGATTGCATGAATATAGGAGATACCGTTCCTGATAAGACTGAAAATGGATTTAATGATAACATATTGCTTTTTCCCTTGTGATAAAAGTTTTTAGTATAGTTGTCTAAAGAGATCAACCGTTATATCGTGGACAGTTCGTAACAGCTTTTGAGTAAATTTTTGATAAAATTCTATAATTTTTTAAACTTTTTCTTTTCCAGTGTGATTTTTCAATAGATTTTACAGAAACAACGCCTTTTCCTGAACCAATAACTATAATTTCATCATACTCGTGTAGAGAATCGATTTTTATGTTTTTCTTTTTTATTTTTTTTAATTTATTCGAAAAAAATCTTAAAGTTGTTCCTTTATAAAAATTGTTAATCGGTGAATATATTTTATTTTTTTTACAAAATAATAGATTAGAAGTTCCAGTTTCTAATATAGTCTTATTCTTATACAATGCTATATCAAATTTTGTTGTATCCATTTTTTTTAGATGGAATAAAATTTTTTTGTACTTTAAATTTTTATATTCTGGGTCAATCCTTTTATAGTTAATCAATTTAAGACTAAAATTTAACTTAGGTTTCAATTTTTTTCTTAACGAGATTGATATCATTTTATTATTTGATGCTACTCTTAATAAATGATCATATTTCCTTTTTTTATTTATATTCATTTTAATTAGTTTAAGAATATTTTTTCTAATATTCATTTTATTAATTTTATAAATCTTTAAAGATTTAAATAAATTATTTATATGACTTTTAAAAAATAAAATTTTTGCTGGTTTACCTATGATTCTCATTGTAGTAAAAACTCCGTATGAGTTCCATAGATCGTTAAATTTTATTTCTTTAAGATCTTTATGCCGATAGGATTTTTTTAATAATAATGTTGCCATTTTCTGTTAAAAAAGATTCTGGATGAAATTGAAAACCATATACACTATTTTTTTTATCTTCAATAGCCATCGGAATATTTGATTTTAAACATCTCATCGTTATTTTTAAATTATTCGATTTATAGGGTTCGTATAATTTTAAAGAGTGATATCTGCCAACTTTAAATATTTTATTTTTTTTAAATAGTTTACTTTCTTTTGTTACTTTAACTTCTGATTGATAACCATGAAAAATATTTTTTTGTTGTACTATCTTGCCTTTTTCATTAAACAAAATTTGCTGATAACCTAAACATATTCCAATTATTTTTTTTTTTCCTTTATACTTTTTATAAATTTTTGATGTTAACGGGTAATCTTTTGGAGAACCTGGTCCCGGTGATAAAACAATAACGTTAGATTTATCTAATTTTTTTTTATCAATATTAAAAAAATTAGAACAATAAACTTTACTAAATTTTGAAAATTGATGAACAACATTCCAGGTGAAAGAGTCTTGATGATCTATTATATATATCATTTGTATAATTCTAATAATGATTTTGCTTTAATAAAGTTTTCATTAAATTCTTTTTTTGGAGAACTGTCTAGTACTACTCCAGATGCCGCAGATATTTCAGAAATATTTTTATAGTTTAATATTGATCTTATAATTATATTGAATCTCATATCTTGATTAAATTTTATATAACCAAAACTTCCAGTAAATATATTTCTATCTTCAATTTCTTGTTTGTTTAAAAGTTCTAATGTTCTAATTTTTGGACATCCAATAACTGAGCCTCCTGGCATCATTGACTTTATTATATTTTTAACTTTAGTTTTATTTTTCAATAATCCCTGAATTGTAGTTACATAATGAAACAAATGTTTGTATTCTTCTACATATTTTTGTTTAGAAATTTTAACCGTCCCAGGTCTACATATTCTGGATAAATCACTTCTTTCCATATCCACAATCATATTGTGTTCTTTCGTTTCCTTATCATTATTTTTAAAAAAATTAAGTGCTTTGATTTTATTAATATTTTTCTTTTTTTTTAAAGTACCTGCAATTGGCTTAGTAAAAATAGCATTTCCTTTTTTGTAAATTAATGTTTCTGGTGAACAACTAACTATAGAAAAATTTTTATCTCTGATCATAAAAGACTCTGGCGATGAATTTATCTTCATTAACTTCCAAAAAAAATTAATAGGGTTAATTTTTGATTTATTTTTATACTTTGTGCAAATTTTTATTTGGTAGGTTTCACCTTGTTTTATTTTTTTTGAAAATAAGTTAAATATTTTTTTATATTTTTTATAGTTAATGTTGATTTTAAATGGACTTAAAATTTGAGTTTTATTGAAGAATTTTTTAAAATTTTTTTTTTTTATAGAACTAATTATTCTTATATTTTTTCTTATTTTAATTAATGTTTCCGGTTTATAAAATACCCCTTTATGAAAATTCAATTTTTTTTGATTTTTGATATTAATCTTAAGTAAATTACAAAGTATTTCATAACCAAAAAAACCAATATACAAATCGGTTTCTTTTTTATTTTTTTTTTTATTAAATAATTTAAAAAAATTATTTAAATTATTGTTTGTAAGTATTATTTTTTTTGAAAAGTCTGTATATAAATTATAACCATCTTTAACTTTGTATATAACTAAAGGCCGATCGGAATTATATAGTTCTTCCAGATAAGGACTAAATCTTAGTTTATGCTGATTGGAATCTTTCAATTGCTTTCTCTTTTATAGGTAAATGTATCAAGGCAGCATACAAAGATAAAGCGATAGAAATGTACCAGGCATAATCAAGCGAACCATATAAATCATGAAATAAACCGCCTAGATAAGCACCAAGAAAAGATCCAACTTGATGGCTTAAAAAAACAAAACCATATAACAAAGATACATATTTAGTTCCAAAAATGTGTCCTACTATTCCACTTGTAGGTGGAACTGTTGATAACCATAAATAACCAAATGTAGCTCCAAAAATTAATGCATTAATAACTGTTGCTGGCATAAATACAAAATACATTAATGAAAATCCCCTCAGCAAATAAATCGCACTTAATAATTTTTTTTTACTTATTCTTGTAGATAAATATCCGCTTGTTAAAGTTCCAAAAACATTGAATAAACCAATTAAAGCTAAAATTGCAGTTGCTGTCCAATCTTCAAGTCCTTTATCCCTTATATGCATTGGTATATGCGTTGCTACAAGTGCAATATGCCAACCACAAACAAAAAAGCCAAGTGTAAGGAAATTAAAACTTTTATTGGAAAAAGCTTCTTTTAAAGCTTCTACAGCAGTTTGGTTATTAGCTGTTTCGGTATTAAATTTACCCATAGGTGTTGATAAAAATAACGAGACGACTAAACCAATTAAAATCATTACTCCAAAAATAACTAAAGTTGTATTCCAACCAAATTCTAACAGTGCAAATCTTGTGTACATAGGAGATATAAAATATCCAAAAGATCCAGCTGCTGTAACTATTCCTATTGCAATAGTTCTAGTATTTAATGGAAAATGTTTTGATACGATTGAAACTGGAATACTTATTGCAGTTGCCGCCAATCCAATTCCAATTAAAACTCCTAAATCGAAAGTAAACCAAAATCCTGTATTTGGTCCATAATTTAAAAAATAAATTCCAGCTAAATAAAATAAAAAACCTATAAATACAGCAACTCTTCCACTAAATTTATCAGTAATTATTCCAAAAATTGGGCCAAATAGTCCCCAGAAAAATAACTGGATACCCATTGCAAAACCAAACTCTGTTTGGGTACAACCAAGATCAACCTCAAAGTCGAAAAAAAAAAGTCCGAAGGTTTGCCTTATCCCCAATGAAATTATAACTACTAAACACGCTGATATTAAAGTAATCAGGGCAACTTTGTTAGGTATAAATTTTTCTGAACTCATTTAATAAATTTTAAAGAACTTTTTAAATCTTGAATTAAATCTTTTGGATCCTCAAGACCTATATGCAGTCTTACTAAATGTTCATTTTTTTCTAAACCTAAATATTTTCTGTTTCCTAGCTCTCTAAACTCTTGTTGTAGTGCAAGACTTTCAAATCCACCCCAGCTATAACCATATCCAAATAATTTCAATGAATTTACAAATTTAAGAACTGATTTTTTATTTTTTGCTTTAATTTTTAAACCCATTAATCCAGAAGCTCCAGAATAATATTTATTCCACATTTTATAATTATATGATCCTTTTTTATACGGATATAAAAGTTTAACTTTTTTATGCTTAGATAAAAAACTTGCAACTTTTTTAGCATTCTCTTGATGCTTGTCCAAACGAATATCTAATGTTCTTAGACCTCTTATAATAAGATAAGCATCGTCTGGTCCTAATCTTAAACCTGTAATTTTGTTTGCTCTTTCAACATATTTAAAAACTCTTTTATTAACTGCTAAACTTCCTCCCATAACATCAGAATGACCAGAATAATATTTTGTTGCTGATACGATAGACATATCGAATCCTAATTTAATAGGTTTTAGAAAGTAAGGTGTGGCCCAAGTATTGTCTATTGCTGTAAATAATTTATTTTTTTTTGCTATAGATACAATTTTTGACAAATCCTGAAATTCAAAAGAGTTGCTTCCTGGGCTTTCAACATAAATTAATTTTGTCTTTTTTGTAATTTTATTTTTTAATGTATTTAAATTATGCGGATCATAAAAAATTGTTTTAATTTTAAATGGTTTCAGAAAATCCTCTGTTAAAAGTCGCGTTGGGTAATAAACAGGATCCGCAACCAAAATTTCATCACCGGGTCTTACGATGCTAAAAATAGATAAAAAAACCGATCCAAAACCTGTTGGTGTCAAAAACACATGGTGACATTCTTCCATTTCTTTTAACATTTTTTGTAATATAAATGTTGTTGAAGTTCCCTGTCTTCCATAATCAAAATGTCCACCAGTTGGATTCTTCTTACCTTTAGCTTGAGTTTTTCTAAGTTCATTCATAGTCTTAAAAATAATCGTTGATGCTCTAACCACTGGAGGGTTTACGGACTGGTTATAGTAATCTTTAGCTGTATGTTTTAAGAATGTTTTAAAAGATTTATCCATAAAAAATTTGATATGTATTTATGAGAATGCTATATCCATTGTATATGTCAACAAAAAGAATCGAAAGAAAATATGGGATATCCAAAAAAACATAGAGGCCGAAGAAAAATGGGCTCAAAAAAGAGAAGAGCAAGAAAAAAGAATAAAAAAAAATAATTCAGCTTTAAATGGATAATATTTTAAAAGTAAAATCCATAAGCATCTGGATATTTATAGTTCCTTTTTTTGCAGTTAACGCTTGTCTAATTCTAATCACTAATTTTCACGATTTATTTCCTAATAGAGGAGATATTCTTCATAACACAATTCCATATATCGATGGTGGAGCATCAATAAGTAGAACAGCTAGAGTATTTCCTACTTATTTAATTTTTAAACCAGCAATGTTTTTAACTTCTTATCTATTGATTAAATATTGGCTTTTTAACAAAGCAATTATTCAAGAAATAAATGGCGATCATAAAAATATAAAAAAATTTGTATTTTTTGGTGTTGGTTCTGCAATATGTTTGGTGCTTCATTCAATTTTTTTAGGGATTAAATTTGATTATGATTTATATAAATTATTCCGAAGAGTTATTATGCTTCTTTTCATAATTTTTGAAATTGTAGCTCAAGCTTATTTAGTTTCAGCACTATATTCGCTTAGAGGAAAATTATTAAATTTTATAAATCCTAAAATACTTAAGCTTAAGATTATTTTAGTATCAAGTCTAATTATTGTTGCTGTAATTAGTATTCCTATAATAAGCTTACCTGGAAATGATTTCTTAGGCTTTAATCTTAAGTTTTTTAAACATGCCTTAGAATGGGACTATTTCTTAGGTGTAATTTCTTTTTATTTGTTAACTTTTTTTATGTGGAAAAAAAATTAATTTTTTGAAATCCATCCCCCACCAAGAACTTTGTCCCCTAGATCATCTTTTAAATAAAATACACAGGCTTGCCCAGGTGAAATACCAAATTCATCCTCTAAAAGTTCTAAAGAAGCATTATTACCATTAAGTTTAACTTTTGATTTTAAAAGTTTTCCAGTGGACCTTATTTTAACCAAAATTTCTTTTTCAAAAATTTTTTTGTCACACAATAAGTTAATATCTCTTAGTATTATATTTTTTTTAATTAAATTTTTTTTTACACCAACTATAATTTCATTTAATTTGGGGTTTATATCAATTACGTACAAAGGTTCCTTTGCTGCTATTTTGATTCCTTTTCTTTGTCCAATTGTAAAATTAATTATACCATCGTGAACACCTAAAACTTTTCCATTAACATCTTTTATATTTCCTTTTTTAAACGAGTTGGGTTTTAATTTTTTAATTACCGAAACATAATCACCATTAGGCACAAAACATATGTCTTGGCTATCAGGTTTGTCTGCTACATTTAAATTTAATTTTTTAGCGATTTCTCTAGTTTCTGATTTGAGCATTGCACCCAATGGAAATCGCAAATAATTTAATTGTTCTCTTGTCGTGTTAAATAAAAAATAACTTTGATCTCTATTTTTATCAATCGCTCTATACATGTTGGTAATTTTATTATTTGTAATACTTTTTACATAATGGCCAGTTATAAGCGCATCAGCATTTAATTTTTTTGCTTCATCAAATAAATCATTAAACTTAACTGTTTTGTTGCATTGTATACAAGGTATTGGAGTTTCGCCTTTTAAATAACTTTCAACAAAATTATCAATCACTCCGTTTTTAAACTTATTTTGATAAAACAAAACTTTATGATTTATATTAAGTTGATGCGCTACTCTTTTAGCATCCATTATGTCTTGTCCAGAACAACATTGTTTAGATTTTGCAACTTCCTTGCTGTTATCATATAATTTAAGAGTTATACCTAAAACTTTGTATCCTTCTTTTTTCATCATTCCTGCAACTGTAGATGAATCTACTCCACCTGACATGGCAACAACAACAAATGTGTCTTTTGGCTTTTTATCTATACCTAATGAGTTAATTCTTTTCATATTTTATGATATTTGTTTATAAATTTATTATAATTAAATTAAATGCAAATAGAAGAATTAAAGAAAATAGTTCAAAATTTAATAAGCACGTTTGAGGAAGCTGGAAACATTTCTTTAGAATTAAGAAAAAAAGGTTTAAAAAAAGAGCTTAAAGAAGATAATACACCCGTAACTAATGGAGATATAGCTGTTAACGATATTTTATTAAAAAAAATTTCAGGCTTAACTCCTGGTATTCCTATAGTTTCTGAAGAAACATCGAAAAATAAAAATAACAAAGATTTAAAAGATTTTTGGTTAATAGATCCGATAGATGGCACTTCCTCATATATTAATAACAAAGATGAATTTACAATTAATGCTGCTCTAATTATTAATAAAAAACCAGTCGCTGGTATAATTAATGCTCCAGAAAAAGGTAGGCTATTTTATTCTTATGGTCATACTAAAAGTTTCGAATTAATTAATAATAAAGAAATAAAATTGTTTGATATTAAAAAAAAAGGAAATGAAATAACAGCAGTAACTTATTCCGATTCACCGAAGCCAGAAATATTAGAATTTCATAAAAAATTTAATGTAACCAAATTCCAAAAAATGAAAAGCTCACTAAAGTTTTGTGCTGTTGCTGCTGGTGAATTTGATTTGTATATTGCCGACGCTAGAGCTTGTGAATGGGATATTGCAGCAGGTCACGCTATTCTTGAACATTCAGGAGGCTCCTTAAATGATTTTAATGGAAATGAAATAACTTATGGAAAACCAAATTTTAAAAATTCCTCTCTAATAATAAAAAATAAAAATTTAGTTTAATGGACGAACAAATTAGAATCATATTAATTATAATCATTTCAGTATCGATTTTTGGATTAGTAATTTTTGTAATCGTAAAAAATTTTATTAAAAATAAAATTTCATATTACTTAGATAAAAAAAATAAAAAATTAAAGTAAATTAATAATTTTTAAATAGTCATCTTTATTAAGTTCCATTACTCTTTTTGAAATTTCAAAACTAAATCCATTTCTTGCAAGTATAGAAATATCTTTTTTATAAAATAAAGGTCTATTATCTTCTACTCTAGATGGGCCTATTCTTTTTTTTTTACATAATTTAATAGCTGAAAAAAAATCCTGATCTTCATTATTTTCATTAATTTTATCAATTGTTTCTTTAATTTGTTTGTCTTTGATTCCTTTAGAAATTAAGTAATTTCTAATTTTATTTATCGAACTACCTCTCTGGATTAAACTTTTTGCTTTTGACTCTGAATAAAATTTATCGCTAAGAAATTTAGATTTTTCCAAATCGTCCGTAACAACATCAATTAAATCTTTTATATCTTGTTTTTTTACTTTTTCAGTTTTTAATTTTAAATATTTTTTTAATAAATATGTTTTTAACTGTTGTTTTGATGGAGCATATTTTTCTATATAGGAAAATGAGAATTTTCTCATTTCTTCTACTGTAGCTTCTAGGTTTTTTTTATTATTTTTAATAGGAATCATGGTACTTTTTAATATAATATACTTTATTTATGGTCGAAGAAATTTATACATATTTTACAATTGAAATGATCTATCTATGGTTGAACATTGGAGTTTTACCTTTTTGGTTCATGCTAATTTTTTTTCCACAATCAAAAATATGTAAAATTTTTATTTCTTCAATTTTTCCAACTTTTATATTTACCACAATATATTGCTATCTGATTTATACAATTTTTAAAAGTGGTTATAATTTTTTAAATAATTTTAATTTATATTTCGGTATTAATGATCTCGTTGCATTATTTTCCGACGATTCATTTTTAATATTGTTCTGGATACATTTTTTAGCAATTAATTTATTTTGTGGAAGTTGGATTGCGCATGACTGCCAAAAATTTGGTATTTCAAAATTTTTAGTTTTTATTCCTTTGATTGTAACTTATTTTATTGGACCCTTAGGTATTTTTTTATACTGGATTATAAGAATTTTTTATGCCAAAAAAATTAATCTTTTCGATTAAATTACTTTAAAACCTGATTGTTCCATTAGCCCAAATCCACCTTCAACATGTGATACATTGTTAAAACCCATTTCCTGTAGAGACTTTGCCGCAAGTGCAGATCTAGCTCCACCAGCACAAAATAATACAATTTCTTTACTTAAATCCAGATTGTTATTTTGAACAAAAACACTCTCTGGATGGATAGAAAACTCTAACATTCCTCTAGGTATAGGAAAAGAATTTTCAATCCTTCCTTGCTTCTCAAGCTCTATTTCTTCTCTAATATCTATTAAATGGCATTTATTTTCGTTATTTAATTTTAAAGCTTCATCTGGAGAAATGGTTTTTACCGTTTTTATGGCTTCAGCAACTAGAGTTTGTGGTGATTTAATAGTCATAATATTGTAAATAATTTATTATAAACAATATAATGAAAAAAAACATCATAAAAAACTTATTCATTAAATTTTCAAGAATTTTAGGATACGAAATTATTGATCAAAATAGATTTGTATCTCCAACGCTTAATAAAGAACTTAACAAAGATTTATCAATCCTAAATGATAAATCTATTATACTTCCCTTGGGTGAAGTTAAAATATCAAGAAAAATTAAATCTATACTGATTTTGTTCAGAACAAATAGCAATGTAGAAATTTGGGATCAAAATAAAAAACGACTTTTTGAATTACCTAAAATTGATTATACGTTAAGATCATTAAATTCACTAATAAAATCAATTAGTTTTTGTAAAATTAAATATCCCGCTCTTAAAATTAAATTAATTATTGTTGATGACAAAACTGATGAAACCAACTTAAACAAAATTAAAAATTTAATAAATAAAACTGATATAAATATAGTTTTTTCTAAAGTTGAACATGAAAAATATAGAACAATAATAAAAAAACAAAAAAATGATGAAACTTATTCTAATCTTGCAAGTTTGCTTTGCTCCTATGAAATTGCTAAGGAAAAAACTGATGATTTAGTCTTTTTTGTTGAAGACGATTATGTTCATTTTGAACCTATGATGGAAGAAATGATTGCTTCTTATGAAAGAGTATCTTCTCAATTAAATAGAGACTTTTTTATGTGTCCGGCTGATTACCCTTATTTATATATGAATAATGAAAAAACCAACGTTTTAATTGGGAATAAAAGACACTGGAGAACAGTAAATCAAACATTGTGTACATTCATGACAAGTAAGAAATTTATAAATAAGTATTGGGATAATTTTTACAAAACTTGCTTGGACCGAAATGATCCTTTCGAAAAATATATTAATGAAATTTATAAGAGTGAAATTTGTATCTCACCTCTAAAAAGTTTATCGATACATTTCACAAATATTAATTCTAGCTACGGTTTATCACCTTTTATCGATTATAAAAAATTGTGGGATGAAAATGAATAAACTCTAAAACCTTTCTTATAAAGGATACAAAGAAGAAAGGTTTTAGAATTTTAGTAAGAGGCTTTCCTAGACCATGAAAGGGGGGAAGAAAAGCCTCTCTATCATATTGTTATATGATTCCTTAATCTCTGATAGCGTAAGCTATTACGCCTGTTTCAGTTACGTCAGTACCTTTAGTCTCACCTTCTTTACTTAATCTAATACCAATCGTAGCTTTCATAATTGTCCATATGATGTAAGCAACTACAAACACAAATACGTTAACTGATACAACACCAATTAATTGAGTGCTGAATGAAGTATCTGGATTTGTAATTGGAACTGCTAAAGTTCCCCAGATTCCTGCAAACAAATGCGCAGGTATAGCACCAACCACATCATCAATTTTTACTGAAAATAAAAACTTAGTACCAAAAACAACAATTACACCTCCAATACCACCAATTAATATAGCTGCAAACGGTGAAGGCATTAATGGTTCAGCTGTGATCGCTACTAATCCACCAATACATCCATTAAGCATTTGTATAACATCAGTTTTTCCAAATCCTAATCTAGTAACAAAAGCTGCTGCCATTACACCACCAGCTCCTGCTAAAAATGTATTTATAAAGATTGTAGAAACTGCAATAGCATCATTCGCTGTACCCATTGCAAGTTGTGAACCACCATTAAATCCAAACCAACCTAACCATAAAATAAATATTCCTATTGTTATAAGTGGAATTGATGAGGCTGCAAAAGGTTTCATAGGAGCTGGAGCACCAGATTTTGTAAATCTTCCTAATCTAGGTCCTAAAATCATTGCACCTGCTAGTGCTGCCGCACCACCTGTTGAGTGAACAAGTGTAGATCCTGCAAAATCTGAGAAACCAATTGTAGCTAACCATCCACCTCCCCATTGCCATCCCATTACGATTGGATATATAATTCCTGATAAAATCGCTGCAAATAAGAAAAATGGCCATAATTTAATCCTTTCGGCCAACGTACCTGATACAATAGATACTGTTGTTGCACAAAATACCATTTGGAAATACCAATCAGATCCATCTGAATAACCGGTATCTACTGCACTAGAATCAGACCATGGTGTGAAACTACCAATATAACCGCCCTCTGGAATTCCATACGCAAGATTATATCCAACCATCCAGAACATAATTCCAGCTATTGAAAATAGTCCAATATTTTTTGCACAAATTACTGATACACTTTTTGATGTAACACTTCCTGCTTCTAGCATTGCAAAACCAGCAGCCATAAACATGACTAAAAATCCGCAAATCAAGAATAAAAGCGTATTAAAAATAAATCCAACTTCTGCAGAAACTGTTGTTTCTGCATAACCAGCACTTGTCATATTTAATAAGAAAAATAAACTCACTAAAGGACCAGCTAGTTTTTTAAAATGTTTTTTCATAAATCCTCCAAATAATTATTTTTTATATTTATGAAAATTTTTAACCACTGCTGATAGGGAAAAATAGATATGCAGGATATGCATATAGTAACAGCCTTATTACATATTTCTGTAATAAGGCTGTTAAAACTTAAGTTATTTATTGAAGATTTCTTTAAGTGCTTTTGCGGGTAAAAATTTTACTTTTTGTGAAGCTGCAATTTGGATTTGTTCCCCAGTTCTCGGATTTCGTCCAATTCGAGCTTTTCTTTTAGCAACTTTGTAAGTGCCAAAACCTGCAATTTTCACTGAATCATCATTTTTTAATGCATCTAAAATTGTGTTGGTAATAGTATCAAAAGTACGCTCAGCGTCAGCTTTGCTTTGATTCAAGGAACCAGCCAATTTAGCTACTAATTGTTTTTTGTTCATTTTAGCTCCGGTTTTAAAGGTTATTTTTCATATTTAACAAAATCGTTGATAATTCAAGCTTTTTTTTAGTGGATAACTTTCTTTTCCCCACAATATATTGTGTTAAAAAACATTGATTTTATTGATTAATTTAAGGACTAAAAACCCCTTAAAATAAGCCTAAATCTTTAAGATCATTAAAAGTTGCAAAAAACATTAGTGATAATAGTAAAAACATTCCGATTCGAAAGAAGCCTTCTTGAGTTTTTTGGCTTAAAGGTCGTCCTAAAATTTTTTCGAAACCATAAAACATTAAGTGTCCTCCATCTAATAGCGGAATTGGAAACAAATTAATTAAACCTAAACTAATTGAAATGTAAGCCATTATATTTAAAAAAGGAATAATTCCAAATTCAGCAACTTGTCCTGTTATTTTTGCTATTCTAATTGGTCCTCCTAATTGAGAACTATCACCTTTTCCTACCAACATTGAACCTAAGTATTTAAGGGTAGATGATGATACAAAATATACTTCCTTTATAGAGTGATAAAGTGCTTTTCCTGGTCCTAATTTTACGTGTTTAATTTCGTTATTATATGGAATTAATTTAATTCCAATCATCCTTTTATTAACTTTGTTGCCAAGGTTGTCTACAGACTCAACGATATTGGGTTTAATCTTAAGCAAAATATCTTGTTCATATCTTGAAACTTTAAAATCAATAAATTCAGAAGTTGACATAGTTATTAATTTTGAAACATCTAATATACTTTTTACTTTTGTGCCGTCGATTTCCAGAATTATATCATTTTTCATAAGTCCAGCTACATGAGCTGGGCTGTCTTTTTGAACTTCATTAATTACAGCAGGTGTAAAATCTTTTCCTATAAACATATATATTGAAGCAAAAATAAAGACTGCTAAAAGAAAATTTGCTAATGGTCCACCAAAAACAATTAAAGATCTTTGATATAAAGGTTTCAAAATAAACAATTTTTTTTGGTCTTCTTCTTTATATTTCTTTAATATTTTTTCTTGGTCACTTTGAGAAAATACGTTTCTATCACCGAAAAATTTAACATAACCTCCTAGAGGCAGTAAGCAAATCTTCCATCTTGTTCCTGATTTATCATTCCATCCAAATAATTCTTTTCCAAAACCTATGGAAAAATCTGTAACACCCACACCATATTTTTTTGCAAAATAATAGTGACCATATTCATGAATAAAAACCACTACAAGTATAAGCACTAAAAAAGGAATCAAGGTATTCATCATTAATATATAATAGTCATTTTATTTTAATTTCCAAGTCAGAACAGGTGCAAAAGTTGCAACTAAAAAAGAAAAAAATAACAAAGATTGAGATACCATTGCTGGAAATAAATCAGTCGAAAACAATATTCCTACTAATATTGATTTTGAAAAGTCTGGACTAGGAAATAGTAAAAATCCACAAATTAATCCAACTATAATTGAAACATAAGCATTTTTTTCATTAATATTTTTATTATAAAAGCTATAAAAAATAGTTAATACAAAGGCGCAACAAAGTAAATCAGCTAATAAAAATAGATATAAAATATCAAATCCTTTAGATGCAACAATGAATGAAATTAAAGATAAAAATAAAATTAAATATTTAGAAAAATTTAAATAATTTATTTTTTTATTTATATTAAATGTTGCCTTGCCATCAACAACAATTAAGCTTGATATTGCATTTACTAAAGTATCTACAGTAGAAATTGTTAATGCCAAACCAAGTATAATTATAAGTAAAGATAAAAATTCTGATTTTTCTTTGAGCAATAAGCTAAAAAATCCAAGATCGGGCCTAATTGTTGGATTAATTGAAAAAGCTACCATTCCTGTGAAACCCATATAAAAAATTACTGGTATAATTACAAAAAAAGAAATGATTAGACTTTTTTTTAATGTTTCAAAATTTTTTGCTGCATAAACGCGTTGCCAATTACCTTGATGAAATAAATTAGTTGCAGCTACAGCGATAAAAAAAGTTAAACCAGCTGTATAATTAGGTATGTAAGATGGACTTAAAAGATGTGGGTTTTTTTGATTTATAAATTCAAAAGAAAATTTATTTCCTATAAAAGAAGTTATTAGTAATAAAGATAATAACAAAAGAACTACTATAACAGCCATTTGAATATTATCAGTAAATATAGAAGCTCTTAACCCTCCGTATAAAGTATAAATTAATGTGGAGATTAAAACAATAAATGCTGTGATCCAAAGTTCAGTACCAGAAATATAATTAATTAAAACCGCTATTGCTGTAACTTCTGCACATAAGAAAATGAACATATAAAAAATTGTCATTAACAAGATTAGTTTAAATAAATTTTTTCCAAACTTTTTTCGCATAAACTCAATTAAAGATGATCCTTTAGGAAATTCTTTTCTAATTTTTTTTCCTAAATAAATTAAAAAAAACATTGGGAACGCTGTACCTAATGAATAGCCAATTACAGCGCCGATTCCTCCCCACGTTGCAGCAGAAGTTGGGCCAAATAGAATCCAAGCACCTAGTGCTGATGCAGTTAAACTTGTGGTTAGAGAAAATAATCCAACATTTCTATTTGCCGTTAAATAGTTATTTAAACCTTGATATTTTTTTGAATGATACAGGCCTAAAAGTACAAATATTAAACTTATAATAATGACTAATATTAACGATGAAGATTTACTTAGAAAATATATTTTATCCATTATTTCCCTTTCTGAATTACCGGACAGGTTCTTAGGGTTTAATCTCAGTCTTTCGACACCCCTAATTTTTAAATTTATATTATGATAAAATTAAAAGCAAACTATATGATCAATATTAATTGGTCTTTTAATACCAAATTTTTCATCTACTTCATGTTGATGAATATGATGTGAATGAACAAAGACAGGTATTAATTTATTGCTAGGTGTTTTAAGCGTATAAATAAAATTAGTTCCTCTAAATTTTCTATCCACTACTTCAAGTTTAAGATTGCTTTTGTCATCATGCTCTAAATCTTCAGGTTGTAGTAATAACTGAACTTTTGATCCTTTTTGGTAATGTTTAACAAAATTTCCTTTAATTGTTCCCAGGTCCTCATTTTCAAGACTGTTTTCACCCGTAACTTTTGCAGGTATAAGAATTCCTCTATTAAGAAAATTTACTACCTCAATGGAGTTTGGGAAATGATACACATTATATGGATCATCAAATTGCTTAAGTTTTTCTTCCAAAATTAAACCACATTTATTTCCTAAATAAAAAGCTTCGTAAGAATCATGAGTAACTACAATGGTTGTTATTTTTAAATCATTTAAAAGTTTTTTAAGTTGAACTTGTATTTCTTCTTTAAAGCTTTGATCAACATTTGATAGTGGTTCATCTAATAACAAAAGATCGGGCTGTGTAACTAATGATCGGGCAAGAGCTGCTCTTTGTGCTTCTCCAGCGCTAATTTGATGAGGATATTTAGTTAATATTTTTTCTATGTTTAACAATTTAATTATTTTTTTTGGGCTTATTTTCTTTTTTCCGTTTAGTTTTTTTGCTTCAACACCTAAATATATATTTTTTTCAACTGTATAATGAGGAAATAAACTATTTTCTTGAAATGATAGAGATATATTTCGGTTTTCTGGTTCAATATGGTCTTTGGCAGAAGATAAAATATTACCTTTGAGTTTTATTGATCCTGATGAGATTTTTTCTAATCCTGCAATTGTTCTAAGGATTGTAGTTTTGCCGACGCCAGATGGTCCCAAAAGACAGATAATATCTCCCTTATTTTCAATATTAAAGGAGACATTTCTTACTTTAGTTTTACCTCCTGCTCTAAAACTAACATTTTTAATTTCTAAAAAATTTTTATTCATCTCTATCTCTTAAAATATAATTAGATGTAAGTAAAATAAAGAAACTTGCAATAATTATCAAACATAATGATGGGACGGCAGCAGCTTCTAATAAATCCTCAGATGCAGAAATATAAGCTGTTGTTGCAAAAGTCTCAAAATTAAAAGGTCTTAAAATTAGCGTAATTGGTAATTCCCTGATTATTTCTAATGAAATTAATATAACTACAAACAAAAGTGAATTTCTTAAGTAAGGAATGTGAATATTGAAAAAAGTTTTACTCTTGGAGTATCCGAGAAGATAAGAGCTCTCATCCACAGCTATGTTGATTTTTTCATAACCCGATTTTATTCCATTGAAAGCCAATGAATAAAATCTTACAAAATAAACAAGGACTAAACCTAAAACCGAACCAATAAATATTTTTTTTATTGATAAAAATCCTAATGATTTTAATATGTAATCATCAAACCATGCAACAAAAGTTATAAAAGCTATAGCTAAAATTACTCCTGGTATTGCATAGCCAGAAATTGATAAAGTTGATAATAAATTCAAAAATTTTTTATTTGAAACTCTATTTCCATAATTAGATATTAAGGCGAAAAAAACTAAAACTAAGCTTGATAAAGATACTAAATATAGCGTATTTATTAAAAGATCAATTATTTGTAAATCGATTAAATTTTCAGGGAATTTAATTGTCCAGTACAACATTTGGCTTAATGGAAATAAAAAACTAAGAAAAAACAAAATAAAACAAAATAAAAATGCAAAAAAAGATTTCCCACCACAAAGTTTAATTTTTTCTTTTTTTTTAAATCCACCTTTTGTTTCAAGATGATACTTAGCTTTTTTTCGAGATAAGTTTTCAGTTAAAAATAAAATGAAGACAAATAATAAAAGAAAGAAAGATATTCGATTTGCGAATGCTAAATCATCAAAAGTTATCCAAGCATTATAAATACCAGTTGTTAAAGTATTTACAGAAAAAAAATCTACTGCACCAAATTCAGCTAATGTTTCCATTGCAACGAGCGATAAACCGGCAACAATAGCAGGACGAGCGGCTGGTAATATGATTGAGTAAAAAGATTTAAATTTTGAAAAACCTAGATTTTTACCTAATTCTATTAAATTTTGTGATTGATACAAAAATGATGATCTAGCAAGTATATATACATAAGCAAAGAGGGAGAAAGAAATCGACAATATCAAACCAAACATCCCACTAAATTTTGGTATATGTCTGTTATATTCACCATCTCCAAATAAAAATTTTAAGATCGTAAATGCAGTCCCATAATTTTCAAAAAAAGCGAATAAAGAATAAGCATAAATATAAGGAGGTACTGCAAAAGATAGAATTAAAGACCATTTAAAAAAATTGACACCTGGAAATTGATAAAAAGAAACTAAATATGCCGATCCCACACCAAAAATAAATGTTAAAAATAAAACTCCAATTAAAAGAATTAAAGAGTTAAATATATATTCAAGAAAAAAAGTTTTTTTAAGTATTTCAAAATATTGAGAAGTATCCTCAAAAAAACTTATAAAAACTGTTATTATTGGAACAATCACAACTAAAGAAATTGCAAAAGATGTGAGGTACCAGATGCTTAATTTACCATTTAACATTTATAATTAATTTATATCAGGAAATACAACTTATGATAATTTATTTAAATAAAAAAAAGTGCCCGTACAAAAAAGGGGGTAAACCTATATTATACGAGCACTATATGTTATCAAAGGAACTAATATCTCTTATTAAAAAGATTTAAGATTTCGTGGATCTCACTTTTTTTAAGATCTGCAAGTTCTCTTTTATTTATCATCTCTTCAACTTTTTTACACTCTGAGCTGCAAGGAAGGCAACACTCAGAAGAATTATTATAATCAAAGTTAGACAAATTTTTTTTCATAGTATTACTCAACTATTAACTCTATTTCCAACCTGCTGCAGTCATTACTTCTAATGCTGCTGCTTGGTTTTTTCCATAAGTAGAAACTTTTGTTTTTAGATCTTGTTTAAAATCTAATCCCAAATTGTTCACTACTAATGGGCTTGGTGATACACCAGCAATCATAGGAAATTCAAAAGTATTATTAGTAAAGTGTTCTTGAGCTGAAGGTGACAATAAATAGTCAACAAGAGCAATAGCATTTGCTTTGTTTGGAGCACCTTTAACTAAAGCTGCACAACTAATATTCATATGTGTTCCTCTTCCATCTTGATTTGGAAAGAATGCTTTAACTTTTTTTGCAGCTTCTTGTTGTTCTGCACCTTTTTTGCCAGATAACATTAGAGCTAAATAATAAGTATTAGCAACAGCGATATCAGCTTCTCCAGCGGCTACAGCCATTATTTGAGCTCTATCGTTTCCTTCAGAGTCTCTTGCCATATTAGCAACAACGCCCTTTGCCCATTCAGCAGTAGCTTTTTTTCCATTATTTGCAATTAGTGAAGCTACAAGAGATTTATTGTAAATGTTGCTAGATTTTCTTATTACCAATCTGCCTTTCCATTTTGGATCAGCTAGACCTTCATATGTCATTCCAGATAGCTCCGCACCATTAACTCTTTCTGGTGAGTAATAAATTATTCTTGCTCTTTTTGCTACTCCAACCCAGTGCGATGTTCTAAAGTTTTTTGGAACAGATGATTTAATTGTTGATGAAGTTAAACCACTTTGCGTCATTCCTTTTGCTTGAAAAGCACCACATCTTCCAGCGTCAGCTGTAATGTAAAGATCTGCTGAAGAATCAACACCTTCTTCAATCATTCTTTTTTCTAAAGCTCCTGATTTTCCGTTGATTAAATTTACCTTAATTCCAGTCGCTGCTGTAAACTTATCGTAAAGTTCAGCATCGGCTTTATAATGTCTTGCATTGAAAATGTTTACTTCGTTTGCGATTGCAAAAGTCGACATTAACAATGAAAAAATTAAACTTAAAATTGATATTTTTTTCATAATTCTCCTTTTATTTTAATGTAAATGAGAACTATTCGCAATGATAATGATTATCAATCGCACAGTGTGACGCACCCTATGATTTATCTAAAACTCCCACTCAGATATCTTGCTATATAGAAAATTTCTAAAAGCTTGGACCCTAGCCACATTTTTTAAAGATTGAGGGTAAACAAAATGAGCTTCGGTTATTGGACCCTCGCATTTAGGAAGAACTTTTAATAGATTTTTTGATTGAAAAACAAGATAATCTGGTAACGCGGCCAATCCCACACCACTTTCAACGGCCAAAAGAAGTCCCATTACACTATTAACTTTCATTATTGGTTTTCTCTTTTTGTTATCTTTCATTCCAATTTTTAATGCCCAATCTGGGTTATACACTGGAGAAGGCGCACCTTTGCCAAACGAAATAAATCTATGTTTATTTAAATCCCCCACCGATTTCGGCATTCCATATTTTTCAAAATATTTATTGGAACCATAAATGTGGTAATTTATGTCTATTAGTTTTCTTTGTATGTAATTTAATTGTTTTGGTCTTCTCATAAAAATACCTATGTCTGCTTGTCTTGTGCTCAAATCTAATTCTTTATCGTCAAAAATAAGTTCCACCTCAATTTCCGGATGAATACTCATAAATTCTTGTATTCGTGGTGTTAACCAGTGTGTCCCAAAACTTCTAACAGTTGTAATTGTTAGTTTACCTGTCGGTTTATTTTTTTGATCACCTAATGAGGTTTCTACATCTTTAAGCTTACTTATCACCTCATGAGCAGTTTTATATAGGTATTCACCATTTTCAGTTAATGCAAGTCCTCTTGCATGCCTTTCAAATAATTTCACATTTAGATCTTCTTCTAATGACTGAATTTGCCTGCTTATTGCAGATTGACTTATATTTAAAACTACAGTCGCACTAGTGAAACTTCCTGCTTCAGCAACTGCATGAAAAATTTTTAACTTATCCCAATCCATTACTTGTTTAAGTTTACGATATATCTTCCTGAGGTTTCCCCTTTTAGCATTTTTGGATAAATATCTATCAATTCTTCAAGTTTTATTTCTTTGATCGATTTATTTAATAAATCAAAATCAATTAAATTTGACGCTTCATTCCAAATAAATTCTCTTCGTTTAATTGATGTATTAACTGAGTTTATTCCCCAAAGTTTCACTCCTCTAATAATAAAAGGCATTACCGTAGTATTTAACTTTATATCAAGAGCATTTCCACAAGCTGCAACTATTCCAGTTTCTTTAATATGAGATAAAATCTTAGCGAGAACATTTCCTCCGACTGTATCTACACCTCCATCGTATAGTCCTTTATCTAATGGTCTTGCTTCAGTATTTAAATCTTTAGTATCAATAATGCTTTTAGCCCCTAAAGATTTTAAGTAATCATTATTACTTTTTTTACCTGAAGCAGCGGTAACATTATAACCAAACTTATTAAGTACCATTACCGCGATACTGCCTACACCGCCTGATGCTCCACTTACTATAACATTTTCGACCTTCTCTCCTAATAACAATTCTTCTCTTGCTTTTATTGCAAATGCACATTGTAAAGCTGTAAGTCCTGCAGTTCCTAAAATCATTGCTTGCTTAGAGGTCAATGCTTTAGGTTTTTTAACCAAAAAATTTCCATTAACTTTTGCATATTGTGAATAGCCTCCATAATATATTTCGCCAACTCTCCAACCAGTTAAAATAACTTCATCTCCAGCTTTATAATTATTATTCTGACTTTCTGCTACTGTACCTGAAAAATCTATACCTGGAATGTGTGGAAACTCTTTAACTAATCTAGCACCATTTTTTAATATTAGAGCATCTTTGTAATTTAATCCTGAATAGTCAACTTTAACTAAAACATCTCCATGTTTTAAAAAACTTTTATCTATTGATTTAACTTCGCGACTAAAATTTTCACCATCTTGGTTTATAACCAGAGCTTTAAAATTATCAGACATAAATGCTAATAAATATTATTTTGCGATAAATCTCAAATATCTATTTTGATAACTTAAATCTTCCTTAAATTGACCTAAGTAATAATTTGTTACTGTTGTTGCTTGTTCTTTTTTAATTCCTCTCATGGTCATGCAATGATGAGTTGAATCAATTGTTACTGCAACACCTTTTGCGTCAAGTGACTCCATTAATGTATTGGCAATTTGCACAGTTAATCTTTCCTGAGTCTGAAGTCTTTTTGAAAAAACTTCTACCACTCTTGCAATTTTACTTAATCCAACAACTCTCTGATTTGGTATATATGCTACGTGAGCAATTCCAATTATTGGTGCCATGTGATGTTCGCAATGACTCTGTACTGAAATGTTTTTTTGAACAACCATGTCGCTATAACCTTCTACATCACCAAAGGTCTTTTCTAGAATTTTTTTTGGATCTTCTTGATAACCTTTAAAGTATTCTTTAAATGCTTTTATTACTCTCTTTGGAGTTTCTAACAAACCCTCTCTAGCTGGATCTTCGCCTAACCATTTTAAAATTTTTATAAAAGCATCTTCTGCCTCTTTATCCGATACTATGTCTGCTTTTTTTTGATTTTCGTTTTTTACTAATTTCATGATGTGCTTTTATATATATAAATCCCTATTTTTAAAATATTTAATATATTCTGTAATATGTTAGATAAACAATATTATATGTTTAAAAAGAGAGAAAATGTCGCTGATATAGAAGAAGGAAGCTTATTATCTCCTAAATTTGATAATGATGGACTTATTCCAGTAATTACAACGTGCTTTAAAACGAAAGAAATTCTAATGCATGGTCACATGAATGTAGAAGCTTTCAAATTAACAATAGAAACTGGAGAGGCTCATTATTGGAGCAGATCTAGAAAAGAAATTTGGCATAAAGGAAAAACGAGTGGATTTGTGCAAAAAGTCAAAGAAATTAAAATAGATGATGATCAAGATTCTGTATGGTTAAATGTTGACATAGGCGATGGATCAAGTTGCCATGTTGGTTACCGCTCTTGTTTTTATAGATCTGTGCCCTTAGGTAAAATTGATAATGCTAGGCAAATAGAAATGAAATTTACAGAAAAAGAAAAGAAATTTGATCCTAAAAAAGTCTATAAAGGACAGCCAAATCCTACAAAGATCTAATGAGCAAAAAACAAAAAAATGTACTAGGTGAGGATCTAGAGGAATGTTCTAAAGATCCATTAACTGGATGGTTTAGAGATGGATGTTGCAATACAGATGAAAATGATCATGGACTCCATACTGTTTGTGTAAAAGTCAATGACGAATTTTTAAACTGGTGTAAAGAAGCTGGTAATGATTTAATTACCCCTCATCCTGAATTTGGTTTTCCTGGATTAAAAGATGGAGACAATTGGTGTGTATGCGCGGGATGGGTTGCAAGAGCAATAGATGCTGGCAAAGGTTGTTCTATTTATTTAAAAAAAACTCACGAAAATACACTTAAAGTTGTTCCTATCGAAAAATTAAAAAAATTAGCTATAGATCTTTCCTAATTACATATTTCCATATTTTGGACCACCTCCACCCTCCGGTGTTACCCAGGTAATATTTTGTGAAGGTTCTTTTATATCGCATGTTTTACAATGAATACAATTTTGTGAATTTATAACAAATTTATTTTCATCATTTTCATTTTGAATTTCATATACACCCACAGGGCAATATCTTTGAGCAGGTTCATCGAATTTTTCCAATGTATAATTAATTGGTAAATTTTTATCTGTTAATCTTAAATGAACCGGTTGGTTATCAGTGTGATTTGTACCTGTAAGGTAGACAGAACTTGTTTTATCGAAGGTAATTACATTGTCTGGTTTTGGATAATCAATCTTTGGCATTTGATTTGAAGGTTTTAAAGTTTCATGATCAGCATGTTTATGTTTTAGAGTAAAAGGCAATTTTCCTCTAAATAAAATTTGATCGATACCAGTAAAAATTATTCCTAAAATTAAACCCCAACTAAAACTTGGTTTAACATTTCTAGCAGCATGTAGTTCTTTATACACCCAACTTTTTTTAAATTTTTCTTCATAAGAAGACAGGCTTTTGTTTTCTTTTAAATTTTCAATAATTGTTTCAGCGGCAATCATTCCGCTTTTCATCGCCGTATGTGAACCTTTGATTTTTGGCATATTTAATGTACCTGCGTCACAACCAACTAATAGTGCTCCTGGCATATGCATTTGGGGCAAACTTTGAAGACCACCTTCAATAAGAGCTCGAGCTCCATAAGAAATTCTTTTTCCTCCCTCAAGTATTTTTTTTATTGCCGGATGTGTTTTAAATCTTTGAAATTCATCAAAAGGTGATAAATGTGGATTTTGATAATCTAAACCAATTACATAACCTAAGAAAACTTGTTTGTTTTCTGCATGATAAACAAAGCTTCCTCCGTAAGTATTATTATCTAATGGCCAGCCTGCTGTATGCATTACCATTCCTTCTTCGTGATTTTCGTCCTTAATTTCCCATATTTCTTTAAATCCTATT
Organism: uncultured Pelagibacteraceae bacterium; assembly: GCA_902552985.1. GTDB lineage: Bacteria > Pseudomonadota > Alphaproteobacteria > Pelagibacterales > Pelagibacteraceae > Pelagibacter. The sequence continues at coordinate 66,109 of CACDII010000006.1, forward strand.
CCATACTGTTGCGGATCTTTTCCTTTGTTTAATTCAAAATTTTTAATTAATTGTTTTCCAAGATGACCTCTGCAGCCTTCAGCAAAAACTGTTACTTTAGCATGTAATTCCATTCCTGGTTCATAACTATCCTTTTTATTACCATTTTTATCGATACCCATATCTTGAGTTGCAACTCCTTTAACTGAGCCATCTGCGTTATATAAAATTTCACTTGCAGGAAAACCTGGAAATATTTCTACACCTAAAGCTTCGGCTTGTTCCGCTAACCATCTACATAAATTAGCTAAACTAATTATATAGTTTTTATGATTTTGTTGTACTTTAGGAAGTAACCAAGTGGGCCAACTAAATGATTTTATTTTTCCTAAAAAAAGGAATTTTTCTTTACTGACTTTAGTTTTAATTGGTGCATTTAATTCTTTCCAGTTAGGAATTAATTCGTCTAAGGCTTTAGTTTCAAAAACGTTACCTGACAATATATGTGCACCTACTTCGGATGCTTTTTCTAAAAGACAGACGTTAATATCTGGATTCAACTGCTTTAATTTAATGGCAGTTGAAAGACCTGACGGTCCTCCACCTACGATAACCACATCGTATTCCATCACTTCTCTGGACATAATATTATTTTTTTACAGTATTTGTTATTTTTGTATAGTGTTTAATTTGTTCAATTCTTCTAAAAATTGAGGAAGAGCCTCGAACAAGTCAGCTTCTAAGCCATAATCAGCAACACTAAATATTGGTGCTTCACCATCTTTGTTGATAGCGACAATAATTTTGCTTTCTTTCATTCCTGCTAAATGTTGGATAGCTCCAGAAATTCCAACAGCAATATATAAATCTGGTACAACAACTTTTCCTGTTTGTCCTACTTGATGATCATTAGTTATATATCCTGCATCGACAGCTGCTCGTGATGCTCCGATTGCTGCATTTAGTTTATCTGCAATTGCAGTAATTAATTTAAAGTTATCTCCACTACCCATTCCTCTTCCCCCAGATATTACAACTCTGGCAGTTCCAAGTTCAGGTCTATCCGATTTAACTTCTTCTCTTTTAATAAATTTAGTTAAATTTGAAACTTCAGCTTTATCAGTTTTTACAATTTCTGCAGATCCTCCACTTGTTGGTGCTGGATCAAAAGATGTTGGTCTGATTGTTATACATTTTTTTGCATCTGTACTTTTTACTGTTGCAAATGCATTTCCTGCATAAATTGGTCTCAAAAATGTATCACCAGATATTACTTTTATAATATCACTTACTTGAGATGTGTCTAATAGTGCAGCAATTCTTGGCATTAAATTTTTACCAAAAGTATTAGCTGAACAAACGATATGTGAATAGTTTTCTGAATTTTTTATAACTACTGGAGTAAAATTTTCAGGTAAATAATTTTCATAAACTGCATCATCTACATGAATTACTTTTTTTACATTAGGAATCTCAGATATTGACTTAGCTACTGCTTCACAAGAATAGCCTATTACTAAAACATGTAAATCCTGATCAATTTGTGATGCAGCTGTGATTGCGTTTAAAGTAAATGGTTTAACTTCTTTATTATTATGTTCTGCTATTAGTAGTGCTGACATTATATTACTTTTGCCTCATTTTTTAATTTTTGAACCAATTCCTCAATATTTTTTACTTTAATGCCCGCTTTTCTTTTTGGAGGTTCTTCCACTTTAATTTGTTCAATTCTTGGTTTTGTATCCACTCCTAAGTCTGATGCATTAATTTGCTCTAAAGGTTTTTTCTTAGCTTTCATTATATTAGGTAAAGAAGCATATCTTGGTTCATTTAATCTTAGATCACAAGTTACTATTGCTGGTATATTTGTTTCAATAGTTTCTAAACCTTCATCAACTTCTCTTGTAACTTCTAAAGATTTTTCTTTAACTACTATTTTTGAAGCGAATGTAGCTTGTGGCCAATTTAAAAGTGCCGCTAACATTTGACCAGTTTGATTACAATCATCATCAATAGCTTGTTTTCCCATAAAAACTAAATCCGGTTTTTCTTTTTCTACAATTTTTTGTAATATTTTTGAAACCGCTAATGGTTCTGTTACACCGTCTACTTTAACATGAATTCCTTTATCAGCGCCCACTGCCAATGCTTTTCTGACAGTTTCTTGAGCTTTATCTTCGCCAATTGTTACTGCTACAACCTCTTTAGCCTTGCCAGACTCTTTTATTTTTACAGCTTCTTCAATGGCATTATCATCTGGTGGATTAGTTGACATTTTAACATTCTCGGTAACTACCCCTGTACCGTCCTCTTTAACTCTTACTTGAACGTTGTAATCAATCACTCTTTTTACAGCTACTAATATTTTCATTATGCTCTTAGTAATTTGTTATCTGGGTCATAAGGACTTTCATTAAGAATAGTAGCGTCGTGCATTTTCCCTAAAATATCAATTTTTAATTTTTGTCCTGATGTCGCAAGTTCAGGTTTTATCATGCCAAGTGCTATTGATTTATTTAATCTAAAACCAAAATCACCTCCAGTTGCTCTTCCAACAACCTTTCCATTTTCATAAATAGGATTATTTCCTAATACATCAGCATCTGTAATATTGTGTACTTCCATTGTAACTAATTTGTTTTGAAAACCTTTTTCTCTCCATTTATTTAAAGCTTCAAGACCAATAAATTTACCTTTGTTAGGGTGAATAAATCTATCTAATCCGGACTCGTAAGGAGAATACTCTATTGATAGTTCTGTTCCGACTAGCTTATATGATTTTTCAACACGCAAACTGTTCATTGCTCTTATTCCAAAAGGTTTTAAGCCAAATTCTTTTCCACTTTCCATTAATTTATCAAATATATGATTTTGATATTCTAATGGATGATGTATCTCCCATCCAAGCTCCCCAACGAAATTTACTCTTATAGCTGTGCAAGGTGCGTATCCAATATCTACTTTTTTAGAACTAAGCCATTTAAAATTTTCATTTGAAAAATCATCTTTTGAAACTTTTTTCATCAATTCTCGAGCCTTAGGTCCAGCAACAACTAGTACTCCGACTGAATTAGTTAAATTCTCGAATTGAACTGAGCCATCTTTTGGCATCCATTTTAATATCCAATCATGGTCAAGTCTTTGAAAGGCGCCTGCTGAAACTAAGTAAAAACTATTTTCCGCTTCTTTCATAATTGTAAATTCTGAATGCACACCTCCTTTGGTATTTAGGGCATGACATAAATTAACACGTCCAATTTTCTTTGGAAGTTTGTTTGCAACTAAATAATCTAAAAATTCTTCTGCTTTAGGTCCCTTAATTCTACATTTTGCAAACGCAGTCATATCTAATAGACCAACGTTTTCTTTCACATTTTTACATTCCTTTTCAACAGCTTTGAACCATTTAGATCTTCTGAAAGACCAGTCATCTTTTTGTTCCATTCCATCAGTTGCAAAAAAATTTGGTCTTTCCCAACCAAATTTTTGTCCAAAAACTGCTCCTAATTTTTTCATTCTATCATAACATGGTGCTGTTCTTAGTGGTCTAGCTGCTTCTCTTTCTTCATCGGGATAATGAATAATAAAAACATTCCTATAGGCTTCTTCATTTTTTTCCTTTAAGTAAGATTTAGAACAATAATCTCCGTATCTTCTAGGCTCAACACCAAGCATATCGACAGTTGGTTCTCCGTCTATAATCCATTCTGCTAATTGCCACCCAGCTCCACCTGC
>CACDII010000007.1 GCA_902552985.1 uncultured Pelagibacteraceae bacterium
TAATTTCAAAAATTTTAAAATTGAAAAAAAACAAAATATTTAAAAGTATTAATAACTTTAAGGGATTAAAATATAGACAAGAAATTATTTATAAATCAAGAAAAATAACATTAATTAATGACTCTAAAGCAACAAGTTATTCATCTTCACTAAGTATTCTCAAATCACTTAAAAATGTTTTTTGGCTTGTAGGAGGCATACCAAAAAAAGGTGACAAATTTTTATTAAGTAAAAAAAAATGCTCAACGTTTAAAGCTTATATTTTTGGAAAAAATAAAAATTATTTTATTAAACATCTAAAAAACAAAATAAATTTTGAAAGTTTCGCTAATCTAGAAGAAGCACTTAAAAAAATTATTTTTGATTTAAAATTAAAAAAAAATACAGCTCACAAAACTATACTATTTAGTCCATCGGCAGCTTCATTTGATAATTTTAAGAACTTTGAGGATCGAGGGGAAAAATTTAATCACTTAGTAAAAAAATTAAATTTAAGAAAATTAATTTATGCTTAACAACAACTTTATATATAAATTTTATTATGAGTGGTGGAAAAATATTGATAAATCTATTTTATTTTTAATAATTTTACTTTTTGGCTTAGGTTTATTTTTTTCACTAGTTTCTACTTCTTTAATCGTTTCTGATAAGCTAAGCACAAACAGTTATTATTTTTTTTTTAAACATTTATTTTTTATAGGCTTAGGATTTTTTTTTATAATTTTCTTTTCCTCTCTAAAACAAAAAAATTTACTGAAACTATCATTTTTTTTATTTATTGTTTGCTTTATTTTTTTATTATTAGTTCCAATTATAGGGATAGAGGTAAAAGGATCGAAGAGATGGTTAGATTTTTTCTTTTTACCAAGATTTCAGCCGATTGAACTATTAAAACCTTTTATTATAATTACAGTTGCTTCTGTATTATGTTCAGAAAAAAATGATAATATTTACAATAAATACTTTTTAAGCTTAGTTTTAATACTTCCAATTTTGTTTCTTTTAATAACACAACCCGATATAGGTCAAACGTTTCTAGTTTTTTTGACTTGGTTGAGTTTAGTTTTTACGTCTGGAATTAATTTAGTAATTTTCTTTTTATTTTTTGGAATAATGATTTTTTTTTTATTGTATTTAATTTTGTTTGTATCAAAATTTAACTATATTTTAATAAGATTAAAATCATTTTTTGATCCATCTTCAGGTAATAATTATCAATCTGAAAAAGCTTCAGAAGCAATTATAAATGGCGGATTTTTTGGAAAAGGTATTGGAGAAGGAGTTTTAAAAAATAGAGTGCCAGAGGCACATACTGATTACATTGTATCTGTTATTTCAGAAGAGTTTGGAGCATTAATTATAATTTTTTTGATGATGACCTTTTTATTTTTTGTTTATCAGGTATTTAAAAAATTATATTTTGAAAAAAATGATAAAATAAAATTAATACTTGTAGGTTCTATTTCTATTTTGTTAATTCAAGCTTTAATTCACATTGGTGTAAATATTAGACTATTTCCTACCACAGGTATGACTTTGCCTTTTTTAAGTTATGGCGGATCGTCTATAATAGGAACATCTATACTATCTGGAATTATTTTAAATTTTACTAAAAGGAAAGTTAGTTATTAGATGAAAAAAAAAATTTTAATTAGTACAGGAGGGTCAGGAGGACATGTAGTTCCAGCAACTGTGCTTTATGATCACTTAAAAAATGAGTTTGATGTTTTTTTAACTACAGATTTACGTGGGGCTAAATTTTTAAATTTAGAAAAATTTAAAGCAAATATTTTTAATACACCAAGAATTACATCTAATTTATTTTTGTTGCCTATAAATTTGTTTTTTTTATTTTTTTTGACAATTAAGTCAATTTTTTTTTTTAAAAGAAAAAAAATAGATATTTTCATATCAACTGGTGGCTACATGTCCTTACCTTTGTTTTTTGCAGCAAAATTTATAAATATCAAAATATACCTATTTGAACCAAACATGGTTTTAGGACGAGCGAATAGATTTTTTTTAAAGTACAGTAAGAAAATTTTTTGTTACTCTGAAAAAATATTAAATTTTCCAAAAGAATATATTAATAAAATATTAGTTATTAATCATCTTTTAAGGAAAGACTTCTATTCAATAAAATTTAATGAAAATAATGATATTGAAAATAAAATTAATCTTTTAATTATTGGAGGAAGTCAAGGTGCTAAATTATTTGAAACTGAATTAAAAAAAACAATTACTGATTTATCAACTAAATATGAGTTAAAAATTTATCAACAAATAAGCCATGAAAATAAAAAAGAAATAGAGCACTTTTATGAGAAAAATAACATTTCTTATAATTTATTTAGTTTCAAAGAAAACTTTCCTAATTTTGTTAAAAATATAAACTTATGTATAACTAGAGCTGGAGCTTCAACATTATCAGAGTTAACTTTTTTAAATATACCATACATCGCAATACCGTATGCTTTAGCAAAAGATGATCATCAGTCTCAAAATGCACTATTTTATAAAAATAAAAATTGTTGTTGGATGTTAGACGAAAAAGAACTTAAGAATAATTCACTTTCAAAATATTTAATAAATATACTTAAAAATAAAGAAGACTACTTGAACAAAAAGAAAAATATGAAAGATTTTAGTTATCAAAATACTTGGAATAAGATAAATGAAAAACTCATAAATACTATAAATGAAAATTGAATTAGCAAAAACTGAAATTATTCACTTTGTAGGTATAGGTGGAATTGGAATGAGTGGCCTGGCGTTAATTATGAAGAGCATGGGTTTCAAAGTTCAAGGTAGTGATATTTTATCAAACAAAAATACCGATAGGTTAAAAAAAAATAACATGAAAATAACCATTGGTCATAATAGAAAAAATATTAAAAAAGCAACAATTTTAGTTATATCTTCAGCTATAAAAAAAAATAATCCAGAAATTTTAGCAGCAAAAATAAGACAGCTCCCAATTTATAAAAGAGGAGACATGCTGGCACACATTGTTTCACTAACAAAAAATATTGTAGTCTCAGGATCCCATGGAAAAACAACTACAACATCTATTATTGAAAGTATTTTTTCAAAAGCAAAACTTGATCCAACAATTATAAATGGTGGTGTACTAAATTCTTTTAATCATTCTGCTAAGTTAGGAAAAAGTAACTGGTGTATTTTGGAGTCTGATGAGTCCGATGGAAGCTTTATCAAGGTTCCACCCACATACTCCATAATAACCAATATTGATAGAGAACATATGGATTTTTATAAATCAATAGATAATTTAAAAAAAATATTCGCAGAATTTATAAAAAAAGTACCATCTTTTGGAAAATCATTTGTTTGTATAGATGATAAAAATACTAATGAAATTATTAAAAAAATTAAAGTAAAAAATTTTTATACTTATGGAACAAATTTAAAATCGCAATTTCTAATTAAGAAAGTTAAACAACTAAAAGAATATTCTAAATTTGATATAGAAATAAAATTACCAGGAAAAACAGAAACAACAATTCGTAATATCAAAATCCCTCTCCTTGGTTTACACAATATTAGAAATGCTACAGCTGCCGCAGCTGTTTCAATAACGATAGGTATTTCTAAAGAAATTATTAAACAAGGTCTTAAAGAATTTAAGGGTGTTCAAAGAAGATTTAATAAAATGTTTACATACAGAGATGTGCCTTTTTTTGACGATTATGCTCATCATCCAACCGAAATTAAAGAGGTTCTAAAAGGAGTTAAGAAAGTTTATCAATTAGAAAAAATATTTTGCATATTTCAACCTCATAGAATTTCTAGACTAAAAGATTTAAAGAAAGAATTTAGTTATTCTTTTAAAAATGCAGATAGTGTAATTTTGTGTCCAATTTACTCTGCCGGTGAAAGAGAAAAATTAGGTTTTAGCTATTTTAATTTTGCTAAGGAAATTGCCAACAATTCAAAGACAAAAGTCTATCTAATTAAAGATCAATACCAACTTGGAAGATTTGTTAAACAAAATATTTATGGAAAGAAAATAGTTATTGGAATGGGCGCAGGTTCTATCTCTAATTGGATCAAGCAATTACCTAAATTAATATGAAGCAAATGCAAAAATTAAAAATTGGTTTAATGCTTGATACCAAAAGGTCTTTGCAAGATTGGGAAATAAATCTTTTTCAAAATTTGTTGAACTCCAAATATTGTGAAATTAAGTTAATTATAATAAATAATAAAAAAGTAGTTGAAAATATTTTTTTTCGCAAATTAATTAATAAATTTTTACAAGGAAATTTATTATTATCAATTATATCAAAATTTATTAAAATTTTTGAAAAGAAATTCACTAAAAAAAAAAGAAAAGAAAATGAAATCAAATTATTAAATAGTTTAAATAAAATAAAAAGTTTAAAACCAGATTATATAAAAAAAAAATATGTAGATTTATTTTCCCAAAATGAATGTAAAAAAATAAAACAATATAATTTAGATTTAATTTTTCGTAGAGATTTTAGAATTTTGAAAGGTGAAATATTAAATTCTGCCAAATATGGCATCTGGTCTTTACATCATGGTGATAATGATCGTTATAGAGGATTAGCACCAGGTTTTTGGGAAGTTTATAATAATGAACCTACTACTGGAGTAACTCTACAAAAAATAAATGATACTTTGGATGGAGGCGGCATAGTAGACAAAGGTTATTTTGGTACCAAATTTTTTTGGAAACATAATGAAGATTTTATTAAAGAAAAATCAGTAATCATTATCTTAAAAAATTTAAAAAAGCTATTTTATAAAAGAGATAAAATAAATATTAAAAAATCTAAAAATAAAAATACAGTTCAATATTATAAAGATCCTACAAGTATTAATTTAATAATATACATCTTAAAAAAATATCCTTTTTTTTTAATTAAAAAAATATTTCAAACACTATTTTTTTTAAGATTATTTAGTAATAAATGGAAAATATGTGAAATTTCTGCAAAAAGTTATTTAAATTTAAAAATGGAAAGAATAAATATTTTTAAAAAATCTTTTTTTGAATATTGGGCTGATCCCTTTTTTATCCGAAATAAAAAAAAAAATTTTTTATTTTTTGAAAATTTTGAAATTGTAAAAAATAAAGGAAAAATTAGCTATGGTGAAATTGTGAATGGAGAAATTATAAATATAAAAGATGCTTTAAATACTAACTATCATCTTTCGTATCCAAGCATTTTCAAAATAAAAAATAATTTTTTTATGATTCCTGAATCTTCTAAAAAAAAGCATGTTGAGATTTGGATTTCAAAAAAATTTCCTCACAATTGGAAATTATATAAAAAAATTTTTAGAAACGAGAGTTGGGCCGATATAAATATTTTCTTTTCTAAAAATGGAGATAAGTGGCTTTTTGGAAATAAATCTAGTGATAAGTATTTAGACCATAATTCAGAATTATATATTTATAAAATTTTAGACAATAATTTTAATAATTTAAAACCACACAAACTAAATCCTGTAATTATTGATTCAAGAGTTGCACGAAATGCAGGAAAAATATTTTATAATAAAAAAGGAGAAATGATTAGGCCTTCACAAATAAATATTAAAGAAAAATACGGTTATGGGATTAATATAAATGTTATAAAAAAACTTAATTTAGAAGAGTACGAAGAGAAAACAATTAAAAAGTTTATACCAGAAAAAAATTTTAATGTTAAAGGGATGCACCATATAAGTTTATCTGAAGATAAAATTTATATTGATGCTTTATTTAATTTTTAAATGAAAAAAGATATTTATTTTTTACTACCGGTTTTCACATATGGCGCAGGTCAATCAGTAAAAAGAATTGTAATTGGTCTAGATAAGCAAAAATATAATAAAAACATTATCTGTCTTGGTAAATGTCAATTCAGAGATGAATTGACAAAAAAAGGTGTAAATGTTCACGAAATAAGTAAAACCAAACTTTTGTATGCAATATCAAGTATAAAAAAAATTTTATCAGAAAACTCATTTAATGAAAAAATTTTGATTTCAAATATTCACTATGCCAACGTATTAAGTTTAATCTTTTTTTCTAAAATTGAAAATTTAAAGATAATAGTAAACGAAAGAACAGCGATTAAGGAATTAGATATCTATTTTGGTATTTTTGATTTTTTTAAAAAGAAAATAATAAAAATGTTAATAATTTTTTTTTACAAAAGATCATCACAAGTAATTACAAATTCATCAAAGTGCTCCAAAGATTTAGAAAATATAATTAATTTTAAAGTACAAACAATATTTTCACCCTCTTATTTAGTTAAAAAGATAAAAAAAAAAAGTAAAAAAAAAAAGCAAAAAGTTTTTTTAGCTGTTTCAAGACTTGCTGAAGAAAAAAATATATTTTTTTTAATTGATGCAATAAATTTAATTAGAGAAAAAAATTTTATATTAAAAATCATTGGAGATGGAGATCAAAAACAAAAATTACTTTTTTATGTTAATAAATTAAAATTAGAAAAAAAAATTAAATTTTTAAATTTTAAAGGTAATACAGATAAATATTTTGCTGAGTCGGATTTATTTATTAACACATCTTTTTTTGAAGGTTTTCCAAATTCTGTTGTAGAAGCTCTCTCAAATAATGTTCCTGTTCTATGTTCAAAAAGTCATGGTGGAATTCACGATATTATAAAAAATGATACTTATGGAAATTTATTTAATATCAATAAACCTGAAAATCTATCCTCATTAATTTTAAGTTATTTTAAAAATGAAAAGAATTTTTTAAAAAAAATGAAAAAAGCAAAAAAAAATCTAAAAGAATTTTCTATTAAAAAGTGTGTAAAAGATTATGAATACATTATTAATAAATTATAATTTTTTTTTGAAATAATTTTTACACCAATCAAAAGTTTTTTTTATTCCATAATCAAAGCTATAAAAATTATTATATTTAAGATATTTAGTAATTTTTTTATTTGAACCATGAGTTTTTTTTATATCTGCTTTTTGTAGAGGCTTGTTTACAATTCTACTCCTTTTTAAATATTTATTTAATTTTCCAATTACATTTTTAAGATGTATAGGTTTAGAAGAGCAAATATTAAAGATCTCGTGTTTGGAAATTTTTTTTTTAATTAATTTAACTAATATATTGGTTACATCCTCTATGTAAGTAAAATCTCTTGTATGATTACCATAATTAAAAAGTTCAAACTTTTTATTTTTGAATGAATTAAATATATACTTTTGAATCATCATATCTGGTCTTCCCCATGGACCATAAACTGTAAAAAATCTAAGACCTATAAATTTAATTTTAGAATTTATAGAATAAATCTCTGCCATTTCTTCATTTATTTTTTTTGAAAGTCCATAAATATTTTTTGGTTTTATGGAATAAGTTTCTTTTAAGGGAAATAAAGATGATTCACCATAAACTGAACTAGATGAGGCATAAAAAATCTTTTTAACTCTTATTTTTTTTGCAACTTCACATAAATTAAAAAACCCATTAATATTTGTATTTACATATTTTCTTGGATTTACTAGTGAGTATCTAACCCCAGCTTGCGCTGCTAAGTTAAAAATAATTTCAGGTTTAAATTTAGTAATAAACTTTTCTAAAATCTTTTGATCATTTAAATCAATTTTTTTAAAAAAAAAATTTTTATTTTTAATTAAGATATTTTTCCTTCTTCTTTTTAATTCGGGTGAGTAATATTTATCAAAATTATCTATTCCAAAAATTTTACTTTTTGGAAAATTTCTAAGCAACTTCGAAGTTAGACTAAAGCCAATAAAACCAGCACATCCTGTAACTAAAATTCTCATTAATATTGTAAATATATTGTTTTAAAAAAATTTTAATATAAAAATTTAATCTAATATAACAATATTTGGACATAATCATATAAGAGAAACTAAAGCTGAATAAATTATTCTAGAAATAAAAGATTTATGAAAAAAATATATCCTTGTATTGTTGGACTCGGCTATGTTGGTCTGCCTCTTTTTGTAAGATTAAAAAATAAATTCTCCACAATTGGTTTCGACATAAACAAAGATAGAGTGAATTATTTACTTAAAAAAAACGATCAAAATAAAGAATTTAGTAAAAATGACCTTATACTAAAAAATAGTTCAATAATTACTAATAATGTAAAAAAAATTAAAAAGGCTAATTTTTTCATAGTTACAGTTCCAACTCCTGTAAATCAAAAGTTTGAACCAGATTTAAAATATTTAAGAGATGCCATGACCATAATTGGAAAAAATTTAAAAAAGAGTGATATAGTTTTTATTGAGTCAACAATTTATCCTTCAGTCACACAAAACTTTTGTATACCGATTCTTGAACGAAATAGTAAACTTAAAATTAATAAAGATTTTATTATTGGTTATAGTTCAGAAAGAATCAATCCTGGTGATAAAAAACATTCTGTTGAAAATATTAATAAAGTAGTAGCGATTGAAACTAATAATAAAAAAATTTTAAAAACAGTAAAATCAGTTTATAAAGTAATATCAAAAAAAATAATTCTTTCAAAATTTATTAAAGAAGCAGAAACATCAAAAGTTATAGAAAATATTCAAAGAGATTTAAACATTGCTTTGATGAACGAAATTTTTTTAATTTGTGAAAAACTTAAAATAAATTTTAATGAAGTTAAAAAATTAGCATTAACTAAATGGAATTTTCATAATTATTCTCCTGGTTTGGTGGGAGGACATTGCTTGCCAGTCGATCCATATTATTTGGCATACATAGCAAAAAAAAAAAATTACCCATCAGAAGTAATTTTATCTGGAAGAAAAGTTAATAATAACATGAAAAAATACGTTATAAAAAAAATTACTGAAATACTAAAAAAAAATAAATTTAACGGAAAAATTCTTTTATTTGGGGCAAGTTATAAACCCAACGTTGCAGATATTAGAAATTCTATTCCACTAAATGTTTATAAATTTTTAAAAAAAAAATATAGTAGAAAAGTTTTTTGTATAGATACTTTTGTGGATTCAAAAATAGCAAAAAATCTTCGTATATTAAACAAAATAGATAACACAAAATATGACTATTTTATTCCTTTGGTGTTTCACAAAAATATGAAATTAATTTTTAAAAAGGTCTTAAGAAATAATAAAAAAATAAAATTTTTAAATTTATTACCAAGTGAATAGAAGTTATACAAATTTTTTAGATATTAAAAAAAAAAATAATTATTTTTATAAAAATATTAACACAAAAATATACAGAAAAAAAAATACTGGAGGTCTAAGAACAAAATCTATTACAAAGAAAAATTTATATTCTAGACCATTAATTTCAATTATAGTGGCCACATATAATTCTGAAAAATTCTTAGAAAAGTGTTTGCAAAGTATTCTTATACAAAGTTATCGAAACTTCGAAATAATTATTGTTGACAATAAATCTACAGATAAAACGCTAAGTATAATAAAAAAATATGAAAAATTTATCGATATGTGGATTAGTGAAAATGATAATGGAATTTTTCATGCGATGAATAAAGGTATAAAAATTTCAAAAGGAAAAATAATATCAATATTAAATTCAGATGATTATTTTTATCCAAATGCTTTGAAAACAATTGTAAAATATTTTAATTCTAATTCAAATATAGATTTTGTTTTTGGTACTGTTAAAAAAAATAAAGTTTTTTCTGGTTTTAAACCTCAAAAGATAAGATGGAAATTTAATATTTACCCCTCTCATTCTGTAGGTTTTTTTATTAAAAAAAAAATCCATGATAAAATCGGTTTATATAATTTAAAATATAAGCATTCAAATGATTATGATTTTTTTTATCGGTTGATAGTTAAAAACAAAATAAAAGGAATTCCTACAAAAAGAACGGAAGTGATTGGCAATTTTAGACCTGGAGGCTTTTCTAGCAAACTTAGTTTTTTTGATAGGCTATTTACTGAAATAAGGATTAGATTTGATAACAAACAAAATTTAATTGATCTTTTAATTATTTTTATTGGCAGATGTTTTTTTCAAATAATAAATAAATTTAAATTGTAGGCACGTATTTATGATTTTCTTTTTTTTCTTTTTTTTATTTTTCTCGTTTTTTTCTGTTTTAGGGTACGGACTCATTTTTAATAAAATTTTTAATTTAAAGTTTGAGAATTTAAATTTAGGTAAAATTGGAATTTTAGGTTTATTCTTTTTAACAGTTATTTCATCATTTACACATATTTTTATGCCTCATAATTTTATACATAATATTTTTTTTATTTCGCTTGGCTTTTTTTATTTTATTTACATTTTTTTTATTGGAAAAGTTTCGAAACAAAAAATTTATTATTTAAGCATTATATTTATTTTATTGTTATCTGGACTGATATTAGCAAAAAATAACGAGGACTTTTCATATTATCATTTACCTAATACAATTCAGTTTTTTGAACAAAAATTACAATTTGGACTAGGCAATTTAAATCATGGTTTTAAACATATCTCATCGATTTTTTTGCTTAATTCAATATTCATTTTTCCAAAAATTAAATATTTTTTAATTAATATTCCAAATTTTTTTTTACTAGTTTTTTCAGTATATTACTTAATTTACAATATTTTCTTTAGAGATAAAGTTGCCAATAGCATAAAAACAATCAATCTTATTTCTTTAATACTGATACTTACAAAATTTAGTAGATTAGCAGAATATGGAACTGACATTTTTGGGCAATTTTTAATTATATTAGTTATTTTAGAAACAATAATTTTTTCATACAAAAAAAAATTTATTTTAAATAATGATAAAAATGATTTTCTATTTATAAATATTTTAATTATCTTTGCTTTTACAACAAAGGTTTACTTTATAATTTATTTACTATTTCCAATTTCAATTTTTATTTTTATTAATAAAAAAAAAGAGATAATTAAATATTTTTTTAAGCCAAAAATTTTGGCTATTTTTTTTATTCCATTTTTTTTTATAATTCTCTCTAATTTTTCGGCGACAGGATGTTTTATTTTTCCAATTCCTAAAACTTGTTTAGGTAATGATTTATATTGGGGTTTAAGTTTAGATACAGTAAATTATTTAGAAACTCATTACGAACTTTGGGCCAAGGCAGGAAGAGGACCAAATTACATGGTTGAAAATAGTGAGAACTATGTAAAAGGCTTAAATTGGATAAGTTTTTGGTTTAAAAATTATTTCATCACAAAAGTTAGCGATTATATCTTGGTAGTTCTATTTATTTTAATTGTTGTTTTTTCATTTTTGTCTAAAAAAAAGTTAATTTATAAAAAAAATTATTTGTTTAATAGTAAATTAATTTTTATTTATGGAGTAATTTTCTTTTTATTTATTTTTTGGTTTTTTAAATTTCCACAATTAAGATATGGAGGTTATGTTTTAGTTTTCTTTGTTTTAACTATTCCTCCTATTTTTTTGTTGTATGAGATTAACTTTAAAAGTTTATTTTTAAGAAAAAAAATTATTGGATTAATTTTAATTTCTTTTTTAATTTTCAATTCTAAAAATATCCTAAGAATAAAAAATGAAATAAATAATGAATATTTAGATAATTTTAGGAATTTTCCACTTTTTTTTGTTAAAGAAATAGAATGGAGTATAAAATATGTGGATGGACATAAAGTATATTATGTAAAAAAATCTTGTTGGGCGGTTCCCTCAACTTGTGTAAGAGATCTAAAATTTAATGTTAAAAATAAAAATAACTATATTTTTTACTATAGAAAATGACAAAACCTCTTATTTCAATAATTATAACTTATTATAAAAAAAAAAATTTTATTTTAAAAACTTTTAAGACAATTAAAAACCAAACTTATAAAAATTATGAATTAATCTTTGTTTATGATGATGAAGATTTAACAGATTTGAAATATATCAAAAAATATATCGCTACATTTAAAAAATACAAAGTAATAGTTAATAAAAAAAATTATGGAGTTGCAAGGTCAAGAAATATTGCAATTAAATCTGCAAAAGGAAAATATCTGGCTTTTATCGACTCAGACGACATGTGGAGCAGTAAAAAACTTATTACACAACTAAAATTTATGGATTATTCAAAAGCTGACATTTCATACACTGCTTATAAAGTCATAGATAAAAAAAATAAAATTTTAGGCATACGAAATGTTTCAAAAGAAATAAATTATAAAAAACTTTCAAAATATTGTGAAATAGGCTTAAGCACTGTGATAATTAAAAAAAAATTTTTTAAAAAACATAAATTTCCAGAAATCAAAACCCAAGAAGATTTTGCATTGTGGTTAATTTTAATAAAGAAGGGATTAAAGTTTCTTCCTATTAAAATAGTTTTATCAAGTTGGCGTAGAACTGATAATTCTCTATCATCAAATATATTGCAAAAAATTTTAGATGCTTTTAAAGTTTTTTACTGTATTGAAAAAAAAAATTTAATTATATCAATAATTAGTGTAGTAATTCTTTCAATCAATAAATTAAAAAATTATAAATGAAAAAAGTTGCTTTAATAACAGGAATCACGGGTCAAGATGGTTCGTACTTAGCAGAATTTCTTTTGGAAAAAAATTATATAGTTCATGGCATAAAAAGAAAATCTTCTTCTTTTAATACTCAAAGAATAGACCACATATATGTGGATCCTCATCTAAGTAAAAATTTTTTCTTACATTATGGAGATCTTGCAGACTCGAATAGTATTTTTAATTTAATTAACAAAACTAAACCCGATGAAATATATAATTTAGGAGCTCAAAGTCATGTAGCACATTCATTTTTAATACCAGAGTATACATCCGAAGTTACAGGTTTGGGAACTCTAAGAATTTTAGAAGCGATGAGATTTTTAAAATTAAAAAAAACAAAATTTTATCAAGCCAGTACATCAGAGTTGTTTGGAGAAAGAGATAGTACCAAATCTTTTAATGAAAAATCAAAATTTAATCCAAAATCCCCTTATGGTGTTTCAAAACTTTATTCTTTTACAATGACAAAACTTTATAGAGAAGCCTACAATATGTTTGCGTGTAATGGAATTCTATTTAACCATGAAAGTCCAAGACGAGGTGAAACTTTTGTTACAAAAAAAATTACAATGTATTTTGCAAAAAAATTTTTGGGTTATAAAGGAGTATTGTATTTAGGTAATGTTAATGCAAAAAGAGATTGGGGACATGCAAAAGATTATGTTGAAATGCAGTGGAAAATTTTACAACAAAAAAAACCAGAGGATTTTGTTATTGCAACTGGAAAAGCTTATACGGTTAAGCAATTTGTAAATATGTGCTGTGATTATCTTGGGCTTAAAATTGTATGGAAGGGAAAAGGATTAAATACTAAAGCTTATTTGATTTCAGGTAAAAAGAAAGAACTAATAATAAAAATAGATAAAAAATATTTTAGACCACTTGATATAGATTATTTAAAAGGTGATCCTAAAAAAGCTTTTAAAAAATTGAATTTTAAATTTAAACATTCGGTAAAAGACCTAATAAAAGATATGCTTGACTCTGACATCAATGAACTCCAAGCAAAAAAAAACCAATATGAATAAAAATAGTTCTATTTTCCTAGCTGGACATAAAGGACTAGTTGGTAGCGAAGTATTAAAAATTTTAAAAGAAAATAAATATAAAAACGTTATTGTTGCAAGTAGAGAAGAGCTTGATTTAACAAATTATAGCAAAGTAAAAAAATTTTTTAATAAAAAAAAAATTGATTATATGATAATGGCGGCTGCGAAAGCAGGTGGTATTCTTGCCAACAGCACTTACCAAAAAGATTTTTTTTTTACAAATATAGAAATACAGAATAATTTGCTAAAAATTGCTTTAAAAAAAAAAATTAAAAGGACAATTTTTCTAGGGACTTCTTGCATATATCCAAAATTTGCAAAAAATCCAATTAAAGAAGAGTATTTACTTACTGGAAAATTAGAAAAAACTAACCAAGCATATGCAATAGCAAAAATCGCAGGAATAAAATTATGCGAAGCTTTATATGAAAACCATAATTTAGATATAGTTTGTTTAATGCCTACAAATATTTATGGAATAAATGACAATTTTGATAAATTTAGTGGTCATGTTATTCCAGCATTAATTGCTAAATTTTTAGAAGCAAAGAAAAAAAATTCAAGACAAATTAAATTGTTAGGAACAGGAAAACCTATTAGAGAATTTTTATTTAGTCCTGATTTAGCTAGAGCAATTTATATAACTTTAAACGTGAATAAAAAAAAATTAATAAATATATGTGGCAATAAGTTACCAATTATAAATGTTGGAAGCGGAGAATCTGTTTCAATATCTAATTTATCAAAAATTATCGCCAAAATAACAAAATACAAAGGTAAAATTTATTTTGATAGAAATTTTCCTGATGGAACACCTAAAAAAAATTTAAACTCATCAAAAATCAAAAAATTAGGCTGGACACCATTCACAAAACTCAAAGAAGGCATAAGCATAGTGGTTAATAAAAAAAAATAAAAATGGAATTCTCCGTAGTCTTTATTGAAATTGCTATTTTTTTACTAATAACATTTTTTGCGAAAAAAATTAATTTTTTAAATGATAATAATTTAAAATTTAAACACAAAGTGCTAGTAGATAACAACAATTCGAAATTTACAGGTGGTTTGTTTATTTTTTTTAGTATTTTATTTTTTTTTCCAGATAGCTTAAATAATTTAGTTTTGTATAGTTTTTTAATTTTGTTACTTGGTCTTTTATCTGATTTAAACATTTTAAGTGAACCATTACCAAGATTTGTATCTCAATTTATTTTATTAATTAGTTTTATAGCTTTAACCAATACTACAATTGATACAATCAATGTAGAAGTAGTGGATAGTTTTTTAAAAAATAAAACAATCTCAATATTTTTTTCCTTATTTTGTTTTATGGTTTTAATAAATGGAACAAATTTTCTTGATGGATTAAATACATTAGTGTCTGGTTATTATTTTTTAATAACCATTATGATTTACTATTTAGGCGAAAATTTAAATTTAGTTATTTATTCAGAAATTTTTTTATTTCTTTCAATTGTTTTATTAATATTTTTAATATTTAATTTTTTTGGAAAATCTATACTCGGTGACGGTGGAAGTTACACCTTATCTTTTATATTTGGCTTTTTATTGATCGATCTTTTTAATAACAATAAATCTATTTCGCCATACTTTATTGCACTAATTCTTTGGTATCCTGCGTTTGAAAATTTATTTAGTATTATTAGAAGATTATTTATAAGTAGAAAAAAAATTTCATCTCCAGATACATTACATTTGCATCAACTAATTTATGTGTTTCTTTCAAAATATATTTATAAAAAATCAAAATTCAGTAATACAAAAACTGGCCTGATTATTCTTCTTTATAACTTTGTTATATTTTATTTAACTATTGTATTTAAACTTTATTACGATACTAGAATTATGGTTTCCATAATACTTTTTAACGTTGCTGTATATTTAGCCATTTATTACAAATTGAATAAATTATTTTTTAAGAAAAAATAATTTTAATATTTCACATAAAATCAAAAAACCATCTTTTAGATTATTTACTTTTTTAATTCCAGCTATTCTTTTTTTTTCATAAGATGGCAAAGACGAGTATGAATATTTTTTTCTTTGCATTTTAATTGGTACTTCAACACAAAATCTAAAATCTTTACTTTCTATATTTAAATTATTGAAACGTTCAGTAACGCCCATTACATAAGTATACAAAACATCATTTATTTTTAATGAAAATAAAATTTTACACATTAACGAAAAAATTTTATTACCAAACAAAGTTATTAAAGTGTCATCTTCGCTCCCTCCATTTTCTAGATATCTTGAGGCGTAAACAAAATCATTGGATTTTACTAAATCATACATTTTATAAAGGTCATCTGATTCAAACGAGCCATCAGCATTAAATATGCAAAAATATTTTGTTTTACAATTTCTAATTCCTTCTACTAAAGCACTACCATATCCGTTTTCTACTTGTTTAATTATTTGTACATCATATTTTTTTATAGAGTTAATTGTTAATAAATCATCTTTCGGTAATGAAACAATCACACTACACGAAATATTTTTCAAATTTTCTAATACAATTGGGAGTGACTCGCTTTCATTTTTAGCAGGTATTATCAAAGTTAGATCAATCATTTTTTAAATTTTTAATATGCTAAATAAGTCCACTTTCGTTCATTTCAACAAAAGATTGCACATATTTAGAATATTTTTTATTTCTATTTTCTAATTTGGAATTTAGGATTAATTCATTACAGTAATTAGAATCTACAACATTGTATTTCAATTCAATAATATTTTTATCTAAAGATATACCAAACTTATTATTAATATATTTTTTGTTAACAGCGATATTTTGATCTAGTGTTACTCGTATTTTTTTTTTAGGATCAATAAAATAAGATCTTTTATAAGAAACTTTAAGTATATTTTTTAAATTATATTTATATTTTGACAGAAAATTTTTTTGAAATTTATCACTATTTAAAAAAACCATGAGTTCTTCTTCTTTTTTAAATGGTCCTATTTCGTTTTTATTTTTAAAAGTAGTTTGATTTAATTTTTTTTTTTCTTCAAAAAAAACTTTAGAATTTTTTATATCATTGTACCATCTAATTCTATATTTGGATCTCTGAGAAAATCCATTTATGTTGTCCCATACATTCCTAAAATTTTCATTATCGATGTATATTGAATTTACTGTTCTTTCAAAATAGATTTTTTTGAACATTCCAGATATTAAAAAATATTTGTATGAATCATCTCCTTCTAAAAATACGAATTTTTTTTCTATTCTACTTTCAGTCATCTATTTATATATTAAAGAATTAATGTAATCATCTTCCATACTTCCTACAAAAGAGTTATCATTTATTATTAAAGTTGTATTTTTAGATTGAAGTATTCTTTTTTCATCTAAATTATTTACATTAGTTAAAACTAGTTTTGGTTTTGAGAATTCTTTTTTTTTCGTAAATAAAGCAATATCATATTTATTTTCTTTTAAAGTTAAGTTTTTGATATCTGCAGATGAACCATCTTTAACAGCTAAAGCTATATTATTATTAACTATATTTATATTTTGTATTTTAACATTTGAGTTTTCACCAACACTTATTCCTTTATCAAAAGTATTTTTAGAAACTAAGTCTTCACCGCTTACTAAAGCTCCAGAAATATCAATACAATCATTGTTAATAGTTAAACAATTTATGTTAGAAAATTTTAACATACCAAAATCTACATCTAAAGCATCGGCTTTGATATTTTCAAAATAAATATTAGATATTTCTGATTTAGAATTAATAATATTAATAGCATCTTCGTTATTCGAATTTTTTATAACTATATTGTTCAATTTAATTTTTGAGTTAATAAAATTAACACCACCATACAAAATATAATTATTTAGATTTGGTTTGGACAAATTTTCAAAGTGAATATTTTCAAAATCGAAATTATTTT
This sequence comes from uncultured Pelagibacteraceae bacterium, assembly GCA_902552985.1. GTDB lineage: Bacteria > Pseudomonadota > Alphaproteobacteria > Pelagibacterales > Pelagibacteraceae > Pelagibacter. The sequence goes on from CACDII010000007.1 coordinate 17,473, forward strand.
CATTAAAAATTATTGATCCAGTTCTATCGCTAGATATAATTTTAGTGTAATTTTTATTATCATTAATAAAGCTAATCTCGCCCTCAACAAAAAGAGTTGAACCATTGATTATATTGATAGCGTTTCCTTTATTTAATATAAATTTTTCATTTTTATTTATTAAGGAATTTTTGTTTATATTGATGTCAGAGTTTATAGTAAATTTATCTTTAGAAATTTTTAAAACTTCTGGGTTATCTCTTAAATTTGCATAATTATTTTTTGTATAGATATTTGTATCTATATTTAAAACTATATCTTCTTTTAATTCAAATATTTTTGAATTATTTTTATGATCAGTAAAAATTATCTTTTTACATGAACTGTTCCAATTTATTTTCATACTGCCAGCAAAAAAATATTTTTTAGAATCACCTCTGTTTTCACATTCAAATGTCTCTGCTTCAATGGGAAAATTTGATGACTGATAGTCTTCAAAAATAAATAAACCTTTTGAACTTGATATGCCAATGTTTTCTAATTTTATTGAATTAATTTTATCTCTTATTAAATTTGCTCTTCTACTTAAATAATTTGTATCATAAACAAAAAAACCTAAACCTTCCCATGTTATTTTGTCGGTTTTAGAATAATCAGCATAAATTGATTCATTATACTTATTAATTTTTTCATCATATTTTTTTAGAAATTCATTTACAAAAGTTTTTTCACTAAAATCTTTTAGATATTTTATATAAGAATTAATAAATTCATAATTTAATTCTTTATTTTTATTTTGTAAAAATTTTAAATACCATTCTTTATGATCGCAAAGAAATGAACATTTTGGATTTTCTTCTTGTAAAAAATCTAGCAATATAAACTTTTCAAAAGTTCCAGCACCCTTATGTAAATCATATCCTATTGGCTCAAAAAGACCTGTGGTAGGATTATAATATGACTTAACGCTCTTTGATAAAGATCCATGATAGGCACCTGTCAAATCAATGATTGCAAAGTATTTTGCCCATTTATCAATATCAAAATGATCATTTATATGAAAGTTGCCTAATTTAATATTGTTTAAAGTAGAAAATAAATCAGAAGTTAATTTTGGAAAATTATTTATCCAGAAATTTTCAGAATAAAGTTCATATCTTACGTTAGGGTAGTATTCACCAAGTTCCTCACTTAAACCGAAAATTGGGCCATTTCTTTTATTTTGTCTTTCAATTAGTTCTTTCGAAAAACTTTCTTCAACAGTGTATACACCTAAATCTTGGTCGTTTAAAAATAAGTTTACTAAAAAATATTTAATGTTAATTAAATCAACATAACCTAATAATTCGTGAAAAATGAATTCGTAGGTGTGATTTCTTGTAATAGGTTTTTGAAGAGAAAATTCTTCTAAACCCCATAATCTCTTATCTCCTCTAATATCAATTTTGTAAGATGTTTTATCTTTTTTACGCCAATGTATATTTCTAACACCCTTTGTTCTTATTTTAATATTATAATTTTCACCATTATAAGATATTTGAGCAGGAAAAGTTCCTGAATTTTTTTTTGGTAATTCGCCACCATTCTCAGAACGTAATTTCCTTTGCATTTCAAGACCTAAAATAGATTTTTGACTAATTTCCACATAAACCTTGTCTAAGTTAGATGTTTTAAAATTACTTAAAAAATTTATTTTTAAAATATTTATATAACTCTTGGTATTTCTAAAATCAAAACCTAAGTATTTATTTAAAACTTTGTCATTAATTCTTAGAAAAATTGACTTTGGCGAATGTGAGTAATTAATTCCACTATTAAAGTAAAAAATTGCGCCTATTAAAATAAATAAAAAGGCAGCGGATCCTAATAAAAATATAAATTTTTTAAATATTCCTATTAATCTATCTACAAAAATATTTTTTTTAAGTTTTTTAATTATGATCAAATTAAATTTTTCCTAACCGAAATTATTCATATATCCCAGATCTTGAATATATTTGAATTGAAACATTTTTATTTTTTGTACTTATTTCCTCTATTTTTTTTATAAAACTTGAAAATTCTTTTTTACTTATATCAAACCAAAAATTATATTGAATAAGGTCTTCGTCAGATGAAAGTGATTTAAGTTTTATGTATTCAACTTGATTTTTGAACTGATTAATTACTTCTTCTATACTATTTGAGCCTTTTTTTATTTGTATCTGCAATATATTTGTTGAACTTGCAGTAATATTTTTTACTTTTATTTTATCATTATATAATTTTCTAAAATAAAGTATGCTAATCGTAATAGCTGTAGCTAAGATTGAAACCAAAAATTGGTTAGCACCATTAGCAAGCCCAATACCTATTATAAAAAATAAGTAAACTAATTCCTCAGGTTCTTTAATAGCAGCTCTAAATCTTACAATTGACAGTGCCCCAACTAAACCTAAAGAAAGAGCTAAAGAAAATTTTATTACAGTAATTACCAAAGTGGTAATTATAGCTAATGGAACAAAGGTTTCTGAAAAATGTTCTTTATCGTTTAGGCTAGTAGAAACTTTTATATAAGTAAATTTTACTACATAAGCTAGAATTAAAGATAATAAAATTGCTACAATGAAATTACCTATATTTATATCAATGCTTGAATTTAAAAAAAAACTTTCTAAATCATTCCTATTAAAAGTATCTTGAGCGTTGTTTTCCATAATAAGTAAACACTTAATTTATATAATCATCTTTTTATCAAAATATTAACAAATAAAAAGGAAAATAAAATTCAAACTATTCTTGATGATTATTTTTATTAAATTAAAGTGGTTTATTTAATGAGTTTTATCGTAAAATTAATAAACGTATTTGATTTATTTACTGAAAGAAAAATTTTTCTTAAGTTAAATCAACTATTAAGTAAAGACATTAAGCAGGTTATAGATGTTGGGGCTCATCAAGGAGAATTTATTATTAAGTTAAGCAAATTATTTAATATTAAAAATGCTTTTTCTTTTGAACCAAATCCTGAAATTTTCAAAATTTTAAATAATAAGACTAATGACTTACAAAATAAAAATATTTTAAAAATATTTAATCTTGGATTAGGAGAAAATAATAAAACTGAGATATTAAATATTAATATAGACAGTTCATCTTCAAGCATCAATAAGCTCAATGAAGAGTCAAATTACTTTATAAGAAAATATAGAGTTTTAAATTTTTTTAAGAATAAAAATATAACCAGACCTGCACAAATTAGAATAGAAAAATTAAGTAATATTTTAAATAAATATGAAGTTAATCAAATTGATTTATTGAAAATTGATACCGAAGGATATGAATTAAGTGTTTTAAAAGGTGTTATTAACAATTTAAAAGACATAAAGGTAATTTATTTTGAACATCATTTTGACGATATGATTATTAAAAAATACAAATTAAGCGATATTCATACTTTGCTAATTGAAAACAATTTTAAAAAATATTTTAAAATTAAAATGAAATTTAGAAAATCTTTTGAATATATTTATTATAATAAAAAGTTGTTAAAATTTTAATGAAAAGAAAACCTTTAGTTTCAATACTCATAACAAACTACAATAAAAAAAAATATTTAAATAGGTGCTTATCTTCTTGTGAAAAACAAACGTATGCTAATAAAGAAATATTATTACATGACGATCACTCTAATGATGGTTCTCTTGAATTAATAAAAAAATATAAGAATGTTAAATTAGTTGTAAATAAAAAAAAAAGAAATATATCCAATCCAATAAACCAAGCTAAAGCAATATTGAGGATTTTTAAATTGTGCAAAGGTAAAATAATTTTCCTTTTAGATGCAGATGATTATTTTAAAAAAAGTAAATTAGACAAAATTGTAAAAAAATTTAAAAGTAATTCAAAATTAAATTTCATTCAAGATACTCCTATTTTCTTAAATAAAAAAAAAGAATATAAGTTTAAAAATAAAAACTCAAAAAATACTATTTGGCCAAGATTTTATCCCACAAGCACAATTGCAATAAAAAGAAATTTTTTCTTAGAAATACAAAAAATTTTAAATACAAATAAATTTCCTAATTTGGAAATCGATGCAAGAATATGTATATACGCATTTATAAAAAAAAAATTTAATATAACAAAAAAAAAGTATACCTTTTATTCTGACGATAATCTTGGCATATCTTCAAAATATAAAAAATTTTCAGTAGGTTGGTGGAAAAAAAGAAAAGAAGCATATCAGTTTATGTTCAATATAATGAAAAAAAAAAAAATAAACTTTAAAAAAGGTCTTGATTATTATATTACAAATTTTTTAGTTGATTTATTTTAAGTATGAAAAATATTATAGTTGTAACAGGCGGTGCTGGTTTCGTAGGATCAAATTTAATTAGCTTTTTATTAAAAAAAACAAGTTATCAAATTTTGAGCTTAGATAACTATTCATCTGGAAGTAAAAAAAATCATATAAAAAGTAATCGAGTAAATTATCTAAATTGTCATACAAAAAATATTTCAAAAAAACTTAATAACAAAAAAAATAAAATTAATGCAATATTTCATTTTGGAGAATTTGCAAGAATTTACCAAAGTTTTTTAATGATGAATCAATGTATAGACTCTAACACTATTGGAAGTAATGAAGTTTTTAATTTTTGTATGAAGAATAAAATTAAACTTATTTATTCTGCGACATCTGCAAGTTTAGGAAATAAAGGAAATGATAAAAATCTTTCACCATATTCTTTTACCAAAGCTAAAAATCTTGAGTTATTAAATAATTTAAAAAAATGGTTTAATTTTAAATTTGAAATTATTTATTTTTATAATGTTTATGGACCAAAACAAATATGCAAAGGAAAAATGGCTACCGTTATTGGAATATTTGAAGAGCATTATAAAAAAAGGTTACCATTGCCGATAGTAAAACCTGGAACTCAAACAAGAAGATTTACTCATATTCAAGATACGGTTAGCACTTGTTGCAAAGCATGGAAATTAAATAAGTGTCGTCATTATAGTATTTCCAGTAAAAAAGAATACTCAATTTTAAAAGTTGCCAAAATGTTTAAAACTAAAATTAAATATTTATCAGAGAGACCGGGAGAGAGGTATGCTTCAGCTTTAACAAATATGAACTTATCAAATAAAGTTTATAGAGAACATGGTAAAATTGATCTATCTTCTTACATAAAAAATTTTATCAAAAATAATACACGTCAATAGCTAAATTTTTTGGTGAAAATTTTTAATTAAAATTAATGTTTACAACAACTTTTTTTAGGGTATAAAACGTACGCCTGGTGATTATTGCGAAGGTGTAATACCCGATCCCATTCCGAACTCGGAAGTCAAGCCCTTCTGCGCCGATGGTACTTTGTCTTAAGACATGGAAGAGTAGGACGTTGCCAGGCTATAAAAAGTTATGAAAATAAAAAGCTCATTAAAATCTTTAAAAAAAAGGGACTTGAATTCTAAGTTAATAAGAAGAAGAGGTCGAGTGTATATAATCAATAAGACCAATCCAAAGTTTAAAGCAAGGCAAAAATAGTCATCATGTGACGTTTGCAAAGATTGATATTTTTCAAACTATCACTAATCTGAAAAAAATAGTTCTTTATGAAAATTGGATCTGTCAGTGAAAACAAAAACTTAGAAAAAAGAATTTCTATAACTCCTGAAATTGCAAAGAAATATATAAATTTAGGTTTTGAAATACAGCTTACGGAAAATTATGGAAAGCATTTAGGGTTTGAAGATAAAGAATATAGCGAACTAGGAGTCAAACTTATAAATGATGATAAAAAAATAATAGAAGATGTAGATATAATTGTTCAAATGAATTTATTAGATGAAAGCAAAACTTCTCTTTTAAAATCTAATCAAATTTTTATTGGTGTCTTAAATCCTTATGAGAATGAAAAGCGGCTTAACGATTTGGCGAAGAGAAAAGTCAATATGTTTTCCTTAGAGTTGTTACCTAGAATAACAAGAGCGCAGTCTATGGATATACTATCATCGCAAGCAAATTTAGCAGGTTATAAAGCTGTAGTAGAATCTTTTTCAATCTTTGAAAAAGCTATACCAATGATGATGACCGCAGCCGGAACTGTTCCTGCAGCGAAAATTTTAGTTGTTGGGGCTGGCGTTGCGGGTTTGCAGGCAATAGCAACTGCAAAAAGAATGGGTGCAATCGTATATGCTACTGATGTAAGACTAGCTTCAAAAGAGCAAGTAGAGAGCTTAGGTGGAAAATTTTTAATAGTAGAGGGAGCTGAAAATTTAGAAACAGAAGGTGGCTATGCTAAGGAAGCGTCTGATGAATTCAAAAAAAAACAAGAAGAATTGTTGAGCGAAACACTTAAAAAAATAGATATTGTAATTTGCACTGCATTGATACCAGGAAAAAAGGCTCCATTAATCATAAAAGAAAATATGTTAAAAAATATGAAGCCAGGATCAGTGATATATGATTTGGCTGCTGTCCAAGGTGGAAATGTAGTTTTTGTTGAAGTAGATAAAGTCATTGTAAAAAATGGTGTTAAAATAATGGGGGAAAGAAATATTTTAAATAAATTGCCAACTTCATCTTCAAATCTTTACGCAAAAAATGTATTTAATTTTGTTTCAAATTTGTATGATAAAGAAAATAAAAAAATAAAAATTAATTTAGAGGATGAGATTATTGCCAAAACAATAATTAAATAATTTTATGGAAATTGATCCTTTTATATTTAGATTTAGCATTTTTATACTTTCTATTTTTATAGGATATTATGTTGTTTGGAGTGTAACCCCATCTTTACATACTCCTTTAATGTCAGTAACAAATGCAATTTCTTCAGTAATTATTGTAGGTGCTATTATAGCGGCACTTGCGGGAGAAGTTGGCAATATATTTGATACTGCAAATATTTTTGGATTTTTAGCTATAATTTTAGCTGCTGTTAATATTTTTGGAGGGTTTTTAGTTACTCAAAGAATGTTAGCTATGTATAAAAAAAAAAAGAAAGATAAAAAATGATTTCAGCAAATTTACTAGCAGTATTCTATCTTATTTCAGGTGTGCTTTTTATTTTAGCTCTTAGAGGTCTTTCATCGCCAGAAACTTCAAGACAAGGAAATTTATTTGGAATAATTGGTATGGCATTAGCTATTGGTGTTACTATAATTTCAGTTGGTAATTTCTCAACTGGATTTTTATATTTACTAGTTTTGTTATTAATTGGAGGGTCAATAGGTACCTATATTGCTTTTAAAATACCAATGACAGCAATGCCAGAACTTGTTGCTGGTTTTCACAGTCTAGTTGGACTTGCTGCAGTTTTTGTTGCCATATCGGCCTTTTTGAATCCTGAAGTATTTAATTTAGGAATACCCGGCAATATTAAAATAGCAAGTTTGATCGAGATGTCTTTAGGAGCTGCTATTGGAGCAATAACTTTTACAGGATCCATTATAGCTTTTTTAAAATTAAGAGGAATAATGTCAGGTTCTCCCATAACTTTTTTTGGCCAACATTACGTAAATTTATTATTAGGTATAATACTAATAAGTTTAATTTTTTATCTTTGCAAAACTCAAGTTGATACTTGGTTTTGGACAATAATTATAATTTCATTTTTATTAGGCATATTATTGATAATTCCAATAGGTGGAGCTGATATGCCGGTGGTAATTTCAATGCTAAATTCTTATTCGGGTTGGGCTGCCGCAGGTATTGGCTTTACTTTAGAAAATACTGCATTGATAATTACTGGCGCATTGGTTGGATCATCTGGAGCAATTTTATCTTATATTATGTGCAAAGGAATGAATCGTTCATTCTTTAATGTAATTCTCGGAGGATGGGGTGCAACTGATCAATCTTCGACAGATAAGTCTAAGGAACAAAAGCCAGTAAAAAGCGGAAATTCAGATGATGCAGCTTTTTTGATGAAAAATGCTTCTTCAGTAATAATTGTTCCTGGTTATGGTATGGCTGTAGCTCAAGCTCAACATGCTCTTAGAGAAATGGTTGACGCACTAAAAAAAAATGGAGTTAAAGTTAGTTATGCCATCCACCCTGTAGCAGGTAGAATGCCTGGACACATGAATGTTTTGCTTGCTGAAGCAAATGTTCCATATGATGAAGTTTTTGAACTTGAAGAGATAAACAACGATTTTGCTAATTGTGATGTTGCGTACGTTATTGGTGCAAATGATGTAACAAATCCAGTAGCTAAAACAGACCCTCAAAGTCCAATTTATGGGATGCCAATATTAGATGTTGAAAAATCTAAATCAGTACTTTTTGTAAAAAGAAGCTTATCTCCAGGATATGCCGGAATTGATAATGATTTATTTTACAGAGATAATACATTAATGTTGTTTGCGGATGCGAAGAAAATGACAGAAGATATTATTAAAAGCTTGTAAACTATGACAAAAGTATTTTGTGATATTGCTGACATAAAATTAATTAAAAAATTTACAAAAAAAAAAATTGTCAAAGGATTTACCACAAATCCAAGTCTTATAAGAAAAGCAGGAGCTAAAAATTACTCAAAATATTGTAAAGATATTTTAAAAATAACAAAAAAACCTATTTCATTTGAAGTTTTTGCTGACGATTATAAAAACATTATAAAACAAGCTTTAAAAATAAAGGATTGGGGAAATCAAATATATGTAAAAGTACCCGTAAACAATTCTAAAGGTATTTTTTTAGGAAAGGCAATAAAGTATCTTAATGCTAAGAACATAAAGCTAAATATTACTGCTGTATATAGCGCAAGACAAACTTCTCAAATATTGAAAAATATTAATAAAAAAACAAAATTAATAATCTCTATTTTTGCAGGCAGGATGGCTGATAAGGGAAAAGATCCAATTCCAGAATTTAACAAAAGTATAAAACTTGCAAAGAAATTTAAAAATGTTGAAATTCTCTGGGCTAGTGTAAGAGAGCCGTATAATTACTTACAAGCAAAACAAATTGGATGTCAAATTATAACAGTGCCACCGGCTATAATTGAAAAAATAGAAAATTTTGGAAAAACTTTTGATCAATTAACAAAAGATACAGTTAAAGCTTTTTTAGTGGATAGCAAAAAATCTAGGTTTAAAATTTAAAAAATAAATGGAAGTTAAAGAACTTTTTGGATCAGCTCTTCAAGAGCATAAAAAAAGAAATTTTTTATCAGCAGAGAAGCTTTACAAACAAATATTAAAAACTTATCCCAATGAAGTTTCAACACTTAATAATCTTGGGACAGTATTAAAAGAATTAGGAAAAAATAAAGAAGCAATTTTTTACTATGAGAAAGCATTATTAGTTAAACCTGAAGATTTAATAACAAATTACAATCTTGGTTTAGCATTTGCCAGTATTGATGAATTTCAAAAATCAATAAATTACTATGAAAAGGTCATTAAAATAGATGAAAAACATATCCAATCATATCAAAACTTGATGGATATTTATGAAAAAACAAATAACCATGAAAAGTTAGAAGAGATAATCATAAAAGCAAAATATTATTTGAAAGACAATCCTATTATCAAATTATATAAAGGAAATTTATTATATAAAAAAGAAAAATTTGATGAAGCTATAAATAATTTAGAATCAATTTCTTTTGATTTTAATAAAATAAAACAAGAACAGTTAAGAGTTTCAACTTTAGGAAAATGTTATGATCGTAGTAAACATTTTGATAAAGCTTTTGATAATTTTTCACAAGCTAATCGAATAAGTTTAAAATTAAAAAATAAAAATATAAATAAAGATTTATATTTAGAAAAAGTTGAAAATAGGAATATATTTTTTAATAAATTAAATAAAAAAAAATGGCCTTCTTCAAAACTGTCTGAGAGCTCAGATAATCCAATTTTTATTATTGGCTTTCCAAGGTCTGGGACAACACTTTTAGACACCATATTAAGCAGTCATCCTTCGATCGAAGTAATTGAAGAAAAATCAATGGTTCCAAAATTAATTGGATCATTAAATGAACTAACAAAAAATAAATTAGAAAATTTAAAAGATATCAGCAATGATCAAGTAATTACACTTAGAAACAATTATTTTAAAAATCTTAACTCTCACATAAAAGATAAAGATAATTCAAAACTTTACATTGATAAATTGCCCCTGAATATAATTTATGTAGGAGAAATTTTAAGAATTTTTCCTGATGCTAAATTTATTATTTCTCTTCGGCACCCTTGCGATTGTGTTTTAAGTTGTTTTATGCAGACTTTTGAAATTAATAATGCAATGGCAAACTTTTTAAACTTAGAAGATTCTGCAAAGTTATATGATCATGTAATGAAATTATGGACTCAATATATTTCAGTTTTTGATATTAATTATCATGAAGTAAAATATGAAAATATAGTTAAAGACTTAGAAAAAACAATTAAACCAGTGCTTAAATTTTTAGAATTACCATGGAATGATAATTTATTAGAATTTTCTAAAACAGCAAAACAAAAACAGCAAATTAAAACCCCAAGCTATGATCAAGTTATTAAACCAATATATTCAGAAGCTAGCGGGAGATGGAAAATGTATGAAAAACAAATTTCAATTGTTTATCCAATTTTAAAAACTTGGATTAAAAAATTTAGTTATTAGTTAAAGAAAATTTTGGTTGCGGGGGTAGGATTTGAACCTACGACCTTCAGGTTATGAGCCTGACGAGCTACCAGACTGCTCCACCCCGCGATATTTAAATTCTGTTTCTTAATTTATTTAATTTTTTTACTCTTTTAATATTTTCTTGAAGAATTCTTTTTTTCTTTTCAGAGGGTTTTTCGTAAGTATTTTTTAACTTTATAATTTTAAAAAAACCATCTCTTTGCAACTTTCTCTTTAATACTCTAAGAGCTTGTTCTACGTTGTTATCTTTGACTTCTATTTTAATAACTACCTCCAAAAAAAATTGTAATTAACATTTTAAAATTTTGATGTCTATTAAATTTATACATTTTTTTTAATTATTTAGACAATTTTGCTTTTTCTTTTTCTTTTTTTTCTCTTTTAATTCTTCTTTCAGCTTTTTCAATTGCTGCAATCAGGTCTTTTTGTGAAAATAAACTCATTGCTACTGGATCTTTCGGATTAAGATTATTATAATTCCAATAGCTTTTATTTCTTATTGATGTGACTGAATTTCTAGTTATTCCAACTAATTTTCCAATCTGAGAATCTTTTAATTGAGGGTGGTATTTAATTAACCATAAAGCGGAGTCAGGTTTGTCTTGTCTTTTAGACAAAGGTACATATTTTTTTATTTTTTTATTTGAACTAGAAATTTCAATATCAGTATTTTTAATTTTTAAAGATCTATTTTGATCTTTTGATGATAATTCAATTTCTTCTTTTGTTAATTGACCAGATATAATTGGATTATAAGCCATAATTCCTTTTGCGACTTCCCCATCAGCTATGCCTTGCACTTCAACTTCATGGAGATTGCAAAATTCTGCTATTTGCTTAAATGTTAAGGTTGTATTTTCTACCAACCAAACAGCAGTTGCTATTGGCATTAAAGGTGTATTTGACATTTATTTTTTTTTTTCTGATCTAAAATTTTGAAATTTTTTATTAAATTTACTGACTCTACCTTTATCAAGTAATTTTTGTTTGCCACCAGTCCATGCAGAATGAGATTTTGGATCTATCTCTAATTTTAAAATATCTCCTTCTGCTCCCCAAGTCGATTTTGTTTCAAACTGTGTACCGTCAGTCATTTCAACTTTTATAGGGTGGTACTTTGGATGTATGCCTTTTTTCATAACGAGACTTATAACAAAAGAATTTAAGAAAACAATTAAAAGTTCTTTAATTTTTCAAGCATTTTTTCATTTATTGCAATACTAGCAGCTCTAATATCAATACGTTCATTTTTTAATAAATCTATTTGGTTTACTATTCCGCCAGATTCTTTAACAATAACTACTCCAGCGGCTATATCCCATAAGTTTAAATTATTTTGAAAATAACCATCAAATCTGCCTGAAGCCACATAAGCCATATCAAGCGCAGCACTTCCCGATTTTCTAGTCGTTAGATCAATATTTACTTTTTGATTTCCACCAGTTGCGAATAAACAAGATTTTATTTCTTTTTTTTTGGAAACTTTAATTCTTTGATTATTTAAAAACGCACCATTATTTTTTTCCGCAAAAAACATTTCATCTTTTATAGGATCAAAGATTAAACCAGAAACAATTTCATTATTAGATTTCAATGCTATCGAAATAGCAAAATGAGGAACTCCATGTAGAAAATTTAATGTTCCGTCTATTGGATCTATTATCCATACATTATCGGAATCCTTGTTTTTCATGTATCCAGCTTCTTCACTAATTATAGAATAATTTTTTTTTGATTTAATTAATTCCTCTATTATAATTTTTTCAGCTTTCGTATCCGCATTTGAAACAAAATCTGATGGCCCTTTAACTGAAACTTGTAATTTTTCAATTTCTCCAAAATCTCTAATAAGAGCTTTTGAAGCTTTTTCACTTGCTTTAATCATTATATTTAAATTTGGTGAAATCGAGTTCATGATAAATTAAATTTTTTTAATATACTCTATAGTTCGTGTATCAACTATAATTGTATCTCCACTCTCAATGAAAGGAGGAACTTGAATATTAAGACCATTAGAAAGTATTGCTGGTTTATAAGAAGACGATACAGTTTGACCTTTTAAAGCGACATCGGTGCTCTCAATTTTACAACTAATTTGATTTGGAAGATCTACTGTTATAGGTGTATCGTTATAAAAACTTATGTTGACTTCTAAATTTTCTGTAAGCATTTTTCCTTTGTCGCCAATTATATTTTTTTTTATATTAATTTGCTCAAAAGATTTTTGATTAATAAAATAGTAATCAGATTCATCCTCATATAAAAAGTTAAATTTAATCTCATCTAATGAAGCTTTTTCAACAGTATCGCTAGATCTAAATCTTTCATTAAGTTTTGTATTTTTATTAACACTTTTCATTTCTACTTGAGCAAAAGCACCACCTTTTCCAGGTTTAACATGTTGCGTTTTCATTACTTGCCAAAGATCATTTTTATGCTCGATTAACATTCCTACTCTTATTTCATTTCCTGATATTTTCATTTTAATTTCTTTATAGCTTCTAGTGGTTTATATTTTTTATTATTCCAAATGTAGCCTGAAATAGCTAAAAAGTTAGCTTTATTCAATAAAAGTTTTTGGTAATTTTCTAGCTTAATTCCACCTATTGCAACAATTGGTATATTAGTTATTTTTTTAACAGAAGTTAATAATTGAATATTTGCCTTATAATTAACTTTTTTTGTTTTCGTTGAATAAAAAGCTCCTAGAGCAATATAATTTACTTTTTCTTTGATAGCTTTTTTAACTAGTTTTAATGAATTATGACATGTAGCACCAATAATTTTATTTTTTAGGAGTTTTCTTGCTTTAGCAACTTTCATATCATTTTGCCCAAGATGACATCCGTCAGCATTTAATTTTTTTGCCAAATAAGGATCATCATTAATAATAAATTTAACTTTATATTTTTTACATAACTTTTGAATTTTTTTTCCAATAATAATCTTATTTTTTTTACTTTCTTTCTTTAATCTTAATTGAAAAAAAAAAGTTTTTCTTAATTTAAAAATATCGATTAGTTGATTATAAAATTTTTTATCTTTAATTTTGTTAGGAGATATTAAATAAATAAATTTGCTATTTATTTTAAACTTTTTCAATTTCCTCTGTCCACTTACCTTGTGATGCAAGACTGCACATTTTAGCCCTATGATTAAAAACTTCTTGCGTTCCCTTAATATTACTTAGATCTTTTGACCAAAATTTTAAAGCACTTTGTTGTAGAGCTCTTCCGTAAGAATAAGTCATTATAAAATTTGTATTATTATTTATATTAATTTGATTTAAGTTTTTTGCTGCTTCTTTCTCAGTTTGTCCTCCAGATAAGAAAGCTATTCCTGGAACTTCTGAAGGAACAGATTCTTTAAGACATTTTATTGTTAGTTCGGCAACTTTTTTGGTATCAATTTTTTCATCAGAATTTTGTCCTGGCAAAATCATGTTTGGTTTAAGAATTGTTCCTTTTAATTCAACTTTTTGAAGATCTAATTGATCATAACATTTTTTAATAACTTCTGAGGTTTTTTTAAAACAATCTTCTGAAGTGTGATTTCCTTCCATCAAAACTTCTGGCTCTACGATTGGGACCATTCCTGATTCTTGTACTAATGCAGCATATCGAGCTAAAGCATGAGCATTAGAATAAATGGATAGTTTACTTGGATAATTTTTAGAAATTATATAAACACCTCTCCATTTAGCAAATCGTGCTCCTAATTTATAATATTCTTTTAATCTTTCCCTCAACCCATCAAGACCTTCTGTAATTTTTTCTTCGGGTGAATTTGCTAAAGTTTTTGCTCCTGTATCAACTTTTATTCCAGGCACTGCTCCTGATGAAGAAATTAATTCAGGAATTTTTTTACCAGAAGAAGCAGATTGCTTTATAGTTTCATCATAAAGTATTACTCCACCCACATAACTTTTCATTCCCGCAGAACTAAAAAGCGTTTCTCTAAACAATAATCTATTTTTAGAAGTAGATTCTACGTTTACACTTTCAAGACGCTTAGTCATTGTACCAGTACTTTCGTCAGCAGCCAGTATTCCTTTTCCATTTGCAATAATTTTTAAAGCAATTTTATTTAACTCAGACATTTTAATTTATAGCCTTTATACCAGGTAAAGTTTTACCTTCAAGAAATTCTAAAAATGCGCCACCCGCAGTTGAAACAAAAGTAAAAGATTTTATTTTGTCAAATTTATTTATAGCCGCAACTGTTTCTCCTCCACCTGCAACAGAAAATATATTATGATTTAATGTTCTTTCTGTAATTATTTCTAGGATTTTTTTTGTACCATTTTGAAAATTTGGATTTTCAAAATATCCAGCTGGACCATTCCACAAAACAGTATTTGAATTATCAATTATTTTTTTTATAGAATCAATTGTTTTGGGTCCAATATCCAATATCATTTCATCTTCCTCAATTTTATCTATATCCTTGTTTTTACCTATGCCTTCCAGGCTGTTAGCTACAATTACATCTGTTGGGCATGTAATCTTACAATTAAATTCTTTAGATTTTTTTAAAATTTCTTTAATCAATTGACCACAATCATTCTCACAAATTGATTTACCCACTTTTGAACCCGTATGTTTAAGCATTGTGTTTGCCATACCACCGACAATAATTATATTATTAAATTTTTTAATAAGGTTATTAATAATTTTAATTTTGGTCGAAATTTTGGATCCTCCAATAATTAAGGAAACTGGTTTTTTAATTTCTGAGGTTATTTTTTTCAAAGCATTAATTTCTTCCGTTATTTGTAAACCAAAATAAGAGGGAATATGTTTGGTAATACCTTCAATAGAAGCATGAGCTCTATGAGAGCATGAAAAGGCATCATTTATATATATATCTCCTAAACCAGAAATTTTTTTTGAAAATTCTTTATCATTTGTTTCTTCTCCTTCATTAAAACGTATATTTTCCAACATCATTATTGAGCCATTTGTAAGATTATCAATTTCGGAAAAAGTGTTTTTACTTATTATATTTTTGTTAAAAATAATTTTTTTATTCAACAAATCTGATAACTTTTTTGAAATAGGATCTAAAGTCATACCTTTTACTATCTTTCCTTTTGGTCTTCCAATATGTGATAATATTATTATTTTAGCTTCTTTTTCTACTAAGAATTTTATAGTAGGTAATATTTTTTTTATTCTTGATGTTTCAGTGATAGCTCCATTTTTCATTGGAACGTTTAAATCAACTCTTAAAACTACTTTTTTTCCTTTTAATTTTAAATTTTGATTTAAGATATTATTCATTAAATTTTAAATTTTATGAATATATTTGGCCAAATCATTCATTCTTGATGCAAAACCCCATTCATTATCGTACCATGCTGAAACTTTACCCATCTGATCTCCAACAACAGCTGTTAAAGATAAATCTACTATAGCGGAGTTAGGATTATGGTTAAAATCAATTGATACCAATTTTTCGTTAGTTACACTAAGAACGTTTTTAAGTTTATTATTTGAAGCTTTTATAAAAGAATCGTTAATTTTTTTAGCAGACAATTTTTCCTTTGAATTAAAAACAAATTCAACTAAAGAAACATTTGCCGTTGGAACTCTCATTGCTAAACCTTCAAGCTTACCCTTAAGTTCTGGAATAATATCTCCGATTGCTTTTGAAGCACCAGTTGAAGTTGGAACAATTGATTGAGCCGCTGATCTAGCGCGTCTAGGATCTTTATGTGAATTATCTAGAAGTCTTTGGTCTGTAGTATATGAATGAATAGTAGTCATAAAACCTTTTTCTATCTTAAAGTTTTCATTAATCACAAATGCTACAGGAGCAAGACAATTTGTTGTGCACGATGCAGCAGAAATTATTAAATCATTTTTTTTTATCAATTTATGATTTATGCCGTAGACAACAGTTCTGTCAGCATTTTTACAAGGCGCAGAAACAATTACTTTTTTAGCACCATTTTTTATATGTGTTATTGATTGTTTTTTTGAATTGAATTTTCCAGTGCATTCTAAAACAATATCAACATTATTTTTTTTCCAATTAATTTTATCTAATTCTGTTTCTTGTGAAAAATGTATTTTTTTATTGTTTATGATTAAATTTTTTTTATCGAAATCGATTTTTGCGTTAAACTTTCCATGAACCGAATCATACTTTAATAATTGAGTGCTATTTTCTGCATTGGTTCTGTTGTTAATATGTACAATTTTTATATTTTTATTCTTATTTTCCTCTACCGATCTTATAACCATTCTTCCAATTCTACCTAAACCGTTAATTCCAATTTTTACAGTCATATTTTTTTATTTATCATTTCCTTAGTTTTTTTTGTAATATTTTCTACTGTTAAGCCAAAGTCTTTATAAATTTCTTTATACGGGGCACTTTTACCAAAATTATTGATCCCAAAATTTAATCCTTTTTTAAAAATATACTTATTCCAAGATTCTGTAGATCCTGCTTCGATAGATATTGTAAATTCTGTTTCATTTAAAATTTTGTCTTTATAACTTTTTGTTTGTATATTAAACAATTCTTGACACGGCACGGAAACAACTTTTGAATAGATGTTTTCTGTGGCCAATTTATGACTAACTTCTAAAGCTAAATTAATTTCAGAGCCACTCGCCATAATACATAATAATACATCAGAGTTAGACCTAAAGATTTCATAAGCTCCTAAAGCACATTTGTTTTCTTTATCAAATTCTTTTCTGACTGGTTCAACTTTTTGTCTGGTTAAAGCAATTACACTAGGTGTTTTTTTATGTTTCAAAGCTAGTTGCCAACACTCAAATGTTTCTACTGTATCAGCAGGTCTAAAAACGTTTAAGTTTGGAATTACTCTTAAACCAGATAATTGTTCCACAGGTTGGTGAGTAGGTCCATCTTCACCCAATCCAATCGAGTCATGAGTCATGACATAAATAACTCTTTGATTCATTAAAGCGGACAATCTTATTGATGGCTTACAATAATCACTAAAAATTAGAAAAGTTCCTCCATATGGTAGAAATCCACTATGTAAAGAAACACCGTTCATTATTCCGCACATAGCATGCTCTCTCACCCCATAATGAATGTAATTACCATCAAAGTTTCCAGGTTTAATTACTTTATGGTTTTTTGTTTTTGTATTATTTGAGCCTGCAAGATCTGCAGATCCTCCAATTATATTAGGTAATTTTGAAATTATATTTAAAAATTTTTCGGATGATTTTCTTGTAGCCATAGGTTCAAGTGATTTTAAATAATTTTTTTTTTCTTTTTCGATAATTTTATTATTTACATCCCAATTCATCCAATTATTTACTTTTTTTCTATAGCTTTTAGCCCAATTTGAATATTCTTTCTCTGAACGTTTACCGATATTTCTCCATTCATTTAAAATGTTTTTTGGAATATCAAAAGGGGCATATGACCATTTTAATTTGTTCCTTACTAAGCTTGTTTCATCTTTTCCTAGGGGGCTTCCGTGAGCAGATGCAGATTTAGATTTATTTGGAGAACCATAACCAATAATTGTTTTACAGGATATTACAGTTGGTTTTTTTGCTTTTTGAACTTTTTTTAATGCTTTAAATATTTGTTTTTCGCTGTGCCCATCTATTAAAATATAATCCCATCCATAGCTTTCAAATCTTTTTTTAAAATCATCAGAGGTAGTGAGGCTAGTAGGACCATCAATTGATATAGAATTATTATCAAATAACATTATAAGATTTTTTAATTTCAAATGTCCTGCTAGGCTTAATGCTTCATGACTTATTCCTTCCATTAAACAACCATCTCCAGCAAGCACATATGTTTTATGGTTTATAATTTTTTTGCCAATTTGTTTTTTTAAAATTTCCTCTGATAACGCAAAACCAACTGCATTAGCTATACCTTGTCCCAACGGACCAGTTGTAGTTTCAATTCCAGTACTTGGGTGATATTCTGGATGTCCTGCACAAATAGAATTTAATTGTCTAAAATTTTTAATATCATTTAAAGAAATACTTTTATAGCCAGTCAAATACAAAAGAGAATAAAGAAGCATTGAGCCGTGACCTGCCGATAAAACGAATCTATCACGATTAACCCACTCAGGGTCTTTTGGATTAAATTTTAAAAAGTGTTTAAATAGGATGGTTGCTACATCAGCCATGCCCATCGGCATACCAGGATGGCCAGAATTAGCTTTTTCCACAGCATCAATTGATAGAAATCTAATTGCATTAGATAAATCTTTATTTTGTAAGCTCAAAAATTATCCTATCTAGACTAAGAAGACTCAATTTAATAATATAAATATATATATATGAAAAGTCCTACTGAAAAAGAAAAAAAACTAGATTTGGCACTTTCTAAATTAAAAAGTATAAATTTTGAAAACCCAAGTATTAAAAATAGTATAGAAAATTTAGAAAATCAGAAAAATCAATTAGAAATTGAAAAAAAAGAAATAGAAACAAGATATCAAAATTTGATTAATGATTACGATAAGCTTAATGAAAAATTGGAAGAAATGAATAAACAAAAATCAAAAGAAAAAGACAAAGAAACACAATTTTCAGAGAAAATAGATGAATTAAATCAGGAAACAGATAACTTGTTAGACGAGATTGATAAATGGCCAATGTAAATATTAAGTTTAATGGAAAAGATTTTCTA
>CACDII010000008.1 GCA_902552985.1 uncultured Pelagibacteraceae bacterium
TCCCCAAGGTGAATAAAGTGCTTTTTGAGTTATTATTAATAATATAACTACGACAATTACAAAAAGACCTGAGTAACACATTTTTACGAATACTGATGAACCTTCAATTACCATTTGAGAAAGGGCAGCTTGTTTCTCCACAGTTTCATTTATTAGATTTAATGTGCTTTTGTTCCATCTTGCAACCAGGTCAATAAACCATTGTTGGCTTTGAAGATTAAGCTCATATGGAACTGGTCTTTTTAAACCAATCACATTTTTTACTCCTCGTGATAACCAATCTTCATGTTTAATAATGGCTATAACTATCTCAGATATTAGTAACGTTGCTATAGCAAGATAATCTGCTCTAAGACCTAAGGCTACCTTTCCTACAATGTAGGCTAAACCACCTGCAAAAAAAGCGCCAGCAATCCAAGAAATTATAATTGGTAAACCTAAACCACCTAGAAAACCAGTTTTAGCAGGATCAACTGCTTCTATCGAATGGATAGCAGGTTCAGAAACTATTCTTAATATTATTAGACCAAAAATAATTATCAAAGCGATATAAATATTTTTTCTTTTTGATTTCTGAAAATTTTTAATCACATAACGAATGCTAAAAATAATAAAAACAATTACTAATAAAGAAAGCAACATACCAAATCCTCCAACTTGCCAGGCTTCTCTAACAGGTGGAACTGAAATCAAAACCGCCGCTAAACCTCCTAGCGCTGTATAACCCATAATTCCAAAATTTATTAAACCAGCATATCCCCATTGAACATTTGCACCCATTGTCATAACTGCAGAAATTAAACATAAGTTAAGTATAGAGAATGCTATGTTCCATGACTGAAAAATTCCTACCAATATGATAAGAGCTATCATTATTGCGTAAGCAGTTATTACATTTGCATACTGCTTCATAAAACTTTTCCTTTAAAAATACCAGAAGGTCTAAATAATAAAACGATCACCAAAATTGAAAAAGAGACTGCAAATTTATAATCTGTAGATAAAAGTTGAATTAATGAATCGGGTTCCATACTTTCTGGAAGTACATAAGTGAAAAATTTTTTATAAGCGTAGGTTAAAAATATTTCTGAAAAAGCAATTACATAGCCTCCTAAAAAGGCTCCAAAAGGGTTTCCAATTCCTCCTACAATTGCTGCAGCAAATATTGGCAGCATATTATTAAAATAAGTAAACGGTTTAAAACTTTTATCTAAACCGTACAAAACTCCACCAATAGTTGCTAAAACTCCCGCAATTATCCAAGTAATCATTACTACACGCTTCGGATCAATTCCTGATAACAAAGCCAAATCTTCATTATCAGAATAAGCTCTCATACTTTTTCCAGTTTTAGTTTTATTTAAAAACCAAAATAAAATTGAAACAACAATTATTGTTATTATTATTGTTAATACTTGAGTTGATTTAATCGATAGCCCTTCATTTAACCCTGTCATTTCTTTAAACTCATTAGCCTTGATAATAAATCTCTCACCATCAAAAAATCTTCTATCAAAAGGTCCTATAATTATTCTAACGATGGCTTGAGTTACAAACATCACGCCAATACTGACCATTGCAAGTTGAACTGGAGGGCTTTTTTTTATCCGATAATAACTGAAAACAAATTTATCAATAATTAACATATAAAAAATCATCATTATTACTGCAAAAGGAATTGTAAGTAACGCTGTTGGCAATACACCCAAACTGATTCCAAGTGATTGAAAATACCAAGTAAATAAAACAGCAAACATGGTACCAAAGGACATCATGTCTCCAGTTGCAAAATTTGCGAATCTTAAAATTCCATAAATTAGTGTTACAAAAATTGCGCCAAGTGCTAGTTGCGAACCATAAGATAAAGCAGGAACAACAATATAATTTAATAATAATATTATAGCGTTTAAAAAATCCATTTATGCTCCTAAAAATGATCTCCTTACCTCAGGGTCATTTAATAATTCTTTTCCAGTTCCTGAAAATTTATTTTCACCAGTAACTAAAACATAGCCTCTGTCTGAAATACTTAGCGCTTGTTTTGCGTTTTGCTCTACCATTAAAATTGCAACATTTGTTTGTTTTACTTTTACTATGTGATCAAATAATTCATCCATTACAATTGGGGAAACACCAGCTGTTGGCTCATCTAACATTAATACTGAAGGTTTAATCATTAATGCTCTTCCTAAAGCTACTTGTTGTCTTTGACCGCCTGACAATTCCCCAACTAATTGGGCTTGTTTTTCCTCTAAGATTGGAAATAAATCATAAATTTCTTTAATGACTTTGTCTATATTTTCATTTCTTAAAAAAGCTCCCATTTCTAAATTTTCTCTAACTGTTAGACCTGTAAATACATTTCTAGTTTGTGGTACGAAAGATATTCCCTCTTTTACTCGATCTTGTGGAGATAAATTTGAGATGTCTTTACCATCAATTTTAACTGTTCCATTTTTTAGATTTAACAAACCTAACATTGCTTTCATTGCAGTAGATTTTCCAGCTCCATTAGGGCCTAGTATTGCTACTATCTCACCTTTATTAACATCAACGTTACAAGAAGTTATAATATCAGGACCTCCATAACCACCTGTCATATTTTTTCCTTCAAAAAAAGCCATTATATACTCTTTATATTAATTTTTTGATCCTCTTCCTAAATAACTTTCAATAACTTTCTCATTTTTTTTCACCTCTTCAGAAGTTCCTTCAAACAATACTGAACCTTCAGCCATAACGATTACTGGATCACATAAACGACTTATGAAATCTATATCATGTTCAATCATACAAAATGTATATCCTTTTTCTTTGTTTAATCTTTCAATTGAAGTTCCAATGTCTTTTAACAATGTTCGATTAACTCCTGCTCCAACTTCATCTAATAATACTAATTTTGCATCAACCATCATAGTTCTTCCAAGTTCTAAAAGTTTTTTTTGTCCACCAGATAGATTTCCTGCTAATTCATTTGCAAGATGTTTTAAATTTAAAAATTCTATTACTTCATAAGCTTTTGATCGTACTTGCTCTTCTTCTTTTTTTACTAAACTTGATTTTAATAATGCATTTACAAGATTTTCTCCAGATTGATTTCCTGGTACCATCATTAAATTTTCAAGAACTGTTAAGTTAGTAAATTCATGTGCAATTTGAAATGTTCTTAATAAGCCTTTTGAAAATAATTCATAAGAAGGGACGTTAGTAATGTTTTCATCATTAAATAAAACTGTCCCTTTAGATGCTTTTAAATTTCCAGCAATTAAATTAAATAAAGTAGTTTTTCCAGAACCATTTGGTCCTATAATGCCAGTGATAGATTGTTTTTTAATTTTTAAGGAGCAATTTGATACTGCAGCCAATCCTCCAAAATATTTTGATAAATTTTCTATTTTAAGAATTAAAGATTCTTCTTTCATGTTTAAGTACAAAAAAAAACCCACTAAAAACTAATTTAGTGGGTTTTTAATTTAAAATTTTAAATTACTTAAAACTGTTTTCCTAATGAAACAGAAATCACAGAGCTATCAAGATCAGCCATACCTTTTGTGCTGTTTGATGTTACCCAAGATACTTGATCATAGTCAGTTTGTGAGTACTCTAGTTTTACCATCGTACCAGCATCGCTCACACGTTTTAATCCAATTCCTAAATGAGTACCTTCTAAATCTTTTGATTCAGTAATGTTAGTTGAGCTTAAAGAAGCACTTTTACCTTCTACTGATGCAAATGCCATTCCAAAGCTAGCATAAACCAAGCTATCACCTACGTTAACACCTGGTTGTATATAGATAGTGTAATGGTCACTAACTGTACCTTCTGCCGAGTTAGTTCCTGTTGTTGCAGCACCATCTGCTTTTGCTTTTTGAGAACTTTGAGAAATTGATCTTTTATCAATATCCGCTTCAAAAGGAATAACGCTTACTCCAATTGCTAAGTTTCCAAAAGGCGCGTCAAAGTTTTTCTCAACAAAGAATGACGGTATAGTAGCAGTATCATTGAATGTTTTATTACTATCTACTGATCCATTATTATCGATATCGTCAGATGCAGCAGTATCTAAATCTAGATTTTGTAATTTAATTCCAAAACCAACAGTTGCTTGCACTTGCGCAGTTCCTAGAGAAAAAAGCGCAATTGTCATCATAGACAATAAAATTTTTTTAATTTTCATAATTATCTCTCTTTTAAAAGTTGCTTTAATAAATATATGGTAGAAATATATAAGAAATTGCTCAAATTTACATAGATAAATCTAATTATTGGGCAAAAAATTAATTTTTTAACCATGTGTGTCTTAATTACAACACTAAAAGACCTTATATATTAAGCTTATTTATATAAATTATAGTTTCTTAAATAATTTCTAAATTTTCTAAATTTTTCTGCTGAACACTAAATATTTCAAAAAAGAACCCAAAATACAACTTAAAGTTCTTTTATCCAAATATCCTCTGATGATTCTTTACAACAAGTCTTCATATCTTAGTTTTATTTTTTAAAATTAAAAACTTTTTTTGTTAATTTTTTTATTAATCTTAAATATGGATAAATTATTTTGAAAAAAATATTGTAGTTCCACATTTTTTTATCTGAATTAGGTTCATCAAAAAGATCACAAGTTTTATACAATTTTATCAACCCATTCTCTTTAAAATTCATGTATTTTACATATGAAATTTTATCAACATTATTATAATAAAATTCTTTCGCTGCATCGTCTATTAAATCATAAACTATGCTATTCCATGTATCTTTTTTTTCTCTAAAAGGGAAACTATCAGTGTCATCTATAAATATAGCTCCGTTTTTTTTTAAATATTTAAACCATAAATTTAATAGTTTGGTAACATGAAAATTTTCGTGATAACTGTCAATATAAATCAAATCTACACCTTTTTCTTTTACTTCCTTAAAATTATTTAAAACATAATCTCTATCTAAGTCATTGCTTTTTAAAAAACTCCAACGTGATGACTGTAACACTTTGCTACAATCATCAATATCGACTGAAAATACTTTGCCATTTACTTTTTCAGCAAACCATACAAAAGCTTTAGTGGATGAACCTCTTTCAACTCCAAGTTCAAGTATACTGGGATTAGTTTTTTCTAATAAAAAATCAGTCATTATTCTTAAATGACTTCCACTTTTAAGTAGTTCTTTGACAGAATTTTCCTGATAGTTAATTTTATTCATATTAATTTTTTTTTAATCTATAAAGAACATCATTTGCTGCGTTATTTAATAATTTATAAAATCCAGATCTTTTTAAATGCTTTAAAGCTTGTTCGTTTAAACCTCCTGGAGTTTGTGAATTTTTAATTAAAATTTTTAAATCTTTTCTTGAATTTTCAACTGCATCTTCAGACATTGCAAAGAATAATGAAGTAATATATTTTTGTGCATCAATTTTATTTAATCCTTTGCTGGAAAGCCATTTAGAAAGGGTATTTAAATTTTCATAAAATGGTGCCATCATTGCCGTCATACACCAAAAATTAGTAAATAATTTTTCATTTGATACCTCAACTGTAGTACCTAAATGATCAAAAAAGATTTTTACTTTTTTATTTGCTGGGCAAATCGGAACTGGTCCTTTTCTTAAAGCAATTGGTGGTAGAGGTAATGCTCTTACTATTTTAGCATTTACTTTTATATATTTTTTAAGTTGAGCAATTCCAATTGTGGAAATAAAATTTATTATAATTTGGGATGATTTAAATTTTAAATTTTTTAATATTTTGTTACCAACATTCGGTGTAATTGATAAAAAAATCCAGTTTGCTTTATTAATAATTTCTTGATTATCCTTTAAAACAACAATCTTCATACTTTTTTTTCTTAACAAATTTGAGATTTTTTTATTTCTTTGAGAAATATATATTTTTTTTATTTTTAGATTTGACTTTAAGATCCCTAAAATTGTAGCTTTTGCTATCTGTCCAGTTCCAATAAATCCTAGTTTCATTATGAAAAACAATATAAATGGATAATAAGAAAGAGGATAGTCCTAAAAAACCGGGAGCTAAAGATGGCTAGATAGGACTATCTTTTTGTAATATATCAGGAGCTTAATAAAATTGCATTAATCATTTTTTTAAAAAACGATAATAACTTATGAAAAAATCCAAATATCCAGTTACCCGCGTCAAAAATTCTGAGCCGGATTTAAATAGTCCAGATTGGGTTATTTGGGCCGCCTGGGCCGATAGAGTTACCTTTGAAGAAATAAAAAAGAAAACAGGGAAATCTGAAAATGAAGTAATTAAAATAATGAGAAGATCTTTGAAAAAAAATTCATTTAAACTTTGGAGAAAAAGAGTGAAAAATAAGAGCATAAAACATCAAAAAAAATTTAAAGTTGAAAGAAAAGAAATAAGAAGAAAAATTAAAAAAAGTGATTATATTATTTAGGCTATGAAAGATGTTACTGTTTACATGGGACCTAGATGCAATTTTTGTGATGCAGCAAAAAGATTGTTACAGAGAAATAATATTCCATATAAAGAAATTAATATAGCTTTAGAAGAAGGAAAAAGAGAAGAAATGTTAATAAAGTCAAGTGGAAGACAAACTATACCTCAAATATTTTTTGATGATTATCATGTTGGTGGTTACAAAGAACTAAGAGAAATAGAAAAAAAAGGAGAGCTTGGCAATCTTTTAAAAAAAGCTAGATCTGAGGAATAGTTTCACCTGTTTTCATTAAATCAAAACCCTTAATTACAGCTTTTCTTTTTGCAATATCTAAATACCATCTGCTTAAATTTTTATATTTTTTAAGCCCAATATCGTGCCACTCATGTCTTGCAATCCATGGCCAAGTTGCAATATCTGCTATTGTGTATTTTTCACCTGCTAAATATTTTACTTTTGATAACCTTTCATCTAAATCTTCATAAAGTTTTTTTGTTATTTTAAAATAACGTTGCTCACCAAATTCACTTTTTCCAGGATTAAAATGATGAAATTGATGATGTTGACCGATCATTGGGCCAATCAAACCCATTTGTGCCATTAACCATTGATTAATAATATTTTTATCATCGTGATCATAAAGCTGATTACTTTTTTCACCCAAATACATAAGAATTGCTCCAGACTCAAAGATCGTTATATTGTTCTCGTAATCTTTAATTACAGGAATTTTGCTAAATGGACTTATTTTTTTAAATTCAGGTTTAAATTGTTCACCTTTAGAAATATCAATATTAGTTACTTTATATTGGTAACCAATCTCTTCCAGCATTATTGAAATTTTTTTTCCGTTTGGAGTGTTTGAGGTAAATAGCTCAATCACTTTTTACACCGAGCCTATTTTTTATACTTTTAGAGGAAGTTGTAAATTCAAATCTATATTTCTCATTAGGTCTAGCCAATTTAAAACACGCTCTTGCAGCTAAAGCCCCCTCGTGAAAACCAGATAAAATTAATTTTAATTTTCCAGGATAATTACAAATATCTCCAACTGCATATATTCCTCTTTGGTTTGTTTCAAATTTTTCTGTGTCTACAGTGATAGTTTTTTTATCAATATTTAGTCCCCAACTTGCAATTGGACCTAGTTGCATGATTAACCCAAAAAAACCGAGAACATAGTCTGTATTCAGAGTTTTAATTTCCTTATTATCATGCTGAATATCAATGCTGTTTAATTTACCATTTCCTTTAACGACTTTTAACTGATATTTTGTAAATAAATTAATTTTACCTGCTTTTTGTAGTTGATAGACTTTTTCTATTGTTGCTTTTGCGCCTCTAAATTCATCCCTTCTATGTATTAAATTAACTTTAGATTTTGATGATAATTCAACTGCCCAATCTAAAGCACTATCTCCTCCACCAAAAATTGAAACGGTTTTTCCACTAAAAATTGTTTTATCTTTAATAGAATAAAATATTGATTTGTCCTCGTATTTTTCACATTCTTTAGGCGCAAATTTTCTTGGCTCAAAAGAACCTACTCCTCCAGCAATTATTATATTTGGAGTTAAAAAAATAGTCCCCTTATTAGTTTTTACTTCCCAATTTTCTTTAATTTTTTTTACTTCTTCAACTCTCTCGCTTAAATGAAATTTAATATTAAAAGGTTTTAACTGATTGATTAAGTTATTTGTTAACTCTTCTCCAGTACATTCAGGTACTGCTGGTATATCATAAATTGGTTTATCAGGATAAAGCTCAATACATTGACCACCTATTTTATCTAAGTTATCAACTACTTCACAATTTAACCCTATAAGTTTTAATTGATGAGCAGTAAATAGTCCTGTCGGTCCTGCTCCTATAATCAATGCATCTGTTTTTATCATTATGCCTGCTTTGATGGTAATTGAACAACTAAACCATTTAATTCATCTGTAACTATCAATTGACAACTTAATCTACTAAATTTGTTTGGTTCATAAGCCATATCTAACATATCTTCTTCACCATCTTCTTTTTTCACAAGTTTATCAAACCATTCTTCTTTGACATAAACATGGCAAGTAGCGCATGCCATACCTCCTCCACAATCTGCATCTATTCCTGGAATATTATTTTGTACAGCACCCTCCATAACGCTCAATCCATTCGCAACATCAACTGTATGTGATTTACCGTTAAATTCTATGTACGTGATTTTAGGCATTAATTATATATAGAGACAAAAAAAAATAGGGCAAGTGATTAAACTTGCCCTATTTATCAATTAATAACTCTTAAAAGATTAATTATCTTCCTCTAGAGTTTGCAACTGCACAAGACCATATAATCAGACCGAATGCGATCTTATTAACAAAGTCTGCTAAGTTGTAAATCACGTTAAGTGCATTAGCATCGATTCCACCTGTTAGGTATCCGAATACATAACCTAAAGGATAAATCGCCCAACCAACTGTAACGATCATTCTTAAAGCCCCAAACGCAGTAACTAGGGATTTATTTCCAGATTTAGCTGCTGCTTTTCCTGCTTCACCTGAAAAGATTTCATAAAGAATGTAAATCCATCCCGCCATACCTATAATGAAACCAAGCATAGGGTTGATGAATCCTGCTTCTCCAAGATATCCACCTACTAACATAACTAAAGAACCAATTAAAATTCTCCAGAAAATGTTAACATCAACTTTTCTTACTGCTGAAAGAATTAAGTAAAATTCTACAAGCTGTAAAGGCACTGTAATTAACCAATCAATATATCTGTAAACAGTTGGGGTATCACCTGTTTCAACCCAAACGGCTCTCATATACATATAATGGATAAAAGCTATACCAGTTACCAATCCTGCTACGTTTACTGATTTTCTCCACTGAACAGAAACATGTGCCTGTTCCATAAAGAAAAACGCTGTAGCTGCTAACATACCCATTGAAATTAACCAGAACGAGATACCAACGAAATCGTCCGTAGCTAAAAAGGTAGTTGCTGCATTAGCTGCTGTACTTGCTCCAATAAGAGCAAATAATGCTAAAGCAAAGGTTTTTATTGTTTTCATAAAAAAACTCCCTCTATTAGTTAGTTTTTAACTTAGTTTAAATTTAAACTACAACTGCATACGATTTGCAGTGAAGTTGATAGAAACATAGCAAAAAAAATAGTTAATTGAAGACTTTTTTACATTTAATTTATGTTGATTTTACTAGCTTTTTTAAATTAAATGCAATTTCTTTTAGAAAAAATAAGGAAAAAGTAAGAAATAGATCAAAAAGCATGAATCAAAGACTTTCAGAAATTTATTCAAATTCACTAAAAAATCCTGAGGAGTTTTGGAGAAAAGTTTCAGACGATATATTTTGGTTTAAAAAACCTTCAAAAATTTTAAATAAGTCTAACCCTCCATTTTATAAATGGTATGAAGATGGGGTTACAAACACCTGCTATAATGCCTTAGATTTTCATATTGATAACGGTAGAGGTGATAAGAAAGCTTTGATCTATGATAGCCCCATTACAGGTAATAAAAAAATATTTACTTACAAAGAGTTAAGAGAAAAAGTTTCAAAGTTTGCTGGAGCACTAAAAGATCAAGGAATAAAAAAAGGAGATAGAGTTATTATTTATATGCCGATGATACCTGAGGCTGTTATTGGTATGCTTGCCTGTGCTAGAATTGGTGCGATTCATTCTGTCGTCTTCGGTGGTTTTGCTTCAAATGAATTAGCAAGTAGAATAGATGACAGTAAAGCTAAAATTTTGCTGACAGCTTCATGCGGCTTTGAACCTGGAAGAACAATTCAATATAAACCACTTGTTGATGAAGCTTTAAAATTAGCAACTCATAAAATAGAAAAGTTAATATTATTTCAAAGACAAGGTAACGAAGTTAAATTAAATTCTCCTAGCGAAATTAATTGGGAAGAAGCATTATCAAACGCAAAAAATGTTGATTGTGTTGAAATGAATGCAAATGAATTTGCATATATTTTATATACTTCAGGAACAACAGGTATTCCAAAAGGAATTGTAAGAGATACTGGGGGTCACATTGCCGCTCTTAAGTGGACGATGAAAAATATTTATAATATTGATCAAGATGATGTTTGGTGGTCAGCAAGTGATATCGGGTGGATTGTTGGTCATTCATATATTGTGTATGCTCCTTTGTTTAAAGGATGTACAACGGTATTATTCGAAGGTAAACCCGTTGGAACTCCAGATGCAGGAGCTTTTTGGAAAATAATTTCAGAGTATAAAGTAAAATCTTTATTCACAGCACCAACAGCTTTTAGAGCTATAAAAAAAGAAGATCCTGAAGGTAAATTTTTTTCTAAGTACGATTTAAGCTCATTTGAAAGTTTATTTCTAGCAGGCGAAAGAGCAGATCCAGATACTATTAAATGGGCAGAGTCTCTTTTGAAAGTTCCGGTGATTGATCACTGGTGGCAAACCGAAACTAGCTGGGCAATAAGTTCGAATTGTACCGGTATAGAAATGATGAAAACAAAGTATGGATCAGCTTGTAAAGCAGTTCCTGGTTATGATGTTAAAGTTATAAAGCCAGATCAAACTCTAGCTAAACCAAACGAAATGGGAGATATAGTCGTAAAACTTCCATTGCCGCCTGGAACATTTCCAACTTTATGGAATGCTGATGAAAGATATAAAAAAACATATATGACAAATTATGATGGTTATTATCAAACCTACGATGCAGGCCATATAGACGAAGATGGGTATATTTGGATCATGTCTAGAACAGACGACATTATAAATGTTGCGGGTCATAGATTGTCGACAGGAGCAATAGAAGAAGTTTTGTCAGAACATCAATCAGTTGCTGAATGTGCTGTTATAGGTATTGCAGACAAACTAAAAGGACAATTGCCAATTGGGCTAATAGCACTTAAAGCTGGAGTCCAAAAAGATAATGAAACGATATCTAAAGAATGTATTCAAATGGTAAGAGATAAAGTTGGTCCTGTTGCAGCTTTTAAAAAAGCAATCGTCGTAAAAAGATTACCAAAAACAAGATCTGGAAAAATATTGAGAGGAACTGTTAGAAAAATAGCAGATAAAGAAGAATATAAGATGCCTGCAACAATTGACGATCCATTAATATTGAAGGAAATTAAAGAAGATTTAGTTAAAAGTGGCATATTAAAGTGATTAAAACATATATTTTTTTATTCGGAGCAGTAATTTGCGAAGTAGCTGGCACAATGTTGTTACCAGTGACACAAAATTTTACAAAAATAACTCCATCAGTAATTCTTGCTATATGTTATATGTCAGCATTTTACTTATTAACTTTTGTTGTTAATAAAATTCCAATAGCTATAGTTTATGCAACGTGGAGCGGTCTTGGTATTTTTTCTATAGCAATATTAGGATATATATTTTTTAAACAAACTTTGAATTGGCAAACAGTTCTGGGGCTTTTTGTTATTATTATCGGAATTATTCTAGTAAATACTTACTCTGGTAAAACTATTTGAAATTCAAAGGATTACCAGAAGGTTCGCCCAATATTTTTCCATCTTTCATCTTTATATCTCCATTGATAATTGTTGCAACAGGAGTTCCTTTAAATTTGTATCCATGAAATGGTGACCATTTACATTTGCTCTCGATATTTTCATTTTTAATTTCTATAATTTTTTTCATATCTACAATGGTAAAATCAGCATCGAAACCCTCTTTAATATAACCTTTATTTTTAATTCCGAAAATTTTTACAGGATTTTCACAAACAAGATTAATTAATTGATTTAGCGTTAGCTTTCCATCATTTACATGGTTTAACATTACTGGAATTAGAGTTTGCACACCCGGCATACCTGATGGTGAATTAGGATATTCTTTATCTTTATTTACTTTTAAATGTGGAGCATGGTCAGAACCAATTGTGTCATTAAGATTATTTCTTACTGCATACCATAATCTATCATAATGAGATTTATCTCTTAAAGGCGGATTCATTTGGGCATAAGTTCCAAGTTTGTTGTAACAGTCTGGGGCAAATAAAGTTAAATGCTGAGGAGTAATCTCAAATGTAATGTTTCCTTTGTGTTGAGATAAAAAATCAATCTCTTCTTTTGTTGTGATATGAAGTATATGTGCTTTTTTTTTATAACGCTCTGCAATTTTAACAATTCTTCTAGTAGATGATATTGCGCATTCTACACTTCTCCAAACTGGATGGGTATGAACATCTCCTTTTTTGATTAATTTTTTATTTATATTTAAAATTTCTTCATCTTCAGAGTGCACTGCTACAACCTTTGAACTATTTTGAAAGACCTTATCGATGTCGTCTTCTTTAGCAACTAGTAAATTACCAGTTGATGACCCTGCAAACAATTTGATACCACAACAACCTACTAAATCTTTTAAACTTGCTAAATCTTTTGAATTATCAGCTGTTGCACCAAAATAAAAAGCATAATTGCAATACATTCTATTTTTAGCGAGATCTAATTTTCTTTGAAATTCTTTCATGTTAGAAGTTGGAGGATTAGTGTTAGGCATCTCGAATACACTTGTTATGCCTCCTACAATTGCAGCTCTACTTCCTGAATGAAGATCTTCCGTATCAGTTGACCCAGGTTCTCTAAAATGAGTTTGAGTGTCTATACATCCCGGTAAAACAGTTAGTCCTTCTGCATTGATTATTTCTTTTGTTTCATCAGAAATCTGGCCAATCTGATAAATTTTTCCATCTTTAATAGCAACATCGATATCTTTTAACTCGTCATTAATGTAACATTTTCCATTTTTTATTATTAGATCTAACATTTTCTAGAAAAGTAATTATATTATAAAATAGTGATAATCAATTATGAATAATCAAAATATTTATACCTTGGATGATAGAGGAATAATTTACATCAGCGGTAATGATGCTACAGATTTTCTACAAAATATCATAACAAATGATATTAATAAAGTGACAGATAATAACAGTTGTTTTGCTTCTCTTTTAAATCCTCAAGGAAAATATCTTTTTGATTTTATTATAATAAAACATAAAAAAGGTTATTTTTTAGATTGTGAAAAAAAACAACTTGAAGAGCTTTATAAAAAATTAAAAATTTATAAACTAAGATCTAAAGTAGAAATTTTGAATTTAAGCAATGAGTTTGTTGTTGCCGCAATTAACAAAGAAAAGTTTCTATCTCTTGAAAATGTAAAAGAAGAAAATGGGTTTACAATAAAGTATAGAGAAGACTCTATCGTGTTAGATCCGAGAAATAAAGAATTGGGAGGAAGATTATTTGTAAATTTAGAAAAATTATATCTTTCTACAAAAAAACTAGGATTAAAATTAAGCAATAGTGATGATTATTATAATTATAGTTACAAACTAGGTATTCTTCAGCAAGGAACTGCAGCGTTACAAAATAAAATTTTTGGAATTGAATGTAATTTTGAAGAGTTAAACGGATTAGACTTTAAAAAAGGATGTTATGTTGGACAAGAAAATACCGCAAGAATCAAACTTAAAGACAAACTTTCAAAAAAGTTATTACCTATAGAAGTTTTGGAAGGTTCTATAAAAATTGATGATGAAATATCAATCAATAATAGTAAAATAGGTAAGATTATAATCGGAGAAAAACACCCTTTTGGTTTAATTAAATTTAAGGATGAAAATTTTAATTTTAATAAAAAATTGAATTGTGGATCTGCTTCAATAAAGGTTTTAAAGCCCGTATGGCTAAGTTAGTAACGTTAGTGCGTCAGAATAAGTGAATGACAATTATCTTTCAAGTTGATAGATTTTAAATATGGAATTTACAAGTGAAGTAAAAAAAGCAACTGAACCGATTTATAAAAAAATTTCAAAAGTATTACCAGAAATTGAGTGGTCAATTCATGCTCCTTATATTCATAAAATAAATCAATTAAAAAAAGAAAAAAATGCAGTAATACTTGCTCACAACTATCAAACCCCAGAAATTTATCATGGTGTTTCAGATTTTTCTGCTGACTCACTCGCATTAGCTGTTGAAGCAGCAAAAACTAAAGCTGATATAATCGTTATGTGCGGTGTACACTTCATGGCTGAAACAGCAAAGTTAATGAGTCCAGAAAAAAAAGTTTTGCTTCCTGATATGAAAGCAGGTTGTTCACTATCATCTTCAATAACTGGGAATGATGTCAGAAATTTAAAAAAAAAATACCCAGGAGTTCCAGTAGTATCTTATGTAAATACTTCAGCAGAAGTAAAAGCTGAAACAGATGTATGTTGTACATCTGCTAATGCTGTAAAAATTGTTAAGTCACTAGGTGTTAAAAAAGTTATATTTCTCCCTGACGATTTTTTAGCAAAATATGTTGCTTCACAAACTGATGTGGAAATAATTTCATGGAAAGGCACATGTGAAGTGCACGAACAATTTAATGATGCAGAAATAAATGATATAAGAAAAAATAATCCTGGTATAAAAATAATTGCTCATCCAGAATGTCCACCTGATGTGATTAAAGCATCAGATTTTGCTGGATCAACAAGTGGAATGATAAAATATGTAAAGGATAAACAGCCAAAAAAAGTTATGATGGTAACTGAATGCTCAATGAGTGATAATGTTCAAGTGGATAATCCAAATGTAGAATTTATTAGACCATGTAATTTATGTCCTCATATGAAAAAAATTACTCTTCCAAAAATTTTAGATTGTTTAAAAAACGAAACTAATGAAATTTTAATGAGTAACGAGACTATTGAAAAAGCAAGAAAATCAGTTGAAAGAATGGCAGAAATAGGCAGATAGTATCTGTGTCAAAAATAATTTTAAGTAAAAATTTTATAAGAAATACTTGTAAGCTAGCGCTTAATGAAGACCTGTTCCCGGTAGGTGATATTACTTCAAACATATTAGAAAATAATATTACAAAAAAAATAAAATTAATTACAAACCAATCTGGAATAATTGCTGGATTGGATTTTTTTAAACAAACATTTAATTTAATTGATAAAAAAATTAAAATTAAATTAAAAAAAAAGGAAGGTTCTTATATTAAAAAAGGTAATGTTATAGCAATAATTGAAGGCAATATTAAAAACATATTAACTGGTGAAAGAGTCGCTTTAAATTTTTTATGTCATATGTCTGGCATAGCTACAATAACAAATAAATTTGTAAAAAAATCTGGAAAAAAAAGTAAAATTTGTTGTACAAGAAAAACCATACCTGGCTTAAGAGTAATACAAAAATATGCAGTGAAAGTGGGAGGTGGCACAAACCATAGATTTAACCTAAGTGATGAATATTTAATTAAAGATAATCATATTGGTGCAAGTAAAAGTTTAGTAGATATTGTAAAAAAAACTATAAAAAATAAAAAAGAAAAAAAAATTACAGTTGAAGTAGATAATCTTAAACAACTAAAACAAATTATAGGGTTAAAATTTGATACAGTTTTATTTGACAACATGAGTCCTAAATTTTTAAAAGAAGGAGTTAAAATCTCAAAAAAATATTATCAAACTGAAGCTTCAGGAGGCATAACTTTAAAAAATATAAAAAAAATAGCTAAAACAGGTGTTAACAGAATCTCTGTTGGTGCAATTACTCATAGTGCTCCAATATTAGATCTTAAACTACATCTTTAATTTTAATTGTGCTTGTGCTGCAGATAATCTAGCTACCGGCACTCTGTAAGGTGAGCAAGAAACATAATTCAATCCTATTTTAGAACAAAAATGAATGCTTTTTGGATCTCCTCCGTGTTCTCCACATATACCTAATTTGATTTTTTTATTTTGTTTCTTTCCCTTTATAGCAGCAATTTCTATTAAGTCCCCCACACCTTCATCTATTGATATAAAGGGATCAATATCAAATATTTTATTTTCTATATAATCGTTAAGAAATTTTCCACTATCATCTCTGCTAATTCCAAATGTTGTTTGAGTTAAATCATTTGTTCCAAAACTAAAAAATTCAGCATGCCTTGCAATGTCTTGTGCTTTTATGGCTGCTCTTGGAAGTTCAATCATAGTACCAACTAAAAATTTTATTTTAGTTTTATTTTCACTTTGTACTTTCTTTGCAACTTTAATAACTAAATTTTTCATTATTTTTATTTCTGCCTCTGTTGAAACTAATGGAATCATTATCTCCGGAAGAATAGATTTAATTTTATTTTTTTTACATTCGACTAAAGCTTCAAAAATTGCTCTGCATTGCATCTCATAAATTTCTGGAAAAGAAATTCCCAATCTACAT
The DNA here is from genome assembly GCA_902552985.1 of uncultured Pelagibacteraceae bacterium. Classification (GTDB taxonomy): domain Bacteria; phylum Pseudomonadota; class Alphaproteobacteria; order Pelagibacterales; family Pelagibacteraceae; genus Pelagibacter. Next base: position 16,666 of record CACDII010000008.1, read on the forward strand.
CCTCTATGACCAAGCATTGGATTATGTTCGTGTAATTCATTAATTCTTGCATCAATTTCTTTAACGGATAAATTTAATGATTTAGCAACGTCAGAAATCTCAGTTTGATTTTTTGGCAGAAATTCATGTAAAGGAGGATCTAATAACCTCACTGTAACCGGTAATCCACTCATTATTTTAAATATTTTTATAAAATCATTTTTTTGATGTGGTAAAAGTTTTGATAGAGCTTTGTCTCTGTCTTCTCTGGATTTAGACAAAATCATCTCTCTTACAGATAAAATTCTCTCTTCATCAAAAAACATATGCTCTGTTCTACATAAACCTATTCCTTCGGCTCCAAATTCTCTCGCAGCTTTAGTGTCTAAAGGTGTTTCGGAGTTGGTTCTAATTTTCAATCTTCTAAATTTATCAGCCCAGCTCATTAATTTTGAAAAATCTCCAGAAATTTCTGGTTTAACTGTTTCAACTTCTCCTAAAATTATTCTTCCTGTTGATCCATCAATTGTAATTATATCGCCTTCTTTAATTTCCCCTTTTTTTGTTTTGAATAATTTCTTTTCATAATCAATATCAATTTCACTTGAACCAGACACACAAGGTCTTCCCATTCCTCTTGCTACTACTGCGGCATGGCTGGTCATGCCTCCTCTTGAAGTCAAAATTCCTTTTGCAGCATGCATTCCATGAATATCTTCGGGGGAAGTTTCAATTCTAACTAATATAGTATTTTGCATCATGTTATTTAGTCTTTCAGCTTCATCTGATGAAAAAACAACTTTACCACTAGCTGCACCTGGAGATGCTGGTAAACCGTTAGCTATTACATTAATATTACTGTTCTCATTAAGTGTAGGGTGTAAAAGAGTATCTAAAGAATTGGGATCAACCCTTAATACAGCATCTTTTTTTGAAATTAATTTTTGTTTAACCATATCAACTGCAATTTTAACAGCAGATTTTGCAGTTCTTTTTCCTGATCTTGTTTGTAATATCCAAAGCTTATTATTTTCAATTGTAAATTCTACATCTTGCATGTCTTTGTATTTTTTTTCTAAGATGTTTAATATATTTTTGAGTTTACTAAATGCTATAGGCATCAATTCTTCCATTGATTTTCCTTTTAATGAAGATTCTTTATGTGCTTTTTTAGTAATATAATTTGGAGTTCTTGTACCAGCAACTACATCTTCTCCTTGGGCATTAATTAAATACTCTCCGTAAATTTCATTAACTCCATTAGATGGATTTCTTGTAAATACTACGCCGGTAGCACAATCATCACCCATATTTCCAAAAACCATAGATTGAACATTTACAGCTGTTCCCCAATCTGATGGGATATGATTTAGTTTTCTATAAATTTTAGCTCTATTACTTTCCCACGACAAAAATACAGAACAAACAGCCCCTAATAGTTGCTCAAAAACATTTTGAGGAAAATTCTTATGTGTTTTTTCTTTAATTATTTTTTTAAAATCACTTATTAGTCCATCCCAATCATTTTCGTCTAACTCAGTATCTAACAAAACTCCCTTAGTAAGCTTATAATTTTCGATTAATTCCTCAAAATTATAGCTTTCAATTCCCATAACCACATTACCATACATTTGAATAAATCTTCGGTAACTATCTTTAGCAAATCTCATGTTTGAAGTTTTTTTGGCTAAGGCTATTACAGTTTTATCGTTTAAACCAAGATTTAAAATTGTATCCATCATACCAGGCATAGAGACTCTTGCTCCCGATCTAACAGAGACTAAAAGTGGATTGTTTAAATCTCCAAATTTTTTATTTGTTTGTTTTTCAATAATCCTAATCTCTTTTTTTATAATGCTAATTATTTTTGGATTTAATTTTTTATTATTTTTATAAAAAATTTCACAAACCTTTGTTGATATAGTAAACCCTGGTGGTACTGGAAGACCTATTTTTCCCATTTCTGAAAGATTAGCACCTTTGCCACCTAAAAAATTTATTAGATTATTTACTTTTTTTAATTTTTTAGATTTAAAATTTAAAATTAAATTATTCATTTTGAACTCTCTATATTTGAAAAAACTATATAATTATCAAATGTTTTACATAACATAGATAATAGTTCCAAACGATTTTTTTTAATCGTTTTATCTTCATCATTAACTATTACATTATCAAAAAATTCAAAAACTATTTTTTTTGACTCTGCGAGATTTTTTAATGTTAACTCATAATCCTCGTTCATATGTGAACCAGTAAAATACTTTCTTAATTCAAGTATTTTTTTATACAAATTTTTTTCATATTCATTCTTAAATAATGCAGGGTCAGCACTGCTCAGTATTTCTAAATCTTTATTTTTTAACTCTTGCTCAAGAATATTAGATGCTCTTTTATAGCTTGAAATAATATCTGTTCCAATTTCTTTATTTATGAATTTATTTAAAATTAAAGATTTTTTATAACTTTTTAAAATTTGATCAATGTTAAAAGTTTGTAAACTTGACTCAATTATATCAGACCTAATCCCCTTTTCTTTCATATAATATTTTAAACGATCTAATAAAAAATCAATCAATTCCTTATGTAATGAATTATTAGAAAATTTTAAAGATTGTTGTTCATAAAGTGTGGAAGAATAATTAATTAAATTTTTTATTTTAAACTCTTTATTATTTTCAATAATAATTCTAATCAATCCAAGCGCTAATCTTCTTAAAGCGTAAGGATCTTTTGAGCTTGTTGGTTTGTTATTAGTTCCAAAAAAACCAACTAATGTATCTAATTTGTCCGCCACTGCTAAAGCAATACTAAAAGGTTTTTTAGGTAAATTGCTACTTAAACCAATGGGCAAATAGTGTTCCTTTAGAGCTAAACATATATCTTTATCGAACCCTTGAGTTTCAGCAAAATATCCTCCCATTATTCCTTGAAGTTCCGGAAATTCTCCTACTAAATCAGAAATTAAATCTACCTTACAAATAGAGCATGATAATTCTACTTTTTCTTTGCTTATTAGCATCTCGTCTGAAATAATTCCTCCTAACTTTCTCATTCTTTGAACCTTATCAAAGTATGATCCTATACCTTTAAAATAATTCATTGTTTTCAAGTCTGAAATTTTCTTTAACAAACTTTGTGATCTATTTTTTTTCCAAAAGAATTGAGCATCATTCAACCTTGCCTCAACAACTCTTTCATTTCCTGATTTGATATAACCTTTTATATCTTTATTATTAGCTACAACTAAAAATTGATTAGTAATATTTCTTTTGCTATCAGCTAGATGAAAATATTTTTGATGGTGTTTCATAGTGATAATTAATATTTCTTTAGGAATCTTTAAAAATTCTTCATCAAATTTACATGTTAAAATATGGGGACTTTCTACAAGATTTGTTACTTCTTCTAAGAGTTTTTCATCAATTTCTACAATTAGATTTTTTTTATTTGCACATCTTTCTAATTCGTCTTTTATAAATTTTTTTCTTAAGTCCTGATCAAGAATAATGTTTTTACCTTTAAAAAAATCTTTATAAGACTCGAAATCTCTAAAAATTTTTACTTTTTCTTCTAGTTCCTTATCAATATAAGTAAAATTAGCACTTTTAAGATGATGATAATTAAATTGTAATGTTTTTGTATAAAAAATAGCCAGTATTGATTTTAGTGGCCTAGCCCAACTAAGATTAAATTCGCCCCATTTCATAGATTTTTTCCAAGAGGTTTTGTCAAGTATTAATGGAATATTTTCTTCCAATAATTTAGCTGCTTCAATTTTTTTTTCTTGTTTTTTAAAGAAGTAAAATTCTCCTTTATCTATTTTTTTTACAAAGGTTTCATTTTTTTCTATTTTGTTTGATTTTAAAAAACCTTCCAACGCTTTTTCGGGTGCATTAATATTAGGACCTCTAACTACTTCAGCTTTTCTTATAATTATTTTATCAATCTCTTCAAATGAAAATATTAATCTATTTGGAGTTGAAATAGCTGAACATTTTTTAAAATTTATATTTTCATTTTCAAAAAAATTTTGAAAATTATTTAAAATTATTTCTCTTGCATTTTTTTGCAAAGTTGATGGTATTTCTTCGCTAAAAAGTTCTAAAAAAAAACCTGACATTATTTTGTTTGGTTTTCTAACCAAATGTTACCGACACTACTTGTAATTTCTCTTATTCTTGAAATATATTCTGCTCTTTGAGCTACACTAATGACTCCTCTTGCGTCTAAAATATTAAAAATATGACTTGCTTTTAAGCACTGATCGTAAGCGGGTAAAGGTAATTTTTTTTCAAGCAACGCTTTGCTTTCCTTTTCGATCATATCAAACATTTTAAATAAATTATCTGTATTCGCATGTTCAAAATTATATGCTGAAAATTCTTTTTCAGCTTGATGAAACACTTCTCGATATTTAATTCCCTCATTATTCCAATCTAAATCGTAAACATTCTTTTTTTGTTGTGTAAACATACAAATTCTCTCAAGACCGTAAGTAAGCTCTACAGATACAGGTTTACATTCAATTCCTGCCATTTGTTGAAAATAAGTAAATTGAGTTATTTCCATCCCATCACACCAAACTTCCCATCCTAAACCAGCTGCACCAAGTGTAGGACTTTCCCAATCGTCTTCCACAAACCTAATATCGTGATCAACATAATTGATACCAATTGTTTTTAAACTGTTGAGATACATTTTTTTAATATTACTAGGTGAAGGCTTTATTAGAACTTGAAACTGATAGTAGTGTTGAAGTCTATTGGGATTGTCACCATATCTACCATCTGTTGGTCTTCTTGAAGGTTGAACATATGCTGTCTTCCAATGTTTCGGGCCTAAAGATCTTAGCGTTGTTGCAGGATGGAAAGTTCCTGCACCAACTTCCATATCATATGGTTGCAGTATTACGCATCCTTGTTTGCTCCAGTACTTTTGTAAATTCAAAATTGTATCTTGAAAAGTTTGAAATGAAGGCTTATTTCTTTTTATCTTTTTTATTTTTTTTGGCATCTATAAACCAAATTTTTGCCATAGAGCTCTTTCTTCTATCACGCTGGCAATATTATCAATCTGATTGTCTAAAGAAGATGATAGTTTTTTTGCTATAAAACTTTTTTGTTTTTCAAGTTTTTTAATAACTATATCTTCTCCAAATTTTTCTCTTAAAATTTGTTCTGCATTACCTATGCCATCTATTAATCCTAATTTCATCGACGCAGAACCAGACCAGAATTCTCCTGTAAAGGTATTATTTTTTTCGGGATCTTTAAGTTTTGAACCTCTGCTTTTTTTAACTACTTCAATAAAATCTGAATGTAGTTCTAGTTGTAGTTTTTTAATTCTTTCAATATCTTCTTCTTTTTCCTCCTTAAATGGATCTAAAGTACTTTTATTTTTGCCAGCTGTATAAACTCTTCTTTGAATACCAATTTTTTTAATAGCATCTTGAAAACCAAATGAAGCCGAGATGACTCCTATTGAACCTACTATAGAACTTGAATTTGCAAAAATTTCATCTCCAGCGCAAGCAATTAAATATCCTCCTGACGCCGCAACATCTTCTGCAAAAACAATAACTTTTTTTTTATTTTTTTTAGCTAACTGCCTTATGTAATCATGAATTAAATGAGATTGAACGGGAGAACCGCCTGGAGAATTAATTGATATCGCCACATTTTTAGCTTTTTTAAATGAAAATGCTTTTTTTATAATTTCTTGCTGGCCTGAAAAATCAATACCTTGTTTAAATCTGCCTGCAGATCCAATTACCCCAGCGAGCCTAACGTGTGGTATAATAATTTTTTTTTTAAAAAAAGAAAACATTCATACTCCTTACAGAACTTTTGATTTAATATAAAGTCTACTTATAGTTGAAGATTTGGGTGCGTCAATTGATAAGTAATAAATACCGTATTATTATATTAACTTAATCACATATGGGAACTGTAATACAGCTCAAAAAACAAATAAATAATTCTTATTTTGATCTAAAAAATTCTGTTGAAGAAAAATTAATTTTAGTTGAAGAAAAAATTAAAACCAAATTGACTAGTGATGTAAATTTAGTTCAAAAAATGACTGAGTATCATATAAAAACTGGAGGAAAAAAATTAAGAGCTCTTTTAACCCTTGGTTCTGCAAAATTGTGCGGTTATTCAAAAGGTGGGAGAGATATAAATTTAGCTGCATGTGTTGAGCTCATACACGGTGCTACACTTCTCCACGATGATGTTATTGATGTTAGCGAAGTGCGTAGAGGGAAAAAAACGAATAATTATATTTGGGGAAATAAATCATCAATTTTAGCAGGTGATTATTTGTTGAGTCGTTGCTTTGAAATGATGGTAGAAGATGGAAATTTAGAAATTTTAAAGTTATTATCTTCAACCTCAGCAAAAATTGCCCAAGGAGAAATTCTTCAGCTTCAACACAAAGGTGAAGTTGATATGTTAGAGGAAACCTACTTAAAAATAATTTCTGCAAAAACAGCTTCGCTTTTTGCAACAGCAACAAAAGTTGGATCTATTCTAGCAAATAAAGAGAGTAAAATTAAAGAAGCTTTAGAGTTTTATGGAAAGAACCTTGGACTTACTTTTCAAATAGCAGATGATACTTTAGATTACAATTCGGAACTTAAATTTTTTGGAAAAAAAATAGGTAATGATTTTTATGAAGGAAAAGTTACTTTGCCAATTATTCTTCTTTGTCAAAAAGCCAGCGCGAACGAGAAAGCAGAAATAAAAAAATTATTTGAAAAGGATCAAAGGAATGAAGAAGAATTAAAAAAAATTTTACAAATGATTAAAAATTATAATATAATTTCTGATTGCTATACAAAAGCGGAATATTTTATTAATCTTGCCTCAAATTCATTGAGTATTTTTGATGAGTCTAAAGAAAAAGAAATTCTAAAAAATCTTACTTCATTTAGCTTAGAAAGATCTTATTAAGGGCTTAAAAGATTTTTTTCCCACTCTCCATTAGCTTTCTTACAGTAATACAATCTTTCGTGTATTCTATCTTTGCCATCAAGCCAAAATTCAATTTCAACAGGAATTAAATTCCACCCTGACCAATGTTTGGGTCGTGGGACATCTTTTTCATTTGGATATTTTTTTTTAAATTCTTCAATAGAATTTAACAATTCATCTCTAGATTTTAAAAGGCTACTTTGATTGGAAGCCCATGCACCTATTCTACTTCCATATGATCTGCTATTGTAATAGTTGTCAGCATCTGCGTCCAGAACTTTCGACAACTTTCCTATTATTCTAACCTGTCTTAATAATGATTTCCAATGAAAGCACATTGATGCATTTGGGTTAGATTTTATCTCGGTGCTTTTTCTACTATTTAAATTTGTATAAAAAACAAAACCTTTTTCGTTAAAATCTTTAAGTAGAACCATTCTGACTGATGGGATCCCATTTTTTCCAACAGTTGCTAAAGCTAGAGCATTTGGATCATTAATTTCGGTTTTTTTAGCCTCATTAAACCACTCTCTAAATAAATTCATTGGATTATCTAAATCCTTAAAGCATAAATCTATACCTAATGAGTTTTTTTGATTCATAATTTCAACAAAATAACTTATATAATATTATTATGTCATTTAATACTTTTGGAAAGATATTTCGTTTCACTACTTGGGGTGAATCTCATGGACCTGCTATAGGATGCGTGGTTGATGGTTGCCCTCCAAATATAAAAATAACGGAAAAAGACATACAAATTGAATTAAATAAGAGAAAACCGGGTCAATCTAAATTTACAACTCAAAGAAAAGAAGATGATAAAGTAAATATTTTATCAGGTGTATTTGAAGGAAAAACAACAGGCACTCCAATCTCAATGATAATTTATAATAAAGACATGAGATCAAGAGATTATGAAACAATAAAAAATAAATTTAGGCCAGGACATGCTGACTACACATATTTTAAAAAATATGGAATAAGAGATTATAGAGGTGGTGGAAGACAATCTGCTAGAGAAACGGCTTCAAGAGTTGCAGCTGGTGCAATTGCAAAAAAAGTCTTACAGAATAAATTAGGAAATAAATATAAAGTTATTGGTGGCGTAACGCAGCTTGGAATTCTTGGTTGTGATACAAGTAAATGGGATGAAAAATTTATTTCGAAAAATTCTCTTTTTTGTCCTGATAAATCAATTATTAAAATTTGGGAAAAATATTTATTGAGTATTAGAAAATCAGGCTCTTCATGTGGAGCAATTATTGAAGTAAGAGCAAAGGGTGTTCCTATTGGATTGGGATCTCCAATTTATTCTAAATTAGATATGGACTTAGCTGCAGCTATGATGAGCATCAATGCAGTTAAAGGTGTAAATATTGGTTCAGGTATGAACTCCGCCCAACTTACTGGAGAACAAAATTCTGATGAAATTTCTCAAACAGGTAAAAAAACCAATTTTAAATCTAACAATGCAGGAGGAATTCTGGGGGGAATATCAAGTGGACAAGATATAATTATTTCTTTTGCGGTTAAACCTACTTCATCAATTTTAAAACAAAGAAAAACTATCGATAAATTTGGAAAAAATACTTCTATTTCGGTTAAAGGTAGACATGACCCATGTGTAGGAATAAGAGCTGTTCCAATAGGAGAAGCAATGATGCATTGCGTTATATTAGATCACTATCTAATGAATAAAGCACAGTGTAGTTAAATATTATTTTTGTTTTTGTAAGACAATATTTGAATTAAGAGTATCAAGGACTTTTTCTTCAATCGAATTTGAATCTAATCCAGCAATTTTATACATCAAATCAGGTTTGTCTTGATCGATAAATTTGTCTGGAAGTAACATTGACCTAAATTTAAGACCTTTATCTAATAAATTTTTTTCAGTTAAAAAGTGAGATACATGTGAAGCGAAACCTCCTATAGAACCTTCTTCAATTGTAATAATTGCTTCATGATCTGTAGCTAGTTGAAATATCAAATTTTGATCCAAAGGTTTAGCAAATCTCGCATCTACAATTGTAATATTTATTCCTTTTTTTTTTAAATTTTCCGCAGCAACTAAACAATGACTTAATCTAGCGCCAAAACTTAAAATTGCTAATTTTTTACCCTCTTGAATCAGTCTGCCTTTTCCAATTTCTATTTTTTCATCTATAGAAGGTAATTCTAAACCTATTCCATTTCCTCTAGGATATCTAAAAGCAGATGGTCTATCATTAATATATACTGAAGTATTTATCATTCTAACTAATTCACTTTCGTCACTAGCTGCCATAACAACGAAGTTTGGTAAAGTTGATAAATATGTAATATCAAATGATCCTGCGTGAGTTGGTCCATCTGCACCCACTAGTCCTGCTCTATCGATTGCAAATCTTACTGGAAGTTTCTGGATAGCTATGTCGTGAACTACTTGATCATATGCTCTTTGTAAAAATGTTGAATAAATTGCTGCGTAGGGTTTTAAACCTTCTGTAGCTAAACCGCCTGCAAATGTAACCGCATGTTGTTCGGCTATACCAACATCAAACATTCTTTTTGGAAATTTTTCTCCAAAAATATCAAGCCCGGTTCCAGAAGGCATTGCCGCTGTAATAGCAACTATTTTGCTATCTTTTTCAGCATGTTTAATAAGAGTGTTTGCAAATACTTTTGTATAAGATGGTGTAGAATTTTTAGATTTTTCTTGAATTCCAGTTTCTATATTAAATTTGGATACACCATGATATTTATCATTTGATTTTTCAGCATATGAATAGCCTTTTCCTTTTTGAGTTTTTAAATGAATAATTATTGGACCTTTGTGTTTGGAGTTTTTAGCATTTTCTAAAACTGGTAATAAAACATCTAAATCGTGTCCATCTATTGGTCCTATGTAATAGAAGCCTAAGGAATTAAAAAGTGTTCCACCGGTAATAGCTGATCTAAAAAAATCTTCAGCTTTGCTAGCTTTATCGCTAAATCTTTTTGAAAAAGCTGAAATAATTAATTTTATAGTTTCAACTAAGCTAAAATAAATTTTTCCAGAAAATAATTTTGCCAAATAAGCTCTCATGGCACCAACTGGTTTCGCAATTGACATGTCGTTATCATTTAGAATAACAATCATTTTAGTTTTTGATGCTCCAGCATTATTCATTGCTTCATAAGCCATTCCAGCGCTCATTGCTCCGTCACCAATTACTGCTACTACATTATTTGATTTATTATTAATTTTATTTGCAACTGCAACTCCTAGTGCTGAAGATATAGATGTAGAACTATGTGCTGCACCAAAAGGATCATATTCACTTTCTGATCTTTTTGTAAAACCAGATAGTCCTCCTCCTTGTCTTAAAGTTCTAATTTTTTCTTTTCTTCCTGTAAGAATTTTATGTGGATAAGTTTGATGTCCAACATCCCATATCAATTTATCATTTGGAGTATCAAAAATATAATGTAGCGCTACTGTCAATTCTACTACGCCCAGGCCAGCACCAAGATGTCCACCAGTTTCTGAAACCGCACTTATCATTTCTTCCCTTACTTCATTTGATAATTCTTGTAACTTATCAACTGACAATTTTTTTATATCTGAGGGAAAATTTATATTTTTTAAATATTTATAATTCTTTTTCATTTATTTCTTGTCGATATATATTCAACAGTTTCTTGTATATCTTTAGACCTTGAACCATATTTATTAAGTTTTTTAAATAAATTAAATTTTAATTTATCACAATATTTAATCGTTTTTTTATAACCTAACAAGTCTACAATAGTTGCCTTTCCTCTTTTCTTGTCTTTTTTAGTTCTCTTTCCCACATAATTAGTATTCCCCTTAAAATCAATTAAATCATCAGTTATTTGAAATAATAAACCAATATCTGATCCTATTTTATTAAAAAAATTTATAACATTAGTATCTTTATTTTTAATTACTAAAGGAGCCATACAACAAAAACTAAATAATTTCCCAGTTTTTTTTATTTGCATATCAACAACTTTTTTTACTGAAACTTTTTTTTTTTCATAATATAAATCTAAGTATTGTCCGCCAGCAACTCCAGTGTGGCCTGTGCATTCAGATAAATTTTTAATTAATTCTATTTTTATTTTTTCACTAACTTTTAAATTTTTTCCAGTTAAGATCTCAAAAGCCATAGTTAGAAGAGAATTGCCAGCCAAGACTGCTGTGGACTCTCCATATTTTATATGAGTACAAGGCTTTCCTCTTCTCAAGACATCATTGTCCATACATGGCAGATCATCATGTATTAAAGAATACGCATGAACACATTCGATAGCTGCACCAATTTTAATTAAAGTTTTATAATTTACCTTAAAAATTTTTCCAATATCGACTAATATTTTAGATCTAATTTTTTTTCCTCCAGAAAATAATCCATACTTTATTGGTCCAATCAAATTGCTTTTTTTTTGTTTGATAATATAATCTTTTAAATATAAGTTAGTTTCTCTTGCTACTTTAATAAGTTTATTTTTCATTTTTACTTAAAACTATTTTGTTTATTTTCTGTTTTGTATTTTCACTTATATTCTTACCTTTTTTCTGAAATTTTTTTTCTAATATATTATTTAATTTTATAAGTTTTTGATATTCATCTAGAGAATTTTGAAGATTTTTTTCATTTTCTAATTTTTTAATAATTTCATTTATTTCTTTGGTTAAATCCTCTAAAGATTTTGAATTATTATCAACTAGTAAATTTTTTTCTTTCATATAATAGTACGTATTATTATCATGAAAAATAACCATTCAAATATTAAAAAAGCTAAATTCTTTTTAAATAAAAAAGAATGTATAGGTATACCTACAGAAACTGTTTATGGTTTAGCTGCTAATGCCTATTCTGATAAAGCTACTTCTAAAATATTTAAGCTTAAAAAAAGATCTAAAAAAAATCCACTAATTGTTCATTATCACAGTTTAAAAACTCTAAAAAAAGACTGCGTATTGAATGATAATTTTTTTAAACTTTATAAAAAGTTTAGCCCGGGTCCATTAACATATGTATTAAAACTTAAAAATAAAAGCCAAATTTCAAAAAACGTTACAAACAAACAAAAAACTTTAGCTGTTAGATTTCCTAAACATTTCCTAACTCAAAAACTTCTTAAAGAAATTAAATATCCTCTGGCAGCGCCTAGTGCAAATATTTCAACAAAAATTAGTCCTGTTTGCAAAGAAGATGTGAAAGACGAGTTTGGAAAAAAAATTAAGTTTATATTAAATGGTGGCAGATCAAAAATAGGTTTAGAATCAACTATAGTTAGTTTAGTGAATAAACCTGAAATACTTAGATTAGGAGGAACAAAAATAAATTCTATAAATACAATTCTAAAAAAAAAATTAAAGTTTAATAGAAAAATTAAAAAAATTCTAGTACCAGGCCAAGGGAAAGTACACTATTCCCCTGGAATTCCAATCAGATTAAACGCTAAAGAACCAATGTCAGATGAGGCATTTATATTAATTAAAAAAAGAAAATTATCTGGTAAAAATTTTTATTATTTAAGCAAAACTAGAAATTTAAAACACGCAGCAAAAAATTTATACAAAACATTTAGAATGATTAAAAATAAAAAATTTAAAAAAATTGCAGTTGAAAAAATTCCAAATTCTGGATTCGGACAAGCAATTAATGATAGACTTGATAGGGCGTCAAAATATTAATGGAAAAATTAGTAGAGGTTAAAAACCTTAAAAAAAAATATGGTTTAAATGAAGCTGTAAAAAATATTTCATTCAATATTCACAAAGATGAAATTTTAGGACTTCTTGGACCCAACGGTTGTGGAAAAACAACAACAATTGGTATGTTGTTAGGTTTGCTTAAGCCATCAAATGGAGAAATATTAATAGAAGGAAAAAAAATAGAAGAAAATAGAACAGAAACTCTTCAAAAAATAAATTTTATTTCTCCTTATATTGAACTACCTAAAAAACTTACAGTAAAACAAAATTTAATTGTGTATTGTAAACTATATAATGTTTTAGATGTTAAAAATAGAATTGAATATCTATCTCAAAAATTAAGATTAGAGGAATTATTAAATAGAGTAACCGGTGAACTTTCTTCGGGTCAAAAAAATAGAGTTAGTCTAGCGAAAGCCTTAATAAATAAACCAAAAGTTTTATTTTTAGATGAGCCAACCGCATCCCTAGATCCAGAAGTCGGTGACTTTATAAGATCTTTTTTAGAAAATTATAAAAAAGAAAATAAAATATCAATTTTGTTAGCATCTCATAATATGAATGAAGTAACAAGATTGTGTAAGACTGTATTAATGATGAAAGACGGTGCTATTATAGACAATGGACATCCTAATGATTTAATTAAAAAACACGGTAGAAAAAACTTAGAGGAAGTTTTTTTAAAACTCTCAAGGAGCGCAAATGAGTATTAATAGAATTTATGGATTATTTTTAAGACATTTTTATTTAATCACCAGATCTTTTCCAAGAATTTTGGATCTAATTTACTGGCCATCAATACAAATAACCCTGTGGGGATTTATTTCTAATTTTTTTGAGTCTCATAGTACATATTATAATAATGCAGTGGGTGTAATTCTTACTTGTGCTATTCTTTATGACTTTCTTTTCAGAACTAGTATTGGATTTAATATGTTATTTTTAGAGGAAATTTGGAGCAGAAACTTTACAAACTTATTTATTGCACCAATAAAAATTGGAGAAATAATAATATCCTTAGTTTTTACTGCTTTAATTAGATCCTTAATTGGTTTGGTGCCTGCAATTTTACTTACTTCTCCACTTTTTGGAATATCTTTAATGGATCTTGGCATTCACTTATTTGCTCTTTTTTTAAGTTTATATTTATTTGGAATTACGCTAGGTATTTTTGTTTCTGCTGGATTATTAAGATTTGGTCCATCGTTTGAAAATATAGCTTGGTCAACTATGTTTCTTTTGGCGCCACTTGGATGTATTTATTATCCTATCGAAATTTTACCTGAAATTTTCCAAAAAATTGCTTATTTACTTCCACTAGTTTATATTTTTGAAGAAGCGAGAAATATTTTAATTCATCAAACAGTCAACTATCAAAACATAATTCAAGCACTTTATTTAAATGGTATTTATTTAATAGCAGCAATATCATTGTTTTATTATTCCTTCAGTAAAGCTCGTAAAAAGGGGACTTTAATTAATATAGGTGAATAATTATTTTTTTAGAAACTTATAAATTTTTTCAGCTACTCTACCGTCGCCAAATAAATTCAATTTTTTTATTTTGATATCATAAAATTTTCTAACAGCAGAAATAATTTTTTTTTTATCATATCCAGTCATGATATTAACTTTAGATTTTACGGTTATTTGTCTTTCTGTTGAAGTTCTTGTTGTAATACAAGGAATGCCTAAAATACTACTTTCTTCTTGAATACCTCCAGAGTCTGTAAAAACAATTCTGCAATTTTTCATTAAAAACAAAAAATCTATATATTCTAAAGGATTGGTAATTATTATATTTTTATTTAGTTTCCTTTTAAATTTTTTTAGAATTTTCTCGGTTCTTGGATGAACAGGAAAGATAATTTTTTTTTTATATAAATTTGATATTTTATTAAAAGTATAAATAATTTTTTTAAAATTAATAGAATTATCAACTGTTTCAGGTCTATGCAATGTAGCTAAAAAATAATCTCTTTTTTTTAATTTGAATTTTTTAAGTATATTGTTTTTATTTAATAAATTTAAATTTGACTTAACTACATCTGTAATAGTGTTTCCACTTTTTAATATTTTTTTATTTTTTAATAAATTTTCATTTTTAAGATTGTTCATATCGAACTTTGTTGGAACAAACAAAATATCAGATAATATATCAATGATTTTTCTATTTATTTCCTCAGGCATTTTTTCGTCAAAAGATCTTAGTCCGGACTCTACATGAACAATTTTAACTTTTTTATTATCTAAATGTTGTCGATTGTATATAGAACCTGCCAAGCATCCCGCTAATGCTGTATTAGTATCTCCCTGAACTATTAAATAATTTGGTTTTTCTTTAGTTAATATATTTCCAATTTCTTTTAAACTTTTAGAAAAAAAACTAATATAAGAACTGCTATTAGCATTAATATTATATTTTGGTTTGGGAATATTAAAATAATTAAAAAAAACCTTACTCATTATTTTTGTATAATGTTGATTTGTATTAACTAAAAAAAAATTTTCTTTCTTTTTTTTAAAAATTTTAATAAGAGATGCGAGTTTTATAATTTCTGGTCTAGTTGATAGAACTATACAAAATTTCATCAAATTATTATGTATATCAATTTTTTTAATAGTTAAACTAATTTATTTAGGATAATAAATCTTAAGCCAAATTATTTTCTTTTTTAATCGCTGTTAGATTTGCTATAAAGAAAAAATGCAGAGTTTATCTAATAAAAAATTATACATACTAATATTATTGCCTGCGGTTTTACTTGTAGTAGGTTTTTTTTTAAGTGAAGATTTATCCACTGGAGGAAGTAAATTAGATTTCGTAAGAACTACTCCTGTAATTATTGATTTTGCAAATTTTGGATACGATAAAATAAATTATTTATCACGTCACGCTCCACTTCATTATATTTTGCTATCTATTCCTTATTTCTTATTTAATGATATTTATATAGTTAAAATATTTTATTTTATTTTTTCTCTACTGCTGCCTTTTTTTTTATATTTAAATTTAAAAAAAATTTATAATTTTGATAAAATAAATTTACTTTTATTAAGTTCATCATTTTTACTTTTTCCTTATTTTAGATCCTCTGCAATATGGCCAAATGCTCATTTAACAGCATTGATATTTTTATTAATAGCAAACTATTTTTATATCTTAACTGCTCATAAAAAAAACTTTATGCATATTTTTTTAAATATTTTATTTCTTTCTTGCGCAACTTATTCAATGCAATCCTATATAGTTTTTTTTGCTTTTTATCTCTTTAATTATTTTAAATTATATGGAAAATATTATTTTTCAAAAATATTACTTTTATGTTTTCTTTTTTCAATACCTGGCTTTTTTTTAGTTTTCTACAGTGAAATTATTTCAAAATTAGAATTTACAGCTGATATCTACTATACCCTTGTTACTAACGCATCTATTACTTTTTTCTTCATTTGTTTTTTAATATTAAACTCAAAAAATTTTAAAATAATTAAAGAGACTTTTGTAAAATCAAATAAAACCGAAATAATTTCTATATTGCTTATTTTTTGTTTTATTGTATCAAATTTTAGTTATGATCTTTTGTTAGGTGGGGGTTTTTTCTACAAGCTTTCTTATTTGCTTTTAAAAAATAACGTTATTTTTTATTTATCTTCTTTCCTTGGTTTTATATTAATTTATTTGATATTTAAAAAAGATAAAAAAATTTTAATACCAATAATTTTGGTTAATTTAACAGCTATTAACTATAGTATTTCTCAAAAATATTTCGAACCTTTATTGTTAATTTTAATATTTATACTTTTTAAAAATTTTTTAGTATCAAATCTCTTATCAAGAACAA
>CACDII010000009.1 GCA_902552985.1 uncultured Pelagibacteraceae bacterium
ACTCATCAGGAATTTTTTTTAACTCCTTCAGACTATCTCCATTAATTAGTTTATTTTTTAGCTCAAAAGACATTTATAAAAATAAATTAGACTCTAAAAAGATTCCGGGGTCAACCTAGGATTGAATTAAATTGAGTCTAATAGTTGTGCAAATTATTTAAGACTCAATATATTGTGTATGGGTTGAAACGTTTTCCGATGGTGCTTAGTAATACCGAATTTTTTAATAGCAGATAAATGATTTTTAGTGCCATAGCCAGCATTTCTATCCCAATAATATCTATTAAATTTTTTTGATAATTTAGTAATCAGTCGATCTCTGGATACTTTAGCAATTATTGAAGCAGCAGAAATTTCAGGTATTTTTTGGTCACCTTTAATTATATTTTTGATTTTGTAATAATTAATTTTTGGGATGTTGTTTCCATCAATTAAAACAAGATTTGGTTTTTTTTTTAGTTTTTTGACAGCCCTTTTCATTGCTAATAGGCTTGCATTCAATATATTTATTTTTTCAATTTCCTTCTTAGAAGCTGAGCCAATTGCAAATATACAATTTTTTTTTATATAATTATATAAAATTTCCCTTTTTTTTTTGGATAATTTTTTTGAGTCTTTTAATTTTTTTTTGTTAATTTTTTTATTTAAAATTACTGCAGCAGCATACACAGGACCAATTAAACTACCTCTTCCAACTTCATCTACACCAGCAATAATTTTTTTCATTAGTTATATATTTAAATTTAATTCATCAATTTTTTTTCTTATTTCTTTTAAATCTAACCATGAATATTTTTTTTGATCTGGGAGTCTTAGCAAGTAAGCTGGATGGAAAGTAATCATCGTTAAATAACTTTTTTGCTTAATAATAATTTCCTTCCAATTACCTCTTTCTTTAGAAATTTTTATTTTAGATCCAAATAAGGCTTCCATTGCAGTGCTTCCCATCAAAATTAATAGTTTTGGATCTATTATAGAAATATGCTCTCTTAAAAAATTTGAATATTTTATAATTTCAGTTGGTTCTGGTTTTCTGTTTTCTGGGGGTCTATAATTTACTACATTAGTAATATAGATTTTATCTCGTTTTAGACTTATTGCATTTAACATCTTGTTTAATAAGATTCCTGCATCCCCAACAAATGGTTTTCCAATTTCATCTTCTTTTTGACCAGGCCCTTCCCCAACAATCATAACTGGGCTTTCATAACTTCCGTCACTAAATACAATTTGCTTTGAATTATTTTTTAAATCACAATTATCTATGTTTAAAATTTTATTCTTTAAATTTTCTAATAATTCAGGTTTATTCACTACTTGTGGTTTAGTTTTTATCCTATTTATAGATTTATTAGTAAAAACATAATCAATGCCGTAAGAGTTTATTAGTTCAGAGTTAATTATGTCATTTTGATTTATTGGCTTTTTAATCATAATATATAATAATGATATTAAATTTTATTAAATTTTTACTAGTTATAATATTATTTTATCAAAGCCCAGTATACTCCAAAATTTATAAAAATAGTGATTTTAATTCAAAAAATTTATCAAGTTATTTTTCTGCTCTATTGTTATCTAACAATAAAAATAATTCTAAAGCCTTAGAACAATTTAATTTATCTAGATCATTAATTAATAAGCATGACCCCTATCTTAAAAGCTATGTAAATTCTTTAGTAATTGAAGGTAGAATTTTAAAAGCAATAAAGGAGTTGAAAGTTAATTTAAATAAAAAAAATTCAAATTTTTTTGAAGGATATTTATTATTGACGCTTGACTCGATAAAGGAAAAAAATTTTAAAGAAAGTAAAAAATACTTAGAAAAAATCTCAAATTTTACTGAAAATGGTACTTTTGAATTAGTAATTTATGAAACATTAAAAAATTTTATCTATCTTTTTGAAAATAAAAAAATATTAATTAAAGACTCAAATCTTGGTAACTTAAGCTCTATTAACAGATTATTTGAAAATTGTTATTTAGGCAAAAAGAATACCGAAGTATATTTTTTAAATTTGATAAATAAAAATGATGTAAATTATTCTAGGTATATTTTTTTTTACATCAATTATTTGATTGAAAGAAATAAATATGAAGAGATTAATAAAATATCAAACCAAATAGATATTTTGAATACCAATCTTTTAATTTTACAATCAAAACAATGGATAAATGAAAAAAAATTAAAAAATTTTACTGATATTTTTTCCTGCAAAAATGAAAATGATATTTTAGCCGAGTTTATGTTTTTAATAGCAAATTTATATTCTTCAGAGAATAATTTTGTAAAATCAAACTTTTATAGTCAAATTTCATTGTTTTTGAATCCTAAGTTTATTTTTAATTTATCTTTGATAGCTGAAAATCATTACATGAATCAAAACTATAAAGAGTGTGAAAAAATATTAGAAAATTTTAATAAAAAAGATAGTGCTTATAACTGGTATAAAATAAAAAAAAAGGCTCACATAATTGCAAAAGAACAAGGGTACGATAAATCATTTAGTTATCTTGACTCTAAATTTAAAAAAATAAAAAACCCTTCTACAAAACTTTTATTTGATATGGCAAATATTTCAAAAAGTTTTGAGAAATATAATATTGCAATAGACTATTATTCCAAGGTTTTGTCAGGGATGAATAAAAATGAAATAACTTATGCTGACATATTATACAAAAGAGGAAGTAGCTACGAAAGATTGGGAGAGTTTTCAAAATCTGATGAAGATTTATTATTGTCTTTAGAAATTAATCCTGGTGATGCTTACACTTTAAACTATTTAGCTTATTCATGGTTAGAAAGAAATTATAAAATTGATGTAGCAATTGAGATGCTTGAAACAGCTTATAGTAAAAAAGAAAACGATCCTTACATCATAGATTCCATTGGTTGGGCATATTATTTAGTTGGAGATTTTTTAAAAGCAGAACGACTAATGAAAAGAGCACTTGAACTAATGCCAGATGATCCAATAGTGAATGACCACTATGGAGATATATTGTGGAGTTTAGATAGAAAAATGCAAGCGCAGTATTATTGGAAAAGTGTTTTAAATTTTGAAGATACTGAAGAATCTATGAAAGAAAAAATCAATATTAAACTTTTAAAAGGACCAAAAAATATTTAATCGATGGAATTTATTAAAATTAAGTCTTATGCTAAAATTAATATTTCATTAAATATTATTAAAAAATTATCCTCAAATTTTCATAAAATTGAGAGTTTAATTACTTTTATAAACTTGTATGACTTAATATTTATAAAACCGATTAAAACTAAAAAGCATAAAGTTCAATTCAAAGGAAGATATTGTGATGATATTAATGAAAATAATACAGTTAATAGACTATTAAAAATACTTGATAAAAAAAATTTTTTAAAAGGTAAAAAGTTTTACATAAAGGTTAACAAAAATATCCCACAAAAATCTGGAATGGGGGGAGGTTCCATGAATGCTGCAAGTGTATTAAATTTTTTTGTAAAAAAAAAATTTGTATATCTTAATCATAATAAAATTAAGAATATTGCAAATTTAGTGGGCAAAGATGTAATTCTTGGACTTGAACCAAAAAACACAATTTTATCATCAAATGGAAATTTAACTAAAATAAAAAAAAAAATCGGTTTTTATGTATTGGTAACCAAACCTAATTTTGGATGCTCTACAAAATATATTTATTCAAAAGTAAGATCATTTTCTAAAGAAAAATATAATAAACCTAAAATTTCTTTACTGAACAGGTCTAATATTCTTAGCTCCAATAATGATCTAGAAAAAGTTGCTTTTAAAAAATACCCGGCACTTAAAAAATTAAAATCTTTTTTATCACAAATTAAAAATGTTACTTTTGTTAGAATGACTGGATCTGGATCATGCATTGTAGCTTATTTTTTATCAAAAAAAGCCGCAGTAAATGGAGGTAGAGTATTTAAAAGGAAATTTAAAAATTATTGGTATATTGTATCAAAAACTATATAAAATTTTTTTTTTGTGTTATACGAAATTGATTTTTTGGGGCGTAGCCAAGCGGTAAGGCAGCGGTTTTTGGTACCGCCATCCTAGGTTCGAATCCTAGCGCCCCAGCCAAATATGATAAATTTATTAAATAATTTTTTTTTAAAATTTAAAAATTCTAACTTTTTAAGTTTAGAGTTTCAAAAACTACAAAAAGAAACACAAGTTGAAAAAATATTTAAAGCAATTGAGAATTTTTCAAATATTAGCGAAATAAGATATGTGGGTGGTTGCGTAAGAAAAATTCTTAATAAAGAAGTTGTTGATGATATTGATCTAGCTGTAAATTTAAGTCCTGAAAAAATATCAGAAATTTTAAAAAAAAATAATATCAAATTTTATAAAACAGGAATTGAGCACGGAACTATTACAGCTTTAATTAATAAGAGAAAATTTGAAATTACATCTTTAAGAAAAGACATTTTAACTGATGGAAGGCATGCAAAAGTACAATTTAATAATGATTGGCATGAGGATGCATCTAGAAGAGATTTTACAATCAATTCAATTTATTCTGACATTGATGGAAATTTATATGACCCATTTGATGGAAAAAAAGATTTAGAGAATGGTGAAATAAAATTCATTGGAGATGCAGAAAAAAGAATAAAAGAGGATTATCTTAGAATTCTTAGATATATAAGATTTTTTCTTAATTATAGTAAAAAAGATCACGATTCAAACACTGCTAAAATTATAAAAAAGAATTTAGAGGGATTTAATAAAATTTCATCTGAAAGGCTGTTAGATGAGTTTAAAAAATTAGCTTTTTCAAATGGTTTTACCAAACTTAACAACGATGAATTTTGCCTAGAGATTATTAAATTAATATTTCCACAATTTAGAAATATTCATCTTTTTAAAAATTTAAACTCATTTTCAAAAAAAAATATTCATAAAGTAGATTTTATTTTTTTAGTATCATTAATGATTATTGATGGAAGTGATAATCCTGATTATTTTATTTATAAATTTAATGTTTCTAAAAAAGATCAAAAAAGGATTTTGTTTTTAAATGATTTTTTTTCGAAAAAGATAAACACGAAAACCTTTTCAACAAGTAATCTTGAAAAGATTTTATATTTTAATGGAAAACAATCTTTGTTAGATTTGTTGTATTTTCAAATATTTAAGTCAAAAAAAATAGATCAAAAAATTATAAATTATATTGAATATTTTATTGATAAAGAACCTCCGTTATTACCTTTACGGGCAATAACTTTAATGACTAAATATAATATTCCTGAAGGGAAGGAATTAGGAGAAAAATTGAAGAAAATTGAAAATAAGTGGGTAGATAATCACTTTAAAATTTCAGAAACAGAAGTTCAAAAAATTATAAATAATTAAATATATTTTACATCTTTAATTTCAAAATTTTTTATTCCAGCAGGTGTTGATATTTCAACTAAATCGCCTTTATTTTTTCCAATAAGCCCTTTACCTATAGGTGATTTAAAATAAAGAAGTTTTTTTTTTAAATCTGCTTCATCTTTTCCGACAATTTTGTAATCAATCTTTTCTTTAGTGTCTAAATTTTCTAAAAAAACAGTAGATCCAAAAATGACTTTTCCATCATTTTTAATTTTTGTAATATCAATTACATTAGCTCTTGCAATTATATCATTAATTTCTTCAATTCTTCCTTCGTTGTGTGATTGTTGTTCTTTGGCTGCATGATATTCTGCGTTTTCTTTTAAATCTCCATGGGATCTAGCTTCCGCAATTGCTGCAACTATTTCTGGACGTTTTTGTTCTTTTAAAAAAATTAATTCTTCTTTAAGTTTTTCAAGACCATTGATTGTTAAAGGTTCTTTTTCCATTTTATTTCCACTTTGCATTTGGAGGCATAGACATCAATATTGCTTTTGGATTTCCTCCACTGTTTAGTCCAAACGTTGTTCCACGATCATAAAGCAAATTAAATTCCACATATCTCCCTCTTTTATATAATTGAAGTTCTTTATCTTTTTTTGAATATTTTAGAAACATTTTATTTTTAAATATTTTTTTAATTAAATTTGCAAAAAACATACCTACATCTTTAACAAATAAAAAATCCTTTTCCCAATTATCCATTTTATAGTCAAAAAAGATACCCCCAATTCCACGCATTTCTTTTCTGTGTGGTAAATAAAAATAACTATCACACCACTTTTTGTATTTTGGATAATATTTTTTATTATGGGCATCACACATTTTTTTTAATTCTTTATGAAAATATTTTTTTTGATTATTGTCTTTTAAAGAGGGTGTTAGATCCATTCCACCTCCAAACCAAGATTTTTGGGTACAAATAAATCTAGTATTAAAATGCATAGCAGGAAATTTTGGATTATTAGGATGTAATACTACTGATATACCAGAAGACCAAAAGTTTAAATTTTTTTTTGTACCAGGAATTTTTTTTGCAAAGTTTTTTGGAAATTTTCCAATAACATTTGAAAAAGCAACTCCTCCTTTTTCAATAACTTTACCCTCAATTATTCTATATTCTCCATGCTTCCATTTATTCTTTTTAAATTTTTTCTTAGATCCATATTCATTTTCTAAATCCTCAACGTGATCACAAATTAAGTTTTGTAGATAAATAAACCACTTTTTAACTAGTCTTTGTTTTTCTTTTAAATTCATATTTTTTAAATTAATTTATTTTGTCTCATGCTTTCAGCAAGAGTTATAGCAACTGAAGAAGCTAAGTTTAAAGATCTTTTTTTAAAAGTTAGAGGTATTTTAAGTCTTTTATCGACTAATTTATGAATTTTTTCTGGAACACCAGAACTTTCTCTACCAAATAAAATTGTATCATTAATATTAAAATTAAACGATGAATATGAGTCAGAAGCTTTTGTGGTCATAAGTATTATTCTTACTTTTTCGTTTTTTTTTGTTTCAAAAAATTCTTCATAATTTTTATAAAATTTAATCATTTCAATATCTAAGTAATCCATAACAACTCTTTTAAAACGATGATCATTTAACATAAAACCACATGGTTCAATTATTTCTATTTTAGCACCTAAACACGAACATGTTCTGATAATAGCGGCTGTATTTTGAGGTATATCCGGTTCATAAAGAGCAATTTTTGGTCTTATTTTCATGGTTTTAAATGACATTGTTGTCACACTTTTTTTCTTATATTAAATCATATATTAGGGGTATTAATAAATATAAATAATAAATATGTCTGAAGAAAAAAAACCAAAAAGAAGAGATTTTTTATTTACAGCTTCATATGCATTAGGTGCCGTAGGGGTCGGAGCAGCTGTTTGGCCATTAGTAGACCAAATGAACCCAGACCAATCAGTAAAAGCTCTAGCAAGTACAGAAGTTGATGTGAGTTCTTTAGAACCAGGAAAATCAATAACAGTTCTTTGGAGAGGAAAACCAGTTTTTATTAGAAGAAGAACACAAGAAGAAATAGCAGAAGCAAGATCAGTTGATTTAAAAGACCTTCCACATCCTGAAAAAGATGAAGATAGAGCAAAAAATCCAGAATGGTTAGTAATGCTTGGAGTTTGCACGCATCTTGGATGCGTACCTTTAGGAGATAAAGGTGAATACAATGGATGGTTTTGTCCTTGCCATGGTTCACATTATGATACATCGGGAAGAATTAGAAAAGGCCCTGCACCAACAAATCTAGAAATTCCTAAATACGAATTTGTAAATACCAATATAATTAAAATAGGATAAACTTAATGAGTGATCACAATTATGTTCCATCATCTAAATTAGGAAAATGGTTTAATGATAGACTCCCTTTATTGACCTTAAGTGCACATTTAAGAGAATATCCAACACCAAAAAATCTAAATTATTGGTGGACTTTTGGAGGTATATTAACTTTTTGTTTAATTGCTCAAATAGTTACCGGCATTGTATTAGGTATGCATTATGTTGCACATGCTGATTTAGCTTTTGATAGTGTTGAACATATAATGAGAGATGTAAATTATGGATGGCTAATAAGATATGTGCACGCTAATGGAGCCTCAATGTTTTTTTTAGCAGTTTATATTCATATTTTTAGATCTTTGTATTATGGTTCATATAAGTCACCGAGAGAAGTAATATGGATTCTTGGGATGATAATTTATGTATTAATGATGGCCACAGCTTTCATGGGCTATGTTTTGCCATGGGGTCAAATGAGTTTTTGGGGTGCTACAGTAATAACAAACTTATTTAGCGCGATACCTTTAATTGGAGAAAGTATAACTAATTGGCTTTGGGGTGGTTATGCTGTAGATAATCCAACTTTAACAAGATTTTTTAGCTTACATTATCTTTTTCCATTTTTAATTTTAGGTTTAGTAATTTTACACATTTGGGCATTGCATGTTCCTGGCAATAATAATCCGATTGGAATAGATTTGAAAAAACCATCAAAAGATACGGTTCCTTTTCATCCATATATAGTAATAAAAGATATATTTGCTTTGTTATTGTTTTTAATTGTATTTGCTTTTTTTGTTTTTTACTCTCCAAATATATTGGGGCATTCTGACAATTATATTGAAGCAAATCCTATGGTCACCCCAGCACATATTGTTCCAGAGTGGTATTTATTACCTTTTTATGCAATTTTAAGATCTGTACCTGACAAGCTACTTGGAGTAGTTGCAATGTTTGCTTCAATTTTTATTTTAGTAATACTTCCTTGGCTTGATACTTCTAAAGTAAGATCTGCAATTTTTAGACCTTTATTTAGACAATTTTATTGGATACTTGTTTTAGATGTTCTTATTCTAGGTTATATGGGGGCGATGCCAGCTGAAGGAACATATTTATTAATAGCAAGAATTGCTACAGCATATTATTTTATTCACTTCTTAATTATTTTACCAGTATTAAGTAGTAAAGAAAAAACTTTGCCGATACCATTAAGCATTACTGAACCAATTCTTGGAGGAGCACCTAAACCAGAGATGGTTAAAAAGGATAAACTTCACTAATTATTAGTATGAAAAAATATTTTAAATCAATTTTAACAATTTTCTTTTCATTAAGTTTTCTATGTCAAAATGCTTATTCAGCTGAGAAACAAGAATTGTTAAAAGTTGATTGGAGTTTCAAAGGATACTTTGGTAAGTTTGACAGAGCTTCTTTGCAAAGAGGATACCAAGTTTATAATGAAGTATGTGCATCTTGCCATTCAATGAAATATTTGAGTTATAGAAATCTAGCTGAAACAGGGGGCCCTGAGTTTTCAAAAGAACAAGCAAAAGCTATAGCAGCAAGTTTTGAAGTAACAGATGGACCAAATGATGATGGAGAAATGTTTACTAGGCCTGCAAAACTTTCAGACAAATTTGTAAATCCTTATTCGAACGATAAAGAGGCTATAGCATCAAATGGAGGCGCATATCCTCCAGACATGTCTGTGTTAGTAAAAGCTAGAAGTGGTGGAGCAAACTATATTTACTCTGTTTTACTAGGATATGAAGACCCACCATCAGGAATAAGTTTAGATGATGGTGTTTATTATAATAAATATATGTACGGAAATGCTATTAAAATGCCAAAAGTACTAGAAGATGGTCTAGTGGAATATAATGATGGAACTGAAGCAACTGAAGCACAAATGGCAAAAGATGTAGTTAGTTTTCTATCCTGGGCTGCTGAGCCACATCTTGAAGCAAGACATAAAATTGGTTTTAAAGCAATAATCTACTTATTCATTTTAACTTTATTAGCTTATTTTAGCATGAAACGATTATGGTCACGTATTGAACCTAAAATTTAATACGTCCCCATCTTTTACCAAGTAATCTTTACCTTCTAGTCTCATTTTTCCATTCAACTTTGAATTTTGCCAACCATTATTTTGAATAAAATCATTATAAGAAATTGTTTCAGCCCTAATAAATCCTTTTTCAAAATCTGTATGTATTTTTCCTGCAGCTTCAGGCGCTGTACAATTTAAAGGTGTTGTCCATGCTCTAGTTTCTTCAGGTCCTGAGGTAAAAAAAGTTTGTAAAGTTAAAATATCGTAACCTTTTTTAATAAGCATGTTTATACCTGTTTCTTTTAACTCGATCATTTTCATATAATTTGTTTTTTCTTCTTGTTCCAGTTCATTTATCTGATTTTCTATTTCTGCAGATATTATCAATGTATTTTTGTTACCAAATTTTTTTATAAAATTTTCCGTATATTTATTTCCTTTTTGAATACTTTTTTCATCAATATTACAAACAAAAATATTTGGTTTAATAGAAAGAAGTCCACTTTTATTTAAAATTTTTTTTTCATATTTGTTATTTAAATCTTTTGGATTTTTACCATTATTTATATACTCCAATACATCTTGTAATAGCTTTAGTTCTTCATCATCTAAATTTTTTTTATTTTTTTTATCTAATCTTTTTTGGATAGATTCTATGTCTGCTAGCATCATTTCTGTTTCAATAATTTCTAAATCTCTCACTGGATTAACGTTTTCATTGACATTTTGAATATCATCAGAATCAAAACATCTTATCATATGTATAATTGCATCAACTTCTCTTATATGTGATAAAAATTTATTACCTAATCCTTCGCCCTTAGAAGCACCTTTTACAAGTCCAGCAATATCGACAAACGAAATTGTAGTATTAATTTTTTTTTTAGATTTAGAAATTTTTGCCAGTTCGTCTAATCTAAAATCTGGAACACTAACGATACCAATATTTGGATCAATAGTACAAAAAGGAAAATTTTCAGCTTGAGCTTTATTAGAATTTGTTAAAGCATTAAATAAGGTTGATTTGCCAACATTTGGCAGACCAACAATTCCACATTTAAAACTCATTGTTTATTATTTACTGTGCTAGAAAAAAGATCTAATTTTTTATCAAGTAGTATTGCTAGGCAGTCAGTTATATTTTCTGTAATTTTCTCTAATTTCAATACTTCATCCTCATCAAAGTCTTTTAAAACATAATCTGAAGTTGCAATTTTTGAATTGGGTTTGCCGATACCTATTCTAACTCTTGAGTAATCTTTTCCTATAAATTTATCAATTGATTCAATTCCATTATGACCAGCACTTGATCCGCCAAATTTAGCTTTAATTTTTCCAAAATCGATATCAAGATCATCGTGAAAAACAATTACATTTTCGGCATCAATTTTAAAATATTCTATTAATTCTCTAATACATATGCCTGAATTATTCATGAACGTTAGAGGTTTGATAGCATAAACTTTTTTTTTGTTTATGTTTCCAGTGGTAAGTAGTCCCTTAAATTTTGGTTTTTGTTTTGATAAACTATATTTTTTATTAATAGAGTCGATAATTTTGAAACCTATATTGTGTCTATTATTTTCACTATTAGGAGTTGGGTTTCCTAATCCTACGAATAAAAGCATAATTTTTTGATATTGATACTAATAGTTTTCACTCTTTTTATATGATTATTTTTTTTCTGGTGGGGCTTTCTTTTTATCGTCTTCCTTTTTACCAGTATCTTTTTTTTCACCTTCTTTTTTATCACCCTCTTTTTTATCTCCTTCTGCAGCTTTAGCTTCTCCTTCAGTTCCGCCTTCAGCTGCGGCAGCTCCTTCCGCTCCTTCTTCTCCTTCAGCTACTTCTGCTGGTTTTTCAGGTTCTTTAATTATTGTTGGTGCTGCAACAGTTGCCACCACAAAGTCTCTTCCTTGGATTGTTGGTGTAACTTTTTCTGGTAATTTTATTGAAGAAATTTTTATACTGGAACCAATATCAAGACCTTCTAAATCGACAATCAACTCAGTTGGAATGTTTTCTGTTGGACATTTTAGTTCTACTTTTCTTCTAACTATATTTAGTACTCCACCTCTTTTTAAGCCAGGAGATTTTTCATCATTAATAAACTTTACAGGTATTTCTAATGTTATTCTTCCCCCTTCAACTATTCTTAAAAAATCAATGTGAATAGGTTCATCAGTAATAGGATCCCAAACTATTTCTTTTGGTAATACATTTTCAGGTTTTCCATCGATTGTTATAGATAATATATTTGATAAAAAATTTTCTTTATCAAGTAAAACTTTAAGTGTTTTTTTAGAAATAGAGATTTTCTGATTTTCATTTTTGCCACCATATATGACAGCAGGAACACTACCCTTTGTTCTAAGAGAATTAATTTCCCCTTTAGTATTTGTTTTTCTAATGCTTACATTTATTGAATTCATAAAAACAACGGTTTTTATCTTATGTTCTTAAATAACTCAAGAAAATTATTTGAATAAGTCTGAAACTGAAGTTGAGTTAGAAATTCTTTTAATAGCTTCACTTAATAAGTTAGATATTGTTAACACCTCTATATTTCTAGCTTTTTTAATCTTGTTAGAATTATCGATTGTATCTGTAACTACTAATTTTTTAATTTTAGATTTTTTAATTTTTTCAACTGCCTCTCCACTTAAAACTCCATGAGTAATATAAACATGAACTTCTTTAGCGCCTCTATTCATTAAGGCTTGTGCTGCGTTTACAATAGTTCCACCAGAGTCAATTATATCATCAACGATTATACAAGTTTTACCATTTACATTTCCAATAACATTCATTACTTGTGATTTTCCAGGGGATGGTCTTCTTTTATCAATTATTCCTATACCAATATCTAATTTTCTTGCAAGCGCCCTCGTTCTTTCTACTCCTCCAACATCAGGAGCTACACAAATTAAATTTTTTTTATTTAAATTTTTTTTGATATGTCTCGCAAAAATTGGAGTCGCAAAAAGGTTATCAACAGGAATATCAAAAAAACCTTGTATTTGACCAGCATGCAAATCAACAGTTACAACTCTATCTGCTCCAGCTTTTGTTATTAAGTTTGATACTAGTTTTGCAGATATCGAAGTTCTTGGAGCGACTTTACGGTCTTGTCTAGCATAGCCGAAATAAGGTATTACAGCTGTAATATTTTTTGCAGAAGATCTTTTTAAAGCATCTATACATAATAAAAGTTCCATTAAATTATCATTCGCAGGGGCAGAGCTAGATTGAATTAGAAATATACTATTACCTCTAATGTTTTCATTTATTTCTATATAAATTTCCCCATCAGCAAATTTTCTAATACTCGAATGAATTAATTTCGTTTTTAAATTTTTTGATATTTTTTGACTGAGGTTTTTGTTGCTGTTTCCCGTAAGAAGTTTCATTTTATGAGAACCTTATTTAATCATAATTATTGAAATATTTCTACCATAATCACCTTCATTATTATGAGTTGACCTTCTAGCACTGAAGAAATTATTTTTTTTGTCATACGTATCTTTATTGATTAATTCTAAGTTTTTTATACCTAACTGTCTTAATTGATTATAAACATATTTATTAAGGCAAAAATATGTTTTGTTCTTTTTAGTTTTAAAAAAAATAATACTTTTTTTATCTTTTTTTACGAATCTTTGCTTAAATTTTTTTTTTACTTCGTAATTCTTTCCTGTAATACTAGGACCAACAACAGCATAAAGATTTTTTAAACTACTTCCTTTTTTCAAAAAAAAATTTATTACTTTAGCAACTATACCTTTATATGCACCCTTCCAACCAGCATGTATAGCTGATATAATTTTTAACTTTTTGTCATAAATCAATATTGGAACACAATCTGCAGTCAAAATTCCAAGTGCAACACTTTTTGTTTTAGTTATTGAAGCATCTGATTTTATTTTCTTTTTAAAATTATGATTATTTTTAATAAAAAAAAATTTGTTACTATGTATTTGGTGTAAAAGCACAAGTTTATTTTGAGAACATCCAATTTTTTTACAAATAATTTTTATATTTTTTTGTATATTCTTTTTTTTATCAGAAGAACCAAAACCACAATTTAAACTTTTATATATTCCAGAAGATTTACCACCTTTACGGTTAAAGAAACCATGCTTTATATTTTTGAATTTTATTAGTTTTTTTGAAGTAATCAAAATTAAAATCCTAGTTTAAAATTCATATTTTTTTTAGAGATAAACATAACTTTAAATAATTTACCCATAAAATTTTTATCAATTAAACGTTTTAATCTATAGTAAATATCAGCTTTTTTTGAAAAAGGTAAATTAATAGAAATCATTTCGGCTCTTTTTAAAATTCCAAGATTTGTTAAGAATTTTTCCTGGCTCGTAATACCAATACTTTTTAAATAAAAATTATTTATTATTTTTTTAATAAGATTAAAATTAATGCAATGTGTAATATCTGCTTTTCCGAAGTTATTTAAAACTTTATTGTATTTATGATTTAATACTGATTGTAGAGTATTTCTCATTTTTTCGCTTAAATATCCATAATCAATGATCAACAATCCACCTTTATATAATTTAATTTTATTAGATATTATTTTAAGGTAACTATTTGCCAAAGGTGAAAATTCAATAAATTTTTGCTTATATGAAATTTTAAATCCAACTTTTTTCTCTAATTTTTTAATATTAGTTAAAATATCTAGAATTCTCGCTTTACCAGGCTGAAAAAATTCTACATTTCTTTCATACCATTTATCATTTTTTTTTATAAACTGTTTTATTGGTAATGCATCAAAAAATTCATTTGCAATAAAAATATTTGGGTTTTTTGGAAGTTTATTTAAATTTTTTAACCAAATTATATTTTTTTTTTTTAGATTTTTTTTTTGTATATTTTTTAAATAAACACTTTTTTCATAAATATAAATTTTACAACTTTTTTTTATATGAGGAAACTTTTCAAATGTATTTATAATTTCTTTCATCATTGAGCCA
The DNA here is from genome assembly GCA_902552985.1 of uncultured Pelagibacteraceae bacterium. Classification (GTDB taxonomy): domain Bacteria; phylum Pseudomonadota; class Alphaproteobacteria; order Pelagibacterales; family Pelagibacteraceae; genus Pelagibacter. The sequence goes on from CACDII010000009.1 coordinate 14,748, forward strand.
TTTCCACTACCTAGTTCAATTAAATTAATTTTTTTTGGGCATTTAAGATTTTCCCAAAAAGAGATTATCCATATAGCTATCATTTCTGAAAATAATACCGAAATATTTGGTGCAGTTATAAAATCACCTTTTTTTCCAAAAGGATTTTTATTCATATAATAGCCAAATTTTTTATTATAAAGCGCTTCGTTTATAAATTTATCTATAGTTAAGATTCTTTTTTTATATTTCATTTTTTTTTATAAAAAAAAGATAAGCGCCAAAAATTAAAAAAGTTATACTTATTAATTGTCCAAGAGTTAGTTGAAAAAATAAAAAACCTAGCTGAGGGTCTGGTTCTCTAAAAAATTCTAAAAAAAATCTAAATATTGAATAATAAATTAAAAATATTGATGAAATTAACCCAGGTTTATGTAAATATTTTTTCTTATAAAAAAAATTCAACAAAATAAATAATATAAACCCTTCAAAAATAGCTTCGTATATTTGTGAGGCATGTCTTGGAATATTATCAATTGTAATAAATTTAACAGACCATGCCAAATCAGTTTCTCTTCCGTAGAGTTCAGAGTTTATAAAATTTGCAATTCTTCCTAAAAATATACCTATTGGTGCTGCTAATGAGATCAAGTCTAGAAAAATAAAAGAATCAATTTTATGTTTTTTGCTAAAAATAGTAACAGCCACGATGACACCTACGAGGCCGCCATGAAAAGACATTCCTCCACTCCAAATCATAAAAATCTCAAAGATATTTTTAAGGTAATATTCTAAATTGTAGAATAGTATATATCCTAGTCTACCACCTACAATGATCCCTATAATGATATAGGTAATAAGATCATCAAATAAAGCTAGTAATTTTTTATCATTAGCTAATATTTTCTTACAATACAACCAACCAAATATAATTCCAAAAATATAGGCCAAAGAATACCACCTTATTTCTAGAGAAAAAATTTGAAAAGCTACTGGGTCAATATTATTAATAAACATTTTTATATAATAAATGTAGGATACATTAAATTTATAAATGATTATATGTCAAAATCAAAATTAGTAATTGATAGATTGGCCAAGTTATTTGAACAGGGCTTAGTATCTTATAAGGATTTAAACTCTGAAATTTTAAATATATTGAGATCAAAAAGAGATGAAATAATTTTTAAAATGAAACTAGCCAGCAAAGAAGAAATTGAGATTTTAAATAAAAGAATTGAAAATTTAGAAAAAAATGTAGAAAAACTTGAAAAAAAGTTCAACAAAAAAAAAACTAAAAAGGCAAAGTAACTCTTACTCGTAGTCCATTTTGAGGAGATTTATCTAAAGCAATATTTCCTCCATGCGATCTCACAATATCTGAGGCTATAGATAATCCAAGTCCAACACTAGATTTTGAATCTCCTCTGCTTTTATTTATTTTGTAAAAAGGTTTGAAGACATTTTCATATTCATTTTTTGAAATTCCAGGACCATCATCATCAATAGTTATAAATATGTTATCTTTTGTTTTTGTCATTTGTATATCAACTTTATTTGCATATTTTGTAGCATTATCAATTAAATTGCTAATGAATCGAGTAATTAAATTTTTTCTTCCCGTCATGTAAATATCTTTAGAGAATTCAGAAGTAATTTTTTCATTTTCATATTTTTTAATAATACTTTCAATAAGAGTGGAAATATTAAATTTTTCAGTTTTTTCTGCAAAACTGGAACTGGCAAATTGCAAATATTCATTGAGCATTTTTTCCATTTCAAGCACGTCATCCGAAAGTTTTTTTGCAATATTTTGATCTTTTATAAATGCAAGTTGTAGTTTTATTCTTGTCAATGGTGTTCTTAAATCGTGACTTATCCCAGACAACATTTCTGATCTTTGATTTAAATGTCTAATTATTCTTTTTCTCATTCTATCGAATTCGTATCCGGCCTGTCTTATTTCTTGTGCTCCGGAAGGTCTAAACTCATCTATCTCTTCACCTCTTCCAAATCTAGCTGAAGCTTTTGCCAAGTTAGTTATTGGTCTGGTTTGATTTTTTAAAAAAATTAAAGATATAGAAATTAATAAGAAAGCAGGCAAAGTAATCCACAAAGCAAACATTCTTGCTGAGGAACTTATTACTCTTTCTTTAGGAACTAAAAATTGAAAATATCCATTTAGATGTTTTATTTTTAAATCAATTGAGTCTTTAAATTTAGTAGTATCAAACCAATAATTGAACATATTTGATTTTAGCTCTCTTCTAAGAGTTCTATCCATTGGGCTAAACCATCTTTCTTGGCTTTCTTCAGGTAGCAGTTTTTCTGGAACATATATAACTTTTACATCATGGTTTTCAGAAAAAAGTTTTGTTAGTGAATCTTTATTATACTGTTCATTTTCGTAAGCACTTATAAAAAACTTTATCTCGTTAACAAGTGCTCTCGTCATACCTTTGTTAGTTTTTATCCAAAGACTATCAAAAAAAACTACAGAGATAGTCAATTGTAAAATGATTATTGGAGCTGCAACAATTAGTAATGCTCTATAAAAAAGTCTTTTGGGTAATATATTTTTAATAATTTTATTCAATCCATAAAACATAGCCAGCTCCTCTTATCGTTTGAAGAAATTTTGGATTTTTAGGATCAATTTCAATTTTTTTTCTTAACCTAGTTATTATAACATCAATTGATCTCTCTTTATCTAAATCTATTAATTTACCTATAGACTCTCTAGAAAATGTTTGACCAGGTGCATTAATCATTTTTTCAAGTATAGTTTTTTCTGTATTATTTATTTTAAATTCTTTACCATTTTGAACAATTAATAATTTGTTTAGATCTATTTTAATATTATAAAATTCAATAACTCTTTTTTGACTTTGATTTTTCGTTTTATTTAAAATATTTTTTATTCGTAAAATTAATTCTTTAGGCTCAAATGGTTTAGGCAAATAATCATCTGCACCAGTTTCTAAACCCTCTATTCTTTCTCTTGGCTCTCCTTTTGCAGTTAATAAAATTATTGGCGTATTTATTTTATCTTTATTTTCTAATGTGAATTCTAAACCGCTTTGTCCTGGCATCATTATATCTAAAACAATTAAATCAAACTTAATTACAGCAATTTTATTTTTTGCCTCTTCGGCATTTTTTGCGGACGTGATTAAAAAATCATTTTCTAAAAGGTATTGTTTAACTAAATCTCTTATACCATCATCATCGTCAACAATTAATATATGTGCTTTAAATTTATTCATTAATTATTTTTTTTAATACTTTATTAAAATATAACACTTCTTCAGAAGTTGAGTTAAGCAGAGCTTTATATATTCTTTTTTTTTGCATTGAAAAAATCTCATTAAAGATTTTTTCTCCCTTTTCACTTAAAAAAATATGCTTCAGTCTTGTATCCCTTTCGTTCTTTTTAAAATATATTGCATTAATTTTGATAAGATCTCTTAAAATTCTGTTCAAACTTTGTTTAGTGATTTTTAATTTTTTTAAAAGCTTGGAGATAGTAATTCCCTTATAAATAGACAATAAATGAATAGTTTTATGATGCGCTATTCCTATTGAATATTTTTCTAACGTTTTTTTTGCATCAGAAAAAGACTCTCGATACCCTATAAAGAGTTTTTCTATAAATTCTTTTAATTGATCATCTTTTAAATATAAAAGTTCTTTCATTATTGGTAAGTTATATTGACATATTATATATACAAAGATATTTTTTAAGAAAATAAATCTAATGATACCCTACGATAAAAGAGATGGCAAAATTTGGTACAATAATAATCTTGTAGATTGGCAAGATGCTAAATTACATGTCCTAAGCCATGGTCTTCATTACGCAAGTTGTGTATTTGAAGGATTGAGAGTTTACGATGAAGAGATATTTAAATTAGAGGAACATACAGATAGACTTTTCCATTCAGCTAAAAGGATGGATATAAAAATTCCCTATTCTAAAGATGAAATAAATAGTGCAATTAAGAAAATTGTTTCTTCACAAAATGTTAAAAACGGATATGTCAGACCTTTTGTGTGGAGAGGAAGTGAAATGATGGCTGTTTCTGCTCAACAAACAAAAATACATGTAGCAATAGCCACATGGGAATGGGGCACTTATTTTGATTCAAAATTAAAACTTGAAGGAATTAAATTAAACATTTCTAAATGGAGAAGACCAGCTCCAAACACAATTCCTTGGGATACTAAAGCCGCAGGATTGTATATGATTTGTACTCTTTCAAAACACGAAGCAGAGAGACAAGGATATGCCGATTCTTTAATGCTTGATCATGATGGTAATATTGCTGAGGCTACTGGAGCAAATATATTTTTTAAGGACAAAAAAGGAGAGTTGCACACTCCAACTCCAGATTGTTTTTTGGATGGAATAACTAGAAGAACAGTAATTGAAATAGCTAAATCTAAAACTATCAAAGTAAATGAAAGAAAAATTTCGCCAGAAGAACTTTCTAAATTTGTTGGATGCTTTTTAACAGGTACCGCTGCAGAGGTTACACCTATTTCAAAAATCGCCGAACATAATTACAAAGTTTGTGATTTAATATTAGACCTATCCTCAAGTTATGAAAAGTTAGTCAGAAAAAAGAAAGCTGCTTAATTTTTTTCGTCTTCAGATATAGCGTGATCGATTCCTTTTCTAAGATAATCATAACCAGTGTATAAAGTTAAAAATGCCGACAACCATAACAATATTATGCCAATAGTTTGAGCATTGTAATCTTCAAAGTTAATTATTTTATTTCCCGTTTCACCAGTTAATAAAATTGCTATTGAAAACATTTGCAAAAAAGTTTTTAGTTTTGCAAGATTTGATACGGGAAGTTTTATTTTTCCTTTAGCTAAAAATTCTCTCAATCCAGAAATAAGTATTTCTCTAGTTAATATTATAATTGCTGCTATTACTTCATAATTTTTGATAGTTCCATTCATAACTAATAAAATTAAGGCAGTAGCTACAATAATTTTATCAGCTATTGGATCTAAAAGTTCTCCAAGTTTTGATTCTTCTTTGAACATTCGAGCCAATAAACCATCTAAAAAATCAGTAAAGGAAGCAATAACAAATAATGCCAATGGAATAACATCTCCATAAAATCCAGGGAAGTAAAATGCAATGACAAAAAAGGGCACTATTATAATTCTGCCAATAGTTAAGTAATTAGGTATTTTTATTTTCATTCGTGGAAAAAATTATATATTTTTTTTGCAACTTTTTCTTCAACTCCTTCTACAGTTTTTATCTCGTCTAAGCTCGCAGATTCAACTGCTCTTGCTGATCCAAAATGATTTAATAAAGCCCTTTTTCTCATTGATCCAATACCTTCTATTTGATCCAGAAGAGATTTTGTTATTCCTTTTTTTCTTTTTGCTCTATGTGCGCTCACAGCAAATCTATGAGACTCATCCCTTATTCTTTGGAGAAAAAAGAGGGTAGGATCGTTTTTTTCAAATTTAAAATCTTTGCCATTGTGAAAAAAAGTTTCATTCCCGCTATTTCTATATTTACCTTTCGCAATGGCTATAACTGGTATGTCATGCAAACCTAGTTCGTTCATAGTTTCTCTAGCTACAGAATATTGTCCTTTACCTCCATCAATCATCACTAAATCTGGAAATGATAGAAAACCATCTTTTTCTTGGATCGCTCTTTTAAATCTTCTATTTAGAACTTCTCTCATCATTCCATAATCATCTTGTTCGTTATCTTTTTTCTTAATATTGAATTTTCTGTACCTTTTTTTAACAAAACCTTCCTCACCGTATGCAATTAAAGCTCCGACGCTATTAGTTCCTTGGATATGGCTATTATCGTAAACTTCAATTAGACTTATGTTTGTTTCTAGATTAAATTTCTTAGAGACAGAATCAAATAGTTCTTTATTATTTTGGCTTTCATAAAGTTTTCTATTTAAACTATCTTTCGCATTTTTAATTGCTTGATTGATAACTTTTAATTTTGATCCTTTTTTTGCAACTGAAATATTAATATGTTTACTTTCTTTTTTAGAAAGCGTTTTTTCAATTAAATTTTTTTCTTTAATATCTTCCGATAATATAATTAAAGATGGGACATTTTTGTTTTCATAGAATTGGGAAATAAATGAATTTAAAATATTACTTAATTTTTCGTCTGGATCATGTTTAGGGAAAAAAGCTTGATTCCCCCAATTCTGTTTAGACCTATAAAAAAATACTTGTATACATGCTTTACCTGACTCTTTGTATCCAGCAATTACATCTGCTTCTAATAAGTTTGCTTCGTTAATTCTTTGTGACGACTGAATAATATTTAAGGATTTAATTCTATCTCGTAATATTGCTGCTTTTTCAAAATCTAAATTTTCACTAGCATTTTCCATTTGATTTGAAAGATTTTTTTGTATTCTTCTTGATTTACCTGAAACAAATTCAATAGCATCATCAACTGATCTTTTATATTCTTCTTTATTAATATAACCAACACATGGTCCTGAACATCTTTTAATTTGATACAAAATACACGGTCGTTCTCTATTTTTAAAAACAGTATCATCACAAACTCTTAAGTGAAAAATTTTTTGAATCATTTTAATGGTCCAATTGGCTGAACCAGCAGAAGCAAATGGCCCAAAATAAAATCCTTCTTTAGATTTTTTTCCTCTATGTCTTTTTATTTGTGGCCATTCATCTTTGTTTCCAATAAAAATAAATGGAAATGATTTATCATCTCTTAAAAGAATATTAAACTTTGGTTTATATTTTTTTATTAAATTTGCCTCTAAAAGAAGGGCTTCACTTTCATTTGACGTAGTTGTTATCTCAATTTTTTTTGTTTGAGACAACATTCTTTCTGTTCTTATTATATGATTTTTTTCTGCAATATAACTTTTTAATCTATTAGGGAGATTTTTTGCTTTTCCAACGTACAATATTTCATTCTTTGAATTAAGCATTCTATAAACTCCAGGAAGCTTAGGTATTAATGGGAGTTCTTTTTTAATTGCCTCTTTTCCTATTTCAGAACTAATCATGACTTCTTTTTTTAGAAATTTGAATTCCTACCGATGAACAATCTTTCATTATTTCTAATTTTTCAATTTGAAGACTAATTTTATCGATTCTTTTATCTTTAAATAATTCATCAAAAACATCTTCAGCAAGTGTTTCTAAAAAGTTATAATGCTTATTTTTAACTAATTTTTTAATTAATTTTACAATTTTTGCGTAGTTTACAATTGATTTAATATCTTTATCACTTGACGGATTTTTATCTTCGTAGTCGACTTCTAATGAAAACTTAACCTTTTGGGTTTTGATCTTTTCAAAATCGTAATAACCAAGCTTTAGATCTAATACTAAATGTTTAACTAAAACTTTTTTTTCGTAATTAAAAAAGCTCTTATTTTTATCTATCTTTACTATTTTAAGGTTATTTTTTTTCATTCTTTGCCGCCCATTATATCTGGTGTTTGCCAGTTTAAACTTTGACCACTGTCAATGGAAATTACTTGACCTGTAATAGATCTATTTTTAATAAAAAAGTCAACAGCGTTACATATTTGTCCAACATCTACTTGTCTTTTAAGAGGTGTTTCCATGTATTGTTTTTTAAAGTGTTTTTCAGACTGTCTTTTATTTTTTAAAGTTGGACCAGGCGCAATACCATTTACCCTTATATTTGGAGCAAGACTCATAGCACTTGTTTTAGTTAGAGTATAAAGTCCTGTTTTGCTTATTGTATAAGAGAAAAAATATGGTGTGAGTTTAAAAACTCTCTGATCAATAATATTAATTATATTGTTATTTTTACCTTTAATATTTTTAGCAAATAATTTTGATAAAAGTGCTGGCGCTCTTAAATTTGTTCTTAAATGTTTACCCCAGCTATCAGTTGTGAAATTTTCAAGTTTATCATTTTCAAATAAAGAAGCATTATTAATTAAACAATCAAAATATTTTAATTTAGATTTGGAAAATTTTAAAATTTTATTAATATCTGTCTCTTTGCTTAAATCTCCTTTAACAAGATAAACTTTAGTTTGCTTTTTTGATAATTCTTTTTTTAATTTTTCTGCATTAGATTTAGATTTATTAAAATGTATAATAATTTCTACCCCACGGCCTGCAAGCCTTTTAGCTATAGCAGCCCCAATACGAGTTGCACCTCCAGTTATGATTATTTTCTTTGCTTCCATTTTTTCTTTCCTTTTTGTGCCCTAGTTCCAGGCATTCCCATTGTTGATCTTCCTTTAGGGTAGAGTTTATTTTTAACATCGTACTGTCTTATTTTTGGATTTAAAGTAATTTCTAGTTCTGTACTTTCAAGTTTTCTTATTTCATCTCTTATTTTTGCAGCTTCTTCAAATTCTAAATTAGACGCAGAATCCTTCATCTTCTTATTTAATGCTTTTAGGTGTTTTTTTAGGTTTCCACCTATATTAGAGCCTTCACTAACTTTTACATAATCTTTTTCATAAACACTTTCTAAAATATCACTGATTTCTTTCTTTACTGATTTTGCATCAATATTATTTTTTTTATTGTAATTAAGTTGTATTTGTCTTCTTCTATCTGTCTCTTGAATTGCTTTTTTTATGCTTTTAGTTTCCTTATCAGCATAAAGAATTACTTTTCCCTCAACATTTCGTGCAGCTCTTCCAATGGTTTGTATAAGTGATGTTTCAGATCTCAAGAAACCCTCCTTATCTGCATCTAAAATCCCAACCAAAGCACATTCTGGTATATCAAGTCCCTCTCTTAACAAATTTATTCCAACCAATACATCAAATACTCCCATTCTTAAATCTCTCATGATTTCAATTCTTTCAAGAGTATCAATATCTGAGTGTAAGTATCTTACCTTTATTCCGTTTTCATGAAGATATTCAGTTAAATCTTCTGCCATTTTTTTGGTTAATGTTGTGACTAATACTCTATAGTTTTTTTCAACAACTTTTTTACATTCATGCATTAAATCATCCACTTGGTTTTTTGCAGGTCTAATTTCTACATTTGGATCTATAAGACCAGTGGGTCTTATTACTTGATCAATAAATTTCCCTTTTGTTTGCTCTAACTCCCAAGGTCCAGGAGTAGCAGATACAAAAACTGTTTGAGTTCTCATCATGTCCCATTCTTCAAATTTTAGAGGCCTATTATCCATACATGAAGGAAGTCTAAAACCATACTCTGCAAGAGTGCTTTTTCTAGATCTATCTCCTTTAAACATACCATTAAGCTGAGGCACTGTTACATGAGACTCGTCTACAAATACTAAAGTGTTATCAGGAAAATATTCAAATAGAGTAGGAGGAGGTTCGCCAGGTTTTCTTCCAGATAAAAATCTTGAGTAATTTTCGATTCCAGCGCATGAACCTGTTGCTTCGATCATTTCCAAGTCAAACTTTGTTCGCTCTTCTAATCTTTGTGCTTCTAGTAATTTATTTTCGGCTTTGTGTTTTTTCAAAGTTATTTCAAGCTCTTTTTTGATATTGATGATTGCTTGCTCTACAGTTGGCTTAGGAGTTATATAGTGACTGTTTGCATATACTTTAATTAAATTTAATTCTCTAACTTGATCCCCAGTTAATGGATCAAATTCCTCAATTTTTTCTAGTTTATCTCCAAATAGACTCAGTCTCCAAGCTCTGTCTTCTAAATGTGAGGGAAAAATTTCAAGATACTCACCCCTCGCCCTAAAAGTTCCTCTATAAAAATTTTGGTCATTTCTTTTATACTGTAGGGCTACTAAAGATTTGATTATTTGTTCTCTGTTATATTCATAATTTTTTTGAAGGGTTAATGTCATCTTGCTGTATGCTTCAACTGATCCAAGACCGTAAATACAAGATACACTAGCAACAATTAAAACATCATCTCTTTCTAAAAGAGATCTTGTAGCTGAGTGTCTCATTCTATCTATCTGTTCATTAATTGAAGCTTCTTTTTCGATATACGTATCTGATCTAGGCACATATGCTTCAGGCGTATAATAGTCATAATAGGAGACAAAATATTCGACAGCGTTGTCTGGAAAGAAACCTTTCATCTCACCGTAAAGCTGCGCAGCAAGAGTTTTGTTTGGAGCTAAAATTAATGCTGGTCTGTTTGTTGCCTCAATCACCTTCGCCATTGTAAAGGTTTTTCCTGATCCTGTTACTCCAAGAAGAACTTGATTGAATTCTCCCTTATTAGCGCTCTGGACCAATTTTTTAATAGCTTCTGGCTGATCACCAGCAGGCTTAAAATCAGATTTAATTTTGAATTTTTTACCACCTTCAAGTTTTCCACTAATTTTTGGATTTTTACTCTGGATATCTGTAATTAGATCTTGATAAGTATTTTCCATATATTAAACAACGTATTAGAATAATTTTATATTTCAATGAGCATAATATCAGATAGTTTAAAAAGAATTAAACCATCGCCTACAATAGCTGTTACTCAAAAAGCTAGGGAATTAAGAGCAGCTGGCAAAGATGTAATTGGCTTAGGAGCAGGAGAACCAGATTTTGATACACCAAACAATATTAAGAATGCTGGTATAAAAGCTATTAGGAGAGGCGATACTAAATATACAGCAGTTGATGGAACTCCAGATTTAAAAAAAGCAATAATCAAAAAATTTAAAAAAGAAAACAATTTAAAGTATTCGAAGGAAGAAATAACTGTAGGAACAGGTGGTAAACAAGTTCTGTATAATACATTCATGGCAACTTTAAATAGAGGTGATGAAGTAATTATTCCTGCGCCATTTTGGGTTTCTTATCCGGACATGGTTCTTTTAGCAGGTGGAAAACCAAAAATTGTAAAATGTAATGAAGCTGATAGTTTTAAAATTACACCTGCTAAACTAAAAAAAGCTATTTCAAAAAAAACGAAATGGTTAATACTAAATTCACCTTCAAATCCTACAGGAGCAAGTTATACAAAAGCAGAGATTGTAAAACTATCTAAAGTATTAACTAAATATAAAAAAATTCATATTTTAAGCGACGATATTTATGAACATATTTCTTATGATAAATCTAAATATTTTACTATTGCTCAAATATCAAATTTAAAAAATAGAACACTTACAATGAACGGTGTTAGTAAATCTTATGCCATGACAGGATGGAGAATA
>CACDII010000010.1 GCA_902552985.1 uncultured Pelagibacteraceae bacterium
CATTTGGTGGAGGATCTGGTATGCTTTTAAAACCTGATGTTTTAGCAAAATCTATTGATAAAAATATAAATGCAAATGAAAAAATTTTTTATTTATCTCCAAGAGGAAAAATGTTTGATCAAAAAACTGCAAAACAAATTTCCAAAGGAAATGGTATTAACTTAATTTGTGGACATTTTGAAGGAGTTGATGAAAGAATTTTAAATACAAGAAATATAGAAGAAATTAGTATTGGAGACTATGTTCTTTCTGGAGGTGAAACTGCAGCTTTTGTTGTAATAGATAGTGTATTAAGACTATTACCTGGAGTTATTGGAAATGATATGTCAAAAAATGAAGAAAGTTTTGAAAATGGTTTGTTAGAATATCCACAATTTACAAAACCTCAGATCTGGGAAGAAAAAACAGTTCCAGAAGTACTATTATCTGGAGATCATGCCAAAATTAAAGACTGGCGTTTATCTCAATCAGAGGCTATAACACGCGACCGAAGACCAGATTTATGGCAAAAATATAAAAAGAATTAATTTGATAAATATAAACATGAAAACAATTGAAGAAATTAATCAAGCTAATGTTAAAAAAATTTTAGCTGAAAAAAAATTACCTGAATTTTTTCCAGGCGATATAATTAAGGTTGGTGTTAGAATAACCGAGGGAAAAAGAGATAGAATTCAGTACTTTGAAGGTGTTTGTATTGCAAAAAAAAATAGGGATATTAATACATCCTTTACAGTAAGAAAAGTTTCCTTTGGAGAAGGCGTAGAACGAACTTTTGCTCTGTATAGTTCTATTATTAGCTCAATTAAAGTTATTAGATCTGGAAAAGTTAGAAGAGCTAAACTGTATTATTTGAGAGATAGAACTGGAAAATCAGCAAGAATTGTAGAAAAGATTAAGAAAAAAATTGGAATTGATGTTGAAGTTAAACAAGAAGAAGTTATTGAAGAAAATTTAGCTCCAGTAAAAACTGAAGAAAATAAAAAAGAAGAACCAAAAGCAGAAGCTAAAAAAGAAGAACCAAAAGCAGAAGCTAAAAAAGTAAAAAAAGAAAATCTTGAAAAGAAAAAATAATTTTTTTCTAAATGCCCTATACACTTTACGATAAAATTTGGAATGAACATCTTGTTTATCAACAAGAAGATGGAACATCTTTGTTATTTGTTGATAGACATTTAATTCATGAGGTTACAAGTCCTCAGGCATTTGAAGGTTTAAGAAATTCAAATAGAAATGTAAGACAGCCTAGTTTAACTCTGGCTGTTGCAGATCACAATGTTCCAACAACAGACAGAAGCAAAGGAATAGATGATAAAGAATCTAAAATACAAGTAGATACTTTGGAAGCTAACTGCAAACAATTTGGAATAAAACTTTTTGGAATGAACGATAAACGACAAGGTATTGTTCATATAATTGGTCCCGAGCAAGGTTTTACACAACCTGGAACAGTTATTGTTTGTGGTGATAGTCATACAGCAACACATGGAGCTTTTGGGTCATTAGCTTTTGGGATAGGAACATCTGAAGTTGAACATGTATTAGCGACTCAAACATTGGTACAAAAAAAAGCAAAAAATTTTAGAATTAACGTAAATGGAAAACTTCCTTTAGGAGTAACCTCAAAAGATGTAATTTTACAAATTATAGGAAAAATTGGTACTGCTGGGGGTACAGGATGTGTAATTGAATATTCTGGAAGCTTAATATCGTCTTTAAGCGTCGAACAAAGAATGACAATTTGCAATATGACAATTGAAGGTGGAGCTAGAGCAGGACTTATTGAACCTGATCAGAAAATTTTTGATTATTTAAAAGACAAACCAATGTCGCCAAAGAAAGAAAATTGGGAGAAGGCATTGAATAATTGGAAAAATTTAAAATCTGATCGTGATGCTAAATTTGATAAAGAAATAAGTCTAGAAGGAAAAGAAATTTTACCAATGGTTACTTGGGGCACCTCTCCTCAAGATGTAATTACTATTGAAGGCAAAGTGCCAAATCCGAATGATGAAAAAGATACAGATAGAAAAAATTCAATAGAAAGATCTTTAAAATATATGGGATTAAAGCCGGATACGGCAGCAAAAGATATAAAGATAGATAAAGTTTTTATTGGGAGCTGTACAAATGGAAGAATTGAAGATTTAAGAGAAGCGGCAAAAATATTAAAAAATAAAACTAAAGCTTCTCACGTTGAAGCAATGGTAGTGCCAGGGTCTGGATTGGTTAAACAACAAGCAGAACAAGAAGGATTAGATAAAATTTTTATCAGTTCTGGATTTGAATGGAGAGAACCTGGTTGTTCTATGTGTCTTGCTATGAATGCGGACAAATTAAAGCCCGAAGAAAGATGTGCATCCACGTCAAACAGAAACTTTGAAGGAAGACAGGGAAGAGGCGGAAGAACACATTTGGTTAGTCCGGGGATGGCAGCAGCTGCAGCTATTTCAGGAAATCTTGATGATGTAAGAAAGTATCAAAATTAAATGAAAAAATTTATTTCTATAAAAAGTATCCCTGCTTATTTGCCCATTGTAAATATAGATACAGATATGATTATCCCTAAACAATTTTTGAAAACTATAAAAAGGACCGGATTAGGAAAAAATTTATTTTTTGAATTGAGATATGATGATGAAGGAAATAAAATTGAGGATTTTATTCTTAATCAGAAACCATATGATAATTCAAAAATATTAATTACTGGAAAAAATTTTGGTTGCGGATCTTCTAGAGAACATGCTCCATGGGCATTATTAGATTTTGGTATAACTTGTGTTATTAGTTCCAGTTATGCAGATATTTTTTATAATAATTGTTTTAAAAATGGAATTTTACCAATTATTTTAGAAGAAGAAAAAATAAAGGAACTATCTGAGTATTCTCATAGGAAAGAAGAAATATCAGTTGATTTAAATGAACAAAAGATTGTTTATGGGAACAATGAAGCTAAATTTGATATTGATCCATTTAAAAAAAAGTGTTTATTAGAAGGACTTGACGATATTGCCCTTTCTTTAGAAAAGTCAGACAAAATAACTTCTTTTGAAAAGAATTTAAAAAATAATAAACCATGGATATTTAATGATTAAAGTAAAAAAAAGAAAAATTTTACTTTTGCCAGGGGATGGCATTGGACCAGAAGTAATAAATGAAGTCAAAAAAGTTATTAAATGGCTTAATACGAAAAGATCTTTAGATTTTCAAATTGATGAAGATTTAGTTGGAGGAGTATCTTATGATAAATATGGAACTCCAATAACAGATGAAGTTTTTTATAAAGCTTTAGAGAGTGAAGTAGTAATGTTAGGTGCTGTTGGTGGACCAAAATGGGATAATATTGAATTTTCAAAAAAACCTGAAAGAGCATTATTAAAATTAAGAAAGGAATTAAAATTATTTGCAAATTTAAGGCCAGCAATATGCTTTAAACAGCTTGTTGATGCTTCAACTCTTAAACCTGAAATTGTTTCGGGTCTTGATATTATGATTGTAAGAGAACTTACCGGAGGAATATATTTTGGAGAGCCCAGAGGAATTAAGCCAATAGATAATGGCGAAAGAAAAGGTATTAATACTCACACTTATACAAGTAGTGAGATTATAAGAGTAGCAAAAGTAGCTTTTGAATTAGCAAAAAAAAGGAAAAATAAAGTTACGTCTTGTGAAAAATCAAATGTAATGGAAGCAGGACAACTTTGGAAAGAGGAGGTTCAGGCACTTCATGATGAAGAATATAAAGAAGTAGAATTAAATCATATGCTTGCTGATAATTGCTCAATGCAATTACTACGAAACCCAAAGCAATTCGATGTAATTGTAACAGATAATTTATTTGGTGATATGTTATCGGATCAGGCTTCAATGTTAACTGGATCATTAGGACTTTTGCCTTCAGCATCACTAGGTGCAAAAAATAAAGATGGTAAAATGAGAGCCATGTATGAACCTATACATGGTTCAGCCCCAGATATTGCGGGAAAAGGATTGGCTAACCCGATTGCAACAATTTTAAGTTTTGCTATGGCGCTTAGATATTCATTAGACTTAGATAAGGATGCAGGTGATTTAGAAAAAGCTGTAGAAGATGTATTAAATGACGGTTTAAGAACAAAAGACATCGCTGAAAAAGGTAAAAAAGAAGTATCTACTAAAGAAATGGGAGATGCGATTATTTCAAAATTGAAATAATTGTATAATTCAAATAAAATAAAATTATGCCAACATATAATGCACCGGTTGAAGATATGCTTTTTCTATATGACAAGCTTAGAGATAATAAAAATTATAAAGAAATTGAAAGGTACAAAGAAGTAACTACTGATCTTGTAAAAAATATATTAGAGGAAGCAGCAAAAATAAATCAAAATTTAATTCTTCCACTTGCAAAAGCTGGAGATGAAAATCCTACTGTTTTAGAAAATGGAGTTGTTAGAACACCACCAGGCTATAAAGAGGCGTATAAAAAATTTATTAATGATGGTTGGACATCTTTATCTTGCGACCCAAAGTATGGAGGGCAAGGTATGCCTAGAACTGTTAGTGCATTTTTTGACGAAATGCTATCATCTTCGAGTCTAGCTTTTAAATTATATAGTGAACTTACTTTAGGTGCTTATAATTGCATTCATCACCATGCGACTGAAGAAATAAAAGATAGATATCTTCCTAAAATGGTTGAAGGAAAGTGGAGTGGCACAATGTGCTTAACTGAACCAGTCTGTGGAACAGATTTAGGATTACTCAAAACAAAAGCTGTAGAGCAAAAGGATGGAACTTATAAGATAACAGGGCAGAAAATGTTTATAACATCTGGAGATCATGATTTAACAGAAAATATTATTCATTTAGTTATAGCTCGTGCATCAGACTCACCAGCAGGTACAAAAGGAATAAGTTTATTTTTAGTTCCAAAATTTATTGTTAAAGAAGATGGAACGATCGGATCAAGAAATGGAATATCAACTGGATCTATTGAGACTAAAATGGGAATAAAAGGTTCAGCAACTTGTGTATTAAATTTTGACGAGGCAGTTGGTTATATGATTGGACCAAAAAATAAAGGATTAAGTCAAATGTTTACAATGATGAACTTAGAGAGAATCGTTGTAGGAATTCAAGGTTTAGGATTATCAGAAATTGCTTACCAAAATTCATTAAATTATGCGAAGGAAAGAAAACAAGGAAAAAGTACAAAAAATAATACTCAGAATGGAAGTGCAGATTTTATTATAGAGCATGCTGATATTAGAAAATCTTTGTTAAACATGAAGTCGATCATTGAAGGAGAAAGAGCCTTATGTTTTTGGTTGTCACAGCAAACGGAAGTAAGTTTGTATCATAGCGATCCTAAAATTAAGCAAGAGGCGACAGATATGGTTTCGTTAATGACACCAGTTGTTAAATCTTTATTTTCAGATTTGGGAATGGAAATAACAAGCGATGCTATGCAGATTTATGGTGGATATGGTTACACAAAAGATCAAGGCATTGAACAATTGTATAGAGATAATAGAATAACCCCCATCTACGAAGGCACCAATTCTATTCAGGCAATTGATTTAGTTTTTCGTAAATTAGTAAATAAGAACGGGGATATTATAGGAAGATATATTAACTTGATGACAAATGATTTAAATGAAAGTGATCAAAATTTGAAGCCATTTGTAGAAAAATTGAAAAAATATATTGATAAATTAAATATTTTTTCAAAGTGGATGAAAGAAAAAATCAAAAGTTCAAAAGATGATGCTAACGCAGCCTCAAATGATTATTTAAGAGTACTTGGTTATGTTGCTGTTGGATATTCTTGGATTAAAGTTTTGGAGGTTAGTTATAAAGAATATGAAAATAATAAAGTTTTTTATGAAGACAAAATACAAACTGCTAATTTTTACTTCAATAGAGTGTTACCTAGAGTAGAAAGTCATTATTTATCAGCAACTACTGGAAGTAAGTATATAATGGATTTTAAATTTAATTAATTATGAGTGATTACGAAAAAAATTTAGACAAAAATAATGCCAATTTTGTTCCATTAACCCCACTATCTTTTTTACAAAGAGCAAAAGATATTTATCCTAATTATGAGGCAATAATCTATGAAGATAGAAAGTATACATGGAATGAAGTTTATAAAAGGTGTGTTAAATTTGCGAGTGCTTTAAAAAAGATTGGTATTAACAAAGGAGACACAGTCTCATTTTTAGCTTTCAATACGCCAGAAATTTTTGAAGCTCATTACTCTGTACCAATGACTGGAGGAGTATTAAATACAATTAATATTAGATTAGATGCAAAAACCATTGCATATATTTTGGAGCATAGCGACGCAAAAGTATTAGTTGTTGATCGTCAGCTACATACCGAAGTTAAAAAGGCATTAAGTAATATTAAAAAAAAAATTACTATAATTGATATAAATGATAAGTTCGCTGATCAATCTAAATTAGAAAAAATTGGTGATCTTGAATACGAAGAATTTTTAAACACAGGTGATGAAAATTTTGTTTGGAAAATGCCAGATGATGAATGGCAAGCTATTTCATTAAGTTATACTTCAGGAACAACAGGTAATCCAAAAGGAGTAGTTTATCATCATAGAGGATCATATTTAATGTCTACAGGTAGTGCTACTGCTTGGAATATGCCAAATAGATTAAATTTTTTAACTATCGTTCCTATGTTTCATTGTAATGGTTGGTGTTATCCATGGACTGTTCCAATGTTAAATGGTCGAACAATTTGTCTTAGAAATATTGATATTAAAAAAATTTTTGAACTAATAGAAAAATATGATGTTACTCATTTTGGTGGAGCACCCATTGTTTTAAATATGATTACTGGAGCACCAGAAAGTGACAGAAAAAAATTAAAACATAAAGTATATGTATTAACTGCAGGAGCCCCACCTCCAAGTATAATTTTTAAAAAAATGAAAAGTCTTGGGTTTGAAGTAATGCATGTTTATGGCTTGACTGAAACCTACGGGCATGTAACCCAATGTGCGTGGAATGATTCTTGGAATGAGCTAGAAGAAGAAAAGCAAAATGAAATTAAAGCAAGACAAGGAGTAAGGTATCCTAACACAGAAGGGGTAACAATTATGGATCCAGAAACTATGAAAGAAGTTCCAAGAGACGGTAAAACAATTGGAGAGATAATGATAAGAGGAAACGTTGTAATGAAGGGTTACTTTAAAGACAAAGATGCTACTGATAAAGCCATGAAAGGTGGATGGTTTCATACAGGAGATTTGGCAGTAATGCATCCAGATGGATATGTAAAAATACAAGACAGATCTAAAGATATAATTATTTCAGGTGGAGAAAATATATCCTCTATAGAAATAGAAAATACCTTAGCAAAACATCCCTCTGTGTCTATTGCTGCAGTAGTTGCAAAACCTGATGAAAAATGGGGTGAAGTACCATGTGCATTTATTGAAATGGTTAAAGATAAACCGGTTACGGAGAAAGAATTAATTTCTTTTTGCAAAGAAACTCTCGCAAGTTTTAAAGTTCCTAAAAAAGTTGAATTTTGTGTACTTCCAAAAACATCAACTGGAAAAATTCAAAAATTTGAACTTAGAAAAAAGGCCAAGGAGTTAAACTGAATTTAGACGTAAACGAGAAAGACGTATTCGTCTCGACGGGTGGATTAGATTTTGATAAATCTAAACCGTATGTATTATTAATGCATGGTAGCGGGTTAACGCACATAGTGTGGTCTCTTCACGAGCAATTTTATGCTTCACAAGGATTTAATGTATTATCTATAGACCTTCCTGGTCATGGAAATTCTGAGGGACCAGCAATAAAATCTATTGAGGAAATTTCTGATTGGGTTATCCAACTTATGGATAAATTAAAGATAAGTAAGATTAATTTCATTGGTCATTCACAAGGCTGTCTAGTTGGAATTGATTTTGCTTCCAGATATCCTAATTTAATAGATAAATTAATTTTAGTGGCAGGATCTTATAAATTGCCAGTTAATCAGGATTTAATAGATTTAGCTGAAGCTGGGGATGAAAAATCAGTGCTATTAATGATGAAATGGGGTTATGAAGGTTCAAAGGCTTTCATAGGTGGAAATCCTGTAAAAAAAATAATTAATTCTTCAAGAGAAATTAGAGAAATTTTGGCAGTAGACTTAAACGCGTGTAACAACTACAAGAACGGTAAAGAATCTTTAAAAAAAATAAATTGTCCAACATTATGTATATTTGGAGACTTAGATAAAATGGTACCATTAGAAGTAGGAAATAAAATGGCTACAATGATAAAAAACTCAAAAAAAAAAATAATTGATAATTGTGGACATATGATAATTTTTGAAAAAGCATTTGAAATGAGAAAACTTGTAAAAGAATTTTTAACATAATTATAAGAATGAAAAATTATTCAATAGCTAGATCTAGAAGACTTAGAAGTACGCCTTATACCTCAAGAATTGAAAAGCAAGGTGTTACCGCTTATACATCCTATAATCATATGCTTTTGCCTGCAGCATTTGGTTCATTAGAGGATTCTTATCACCATCTAAAAGAAAACGTTCAAGTTTGGGATGTTGCTGGTGAAAGACAAGTTGAAATTTCAGGAAAAGATTCTGCAAAATTAGTTCAACTAATGACATGTAGAGATCTTTCAAAATCGAAAGTTGGCAGGTGTTATTATTGTCCAATTATAGATGATAATGCAGGCTTAATAAATGATCCAGTTATATTAAAATTAGATGAACAACGTTGGTGGGTTTCAATAGCTGACTCAGATGTAATTTTATTTGCAAAAGGTTTAGCTATTGGAAATAAATTTGATGTTAAAATATTTGAACCAAATGTTGATATTTTAGCTGTACAAGGACCAAAATCTTATAAACTTATGGAAAAAATATTTGGAAAAAAAATTACCGAAATGAAATTTTTTGGTTTTGATTATTTTGAATTTTCAGGAGCAAAACATTTGATTGCAAAATCAGGGTGGTCAAAACAAGGAGGTTATGAAATTTATGTTGAAAATACAAAATCTGGACTTGCTTTATATGATGAATTATTTGAAGTAGGAAAAGAATTCAATGTTAAACCAGGATGTCCAAATTTAATTGAGAGAATTGAAAGTGCTTTACTATCTTATGGTAATGATATGGATAACGGTGATAATCCACTAGAATGTGGTTTAGATAAATATGTGAATTTAGAAAGTGATGTAAATTTTCTTGGAAAACAAAAACTAAAAGATGTCAAAAAAAATGGTATTTCAAGGAAATTAATGGGGGTAATGATTGAGTCAAAAGAAATAAATGTATCAAAATCTATCGATCTTATTAATGAAAAAAGTTTAAAAATTGGAGAATTAAGATCTGGAGTTTACTCACCACATTTTAAAAAAGTAATAGGTATTGCAATGTTGGATAAACCTTACTTTAAAGTTTCTCAAACATTTAAAATATCAATAAATGGTAGTATTTTTGAGGGAAAAGTTTGCGATTTACCTTTCATTTAGTATAACTAAATCATCATGGATATAGCAATTGTAGGAGCAACAGGAAATGTTGGAAGAAAAATTATAGAAGTTTTAGAAAAAAAAAATTTTTCTATAGATAACTTATATTTAGTTGCATCTTCTAAAAGCGCTGGATCAAAATTAAAATTTAAAAGTCAAGAGATTGAAATTGAAGCTTTAGAAAGCTTTGATTTTTCAAAGGCTAAAATTACTTTTTTCTCAGCAGGAGGAAAAATTTCTGAAAAATACGCTCCACTTGCAGCAAAACACTCAGTAGTTATTGATAATTCAAGTTATTTTAGAATGGATCCTGAGGTTCCTTTAGTTGTTCCACAGGTTAATTCAGATGCTCTGAAAAATATGAAAAAAAATATTATTGCAAATCCAAATTGTTCAACTGCTCAACTTGTTATAATTTTAAAACCATTGCATGATTTATTTAATATTAAAAGAGTAGTCATTTCCACTTATCAATCTACATCTGGAGCTGGAAAAGCACCAATGGATGAATTAGTAGAACAAACTAGACTTTCTTTAGAAAACAAACAAATAAGTTCAAAAAATTTTACTAAACAAATTGCATTCAATGCTATTCCTCATATTGATGCTTTTGATAAAGATGGATATACCAAAGAAGAATTAAAAATGATCAATGAAACAAAAAAAATATTAGATGATAATATTGAACTAACTGCAACTTGTGTAAGAATTCCAGTAATGGTTTCTCATGCTGAATCGCTAAACATAGAATTTGAAAAGCCTTTCTCTTTAGAAAAAATTTCTCAATCTTTGGATAACGCAGAAGGATGTAAAGTAGTTGATGAGAGAAAAGATGGAGGATACATAACACCAGTAGAAGCAGAAGGAAAAAATGAAACTTTTATTTCTAGAATTAGAAAAGACAGTAGCAAAAAAAATACAGTCAATTTATGGTGTGTTTCCGATAATTTATTAAGAGGCGCAGCATTAAATGCTGTAGAAATAGCTGAATCTTATTTAAAAAATAAATAATGAAAGATAATAATCCTTTATCACCTCATATACAGATTTATGATTGGCATATATCATCTTTGGTTTCAATTTGTCATAGAATAACTGGAATTATTAACATAGTTATAATTACGTTAATTTGTTTTTGGGTATCGCTTCTGCTTTTAGGAAATGCGAATTACGAATTAATTCAAAATTTTTTTGAAACTTTTTTGGGCAAGTTTATAATTATTGGCACAACTTGGTCTTTTTCTTTTCAAATTTTAAGTGAAATTAGACATCTATTTTGGGATTTAGGATTTGGATTTGAGTTAAAAATTTCAAATATAACTGGTCTTATAGTTATTTTTGGATCTTTTATTTTAACAATTTTTATTTTTATTTTTGGACAAGGAATTTTTTTATGATTAATGCAACTAAAAAATGGATATTTTTAAAAATAAGTTCAGTAATATTAATTCCATTGATGCTTTGGTTTTTATTCAATTTAGTATCTATTTACGACAAAACTTATGAAGAAGTTCTATTGTTTTTCACCAGCCAGCCATCAAAACTTTTATTTTCTTTTTTTATTATTTTTGCTTATTTTTTCTCATCACTTAGTATTAGCGAGGTTTTTGAAGACTATATTAAGGATCAAAAATTAAAAAATGTCGCAAACAAATCACTCTATTTTTTTGCTATAACAATACCTATATTAACACTACTTTTATTATTTAAATTAAGTTTATGAGTTCATATAAAGTTACAGAGCATGAGTATGACGTTGTGGTACTGGGAGCTGGAGGTGCAGGTTTAAGAGCAGCTGTTGGCTTAAGTGAGGCTGGATTAAAAACAGCTTGTATTTCTAAAGTATTTCCAACACGAAGTCATACATCAGCGGCACAGGGTGGTATATCAGCAGCACTGGGTAATATGGGAGAGGATGATTGGAGATGGCATATGTACGATACAGTCAAAGGTGCAGACTGGTTAGGAGATCAAGATTGTATAGAATACTTGTGCAAGGAAGCTCCAAGAGCTGTTTTAGAATTAGAAAGATATGGAGTTCCATTTAGCCGTACTGAGGATGGAAAAATTTATCAAAGACCTTTTGGTGGAATGACCAAAAATTATGGTAATGAAACTGTTCAAAGAACTTGCGCAGCGGCAGATAGAACAGGTCATGCAATATTGCATACTATGTATGGACAAGCACTAAAACATAATACAGAATTTTTTATTGAGTATTTTGCTCTAGATTTATTAATGAAAAATGGCGAGTGCAAGGGTCTTATAGCCTGGAATTTAAATGATGGAACTATTCATAGATTTAGATCTCATATAACAATAATAGCAACAGGAGGTTATGGAAAGACTTATTATTCCTCGACATCTGCACATACTTGTACTGGAGATGGTAACGCTATGGTTTTAAGAGCCGGACTGCCTTTGCAAGATATGGAATTTGTTCAATTTCATCCTACAGGTATTTATGGGCATGGTACTCTTATATCCGAAGGAGTAAGAGGCGAAGGAGGTTATTTATTAAATTCCAAAGGAGAAAGATTTATGGAGAGGTATGCTCCTAAAGCTAAAGACCTTGCATCTAGAGATGTAGTTAGTAGATCAATTGCAATTGAAATTAATGAAGGTAGAGGTGTAGGGAAAGAAAAAGATCACGTACATCTTCACTTAAATCATTTAGATCCAAAGGTAATTGAAAAAAGACTTCCAGGAATTTCAGAATCTTCAAAATTATTTGCGGATGTTGATGTAACTAAAGAACCAATACCGGTTGTCCCTACAGTACATTATAATATGGGAGGAATACCAACTAATTATAAAGCTGAAGTTTTAACAGTAAATGGATCTGAAAAAACTGTACCAGGCCTTATGGCAATAGGAGAAGCAGCTTGCGTTTCTGTTCATGGTGCTAATAGATTAGGATCAAATTCATTAATTGATCTTGTGGTTTTTGGAAGAGCAGCAGCAAAAAGAGCTGCTGAAATAGTAAAACCAGGAACTTCACATGAAGAAATTTCAAAAAGTGAAACAGATAAATGCTTAGATAGATTTGAAAGATTAAGAAATGGTAATGGAAATAATAGAACAGCCGATTTAAGATTAGCAATGCAAAAAACTATGCAGTCTAAATGTGCGGTATTTAGAACTGAAAAAACTTTAAAAGAAGGTATAGAAGAAATAAGAAAACCTTACGAGGGAATGGATTCTATATCAGTAAAGGATAAATCTTTAATTTTTAATACTGACTTAGTAGAAACTCTTGAATTTGATAACTTAATTAGACAAGCTATAGTTACTATAGACTCTGCTTATGAGCGTAAAGAAAGCAGAGGCGCTCATGCAAGAGAAGACCATCCTAAAAGAGATGATAAAAATTTTATGAAACATACGTTATCATGGTGTAATGGAAGTAAAACAAAAATTGCTTATAGAGATGTACATAAATCAACCTTATCAAATGATGTGCAGTATTTTCCGCCACAAGAAAGAGTATATTAATGGTTCAAATCAATTTGCCAAAAAACTCAAAAATACAAAAAGGCAAATATTATAAGGATAAAACTGGTTCAAAAAATATTAGAAAGGTTAATGTTTATAGATGGGATCCTTCAAATGGAGAAAACCCAAGAATAGATACTTATGAAGTTGACATGGATAACTGTCCTTCAAAAGTTTTAGATTTATTAAATAAAATTAAAAATGAAATTGATCCTTCAATTGCATATAGAAGATCGTGTGCTCATGGAGTCTGTGGATCATGTGCAATGAATATGGATGGAAAAAATGGATTAGCTTGTACAAAATCGCATAAAGAAATAAAAGGAGACATAAACATTTATCCTTTACCACACCTTAGAGTTCAAAAAGATTTAATTGGAGATCTGAGTACATTGTACAAACAATACGAGTCAGTGGAGCCTTGGTTGAAAAATTCTAAAAAAGATGAAACTAAAGAAAATTTGCAGTCTATTGAAGATAGATCAAAATTAGATGGCCTTTATGAATGTATAATGTGTGCTTGTTGTTCGACCTCATGCCCGAGCTATTGGTGGAATGGAGATAAATATCTTGGACCTGCAGTTTTACTTCAAGCATATAGATGGATAATAGATAGTAGAGACGAAGAAAGAAAAGAAAGGTTAAAAAAAGTTGCTGATGAACTTAAACTTTATAGGTGCCATACTATTATGAATTGTACGAATGCTTGCCCAAAAGGATTAAATCCAGCAAAAGCAATTGCATCCATAAAGAAAATGCTTGCAACAAGCTGATTACTTATTTAAATAATTTTAGCCATGAATTTAATACAGCATTTTGTTGGTGGAGAACTTACTTCAGGTTCATCTAAGAAAAAAGGAAAAGTTTTTAATCCTGCTACAGGAGAACAAAAATCAGAAGTTTTATTAGCAAATAAATCTGACCTTAATAAAGCAGTCGATATTGCAAGAAAAGCATTTGAGGTTTGGTCATTAAAACCACCACTACAAAGAGCTAGAGTTATGTTTAAATTTAAAGAATTAATAGAAAAAAACTCTGAAGAACTTACTGAACTAATAGTTTCAGAACATGGAAAAGTTTATGAGGATGCAAAAGGATCTTTAACAAGAGGATTAGAGGTTGTCGAATTTGCATGTGGCATTCCACAAGTTCTTAAAGGGGAGTTTTCAGAAAATGTTGGAACAAATGTTGATAGTTGGTCCATGCGCCAACCATTAGGAGTTGTTGCAGGAATAACTCCATTTAATTTTCCAGCAATGGTGCCTATGTGGATGTTCCCAATCGCAATTGCATGTGGAAATACCTTTATTTTAAAACCATCAGAAAAAGATCCTTCTTGTTCAATAAAATTAGCTCAATTGTTGAAAAAAGCGGGATTACCAGATGGAGTATTCAATGTTGTTAATGGAGATAAAGAAGCTGTAGATGCAATTTTAGAAAATAAAGAAATTAAAGCGGTAAGTTTTGTTGGTTCAACACCTATTGCAAAATATATTTATGAAAATTCAGCAAAGAACGAGAAAAGAGTCCAAGCATTAGGTGGAGCAAAGAATCATTTAGTTGTTATGCCTGACTGTGATATCGACGGAGCTGTTAATGGATTAATGGGAGCAACTTATGGATCAGCTGGAGAAAGATGTATGGCGCAATCAGTTGCTGTTGCTGTGGGTGGTATAGGTGATGAGCTTGTTTCTCGTTTATCAAAAAAAGTAGAAGTATTAAAAGTAGGCCCTGGCATGGATAAAAATTCTGAGATGGGACCGTTGGTGACCAAAGAACACTTAGAAAAAGTAAAAGGATATGTAGATTTGGGTGTAAAAGAAGGAGCCAATTTAGTTGTTGATGGAAGAAATTTAAAACTTCAGGGCTATGAAAATGGTTTTTTTATAGGTGGCTGTTTATTTGATAATGTTAAAAAAGAAATGAGAATTTATAAGGAAGAAATATTTGGACCAGTATTATCAGTTGTAAGAGTAAAAACTTTTGAAGAGGCTACAAAATTAATTAATGAACATGAGTATGGCAATGGAGTAAGTATTTACACTAGAGATGGAGATGCAGGAAGAACATTTGCAAGCAAAATTCAAGTAGGCATGGTTGGTATAAATGTACCTATACCTGTTCCAATGGCTTTCCATAGTTTTGGCGGCTGGAAAAGATCATTATTTGGAGATAGTGCAATGCATGGTGTTGAAGGAGTAAGATTTTATACTAAACTTAAAACAATAACATCAAGATGGCCTTCAGGAATAAGATCAAATGCAGAATTTGTTATGCCGACTATGAAATAGAAATATGAAAAAAATATCTTTAATTGGAGCAGGTCAAATCGGTGGAACATTAGCACACTTGATTGGTTTAAAAGAATTGGTTTCGGAAGTTGTTCTTTTCGATATAGCTGGTGGAATTGCTAAAGGCAAAGCTTTAGATATTGCACAATCATCTTCTGTGGATGGATTTAATGTTAGTTTCTCAGGGACTGATAAATATAAAGATATAAAAAATTCAGATGTAATAATTATTACTGCTGGCGTTCCTAGAAAACCAGGCATGAGTAGAGATGATCTACTAGGTATAAATTTAAAAATTATCAAACAAGTTGCTCAAGGAATTAAACAAAATGCTCCAAATGCTTTTGTAATATGTATCACAAATCCATTGGATGTAATGGTAATGGCCTTTCAAAAATATTCAAATCTACCTACAAACAAAGTAGTTGGAATGGCAGGAATTTTGGATAGTTCAAGATTTAAATTATTTTTATCACAAGAACTTAAAGTTCCAGTTAAAGAAATTGAAGCAATGGTAATGGGAGGTCATGGAGACACAATGGTTCCTCTACCAAGATTTACAAAAGTTTCAGGAAAATCTTTGTTAGATTTAGTAAAAGAAGGAAAATTATCATTAGAAAGATTAGAAGAAATTAATCAAAGAACTAGAGATGGAGGCGCTGAAATTGTTAAATATTTAGAAAAAGGTTCTGCATTTTATGCACCTGCAGCGTCAGGAATTCAAATGGCAGAAGCATATTTAAAAAATGAAAAAAAATTATTACCTTGTGCTGCTTATCTTAGTGGAGAGTATGGTATAAAAAATATTTATGCTGGAGTCCCAGTTATAATTGGAAAATCAGGTGTTGAAAAAATTGAAGAAATTAAATTGGATGATAATGAAAAAAAGGAATTTGTTAGTTCAATTGAAGCTGTAAAAAAATTATGGGAAGCTGCATCAAAAATAGATACAGATCTTTCAAAATAATGAATATTCACGAACACCAAGCAAAGCAAATCTTAAAAAAATATGGAGTATCGGTACCAAATGGAGTTTTTGGAATAACGGTTGAAGAGCTAATTGAAAAGTCAAAATTATTAAAAACTGAAAAATATATTCTAAAAGCACAAATTCACGCTGGTGGTAGAGGTAAAGCTGGCGGAGTAAAAATACTTGATAATATTGATGAATTAACAAAGGCATCCAATCAAATGTTGGGCAAAAAACTTGTTACACACCAGACAGGACCAGAAGGCAAAGTTGTCAAAAGATTGTATGTTGAAGAGTCTTTTAATATAGAAAAAGAATTTTATTTATCATGTTTAGTTGATAGAGCCAGTTCAAAAATTGTATTTATATCAAGTGATCAAGGAGGAATGGATATAGAGGAGGTAGCTAAAAAAAATCCAGAAAAAATTATAAAAACAAAAATTAATTATTCTAAAGAAATTTCAAATGAAGATTGTGAAAATATAATAAAAATATTCTCTCTAAATGAAAAAACTAAAGAACAAGGAAAAAACTTGATAAAAGCAATTTATAAAATGTTTATAAGTACTGATGCTAGTATGGTTGAAATAAATCCCTTAATTTTAACTAAAGAACAAAATATTATTTGTTTAGATGCAAAGGTTAATTTTGATGATAATGCTTTGTTTAAACATCCAGAAATTGTTGAGTTAAGAGATTTAAGCGAGGAAGATCCAACAGAGATAGAAGCAAGCAAACACAATTTGTCTTACATAAAATTAGATGGCAGTATAGGTTGTATGGTTAATGGAGCAGGCTTAGCTATGGCAACAATGGATATTATAAAGTTATATGGAGAAGAACCTGCTAACTTTTTAGATGTTGGTGGGGGTGCCTCTAAAGAAAAAGTTTCTGCTGCACTAAAATTAATTCTTTCAGATAAAAGTGTAAAGGGAATATTAATAAATATATTTGGCGGAATAATGAGATGTGATGTACTAGCTCAAGGAGTGGTTGATGCAGCAAAAGAAATGGATATAAACATTCCTCTAGTAGTTAGATTAGCTGGAACTAATTTTAAAGAGGGAAAAAAAATATTAGATAATTCAGGACTAAAACTGATTTCTGCTGAAAATTTAGATGATGCGGCTAAAAAAATTGTGAAGGCTATAAAATAAAAATGTCTATCTTAATTAATAAAAATACAAAAGTTATTTGCCAGGGTTTTACAGGATCTCATGGAACTTTTCATTCTGAACAAGCAATAAAATATGGAACAAATTTAGTTGGAGGTGTAACTCCAAAAAAAGGAGGACAAAAACATCTTGATCGACCTGTCTTTAATACTGTTGAAGAAGCGAAGAAAGTAACTGGGGCAAACGCTAGTATGATTTATGTTCCAGCAAAATTTGCTGCTTCAGCTATCATTGAAGCAATTGAATCTTCTATTGAAATTATAGTTTGCATAACAGAAGGAATACCAGTGCAAGATATGTTGCAAGTTAAACAGAAATTAAATTCCTCAAAGAGTAGATTAATAGGACCTAATTGCCCTGGAATAATTACTCCAGAAGAGTGTAAAATTGGAATTATGCCTGGCGTGATTCACAAAAAAGGAACTGTTGGAATCATATCAAGATCAGGAACTTTGACATATGAAGCTGTTGCGCAAACTACTGAAAATGGGATGGGTCAATCAACATGTATTGGTATAGGAGGTGACCCAATAAATGGAACTAACTTTATTGATTGTTTAGATTTATTTTTAAATGATGAGGAAACAAAATCTATATTAATGATAGGGGAAATAGGTGGAACAGCTGAAGAAGAAGCTTCAGAATTTATAAAGAATCATGAAATTAAAAAACCCATAGTTGGTTTTATTGCAGGAATTACAGCTCCACCAGGAAGAAGGATGGGGCATGCTGGAGCTATC
>CACDII010000011.1 GCA_902552985.1 uncultured Pelagibacteraceae bacterium
TTTAATTAGCATATGGCATTAAGGTCTTCAAGTAACACATTGTCTTAAAAGCCTTATTTTTACCAGTTAATTAAAGTTTATTGGATCAACATCAACCGTCAGTTTTATTCCATTTGGAAATTTGAATTTTGATATAATTTTTTCTAATGAATTCTGAACCTTTAAAGATTTTCTTCCTCTTATTAATAATCTAAATCTGAATTTTTTCTTTAATCTAAATATTGGAGCATTTACCGGGCCAAGTACTTTATCTTCTAATGATTTTTCAATGAAATTTTTAAATTCATTAGAAATTTTTTCAAGAATTTTTTCATTTGTACCTGTAATTATTAACGCAATAAACCTTTGAAATGGAGGTAGATTATTAGATTTTCTTAAATCAAGCTCTTTATTTGTAATGTCTGAAATCATATTTGTATTTAAATTGTATGTCTGAAAATAAACTGTGGCAGGTCTTCCGGTCCTACCTGCTCTTCCTGAAAGTTGATGATAAAGTTGTAAATTTTTTTCAGCACCTCTTAAATCATATCCTGAAGACGATAAATCAATATCAACGACTACTATACAATTTAAATTTGGAAAATGAAAACCTTTTGAAATAAGTTGAGTTCCAATTAAAATTTGAAC
Source organism: uncultured Pelagibacteraceae bacterium (assembly GCA_902552985.1). Taxonomy (GTDB): domain Bacteria; phylum Pseudomonadota; class Alphaproteobacteria; order Pelagibacterales; family Pelagibacteraceae; genus Pelagibacter. The sequence goes on from CACDII010000011.1 coordinate 628, forward strand.
TTCATTTCTAATTATTTTTTCCAATATTTGAGATGAATTTTTTTTATTCATTGTATCACTTGAAAAAATAATTGTTTTTTTTGAAGGAAATTTTTTCTGTACTTCTTCTGAAATCCTTTCGACACCAGGACCAGTAAAAATAAAATCACATTCTTCTTTTTTTATACAACTTCTTTTAAGATGAGTTCTAAAACCACAATAATGACAAAGTAAGTTTTGTTTATACTTGTGATAAACTAAATTTATTGAACAATTTGGACATGAATAATTTTTTAAACATTTTTTGCACAATACATATGGTGAAAAGCCTCTTCGATTTAAAAAAAATAAAACTTGATCATTTTTTTCAAGATGAAAGTTAACTTTTTCAATTACTTCATTTGAAAGCCAAGATTGTGAATCTAACTTAGTATTATTTAAATTAATAATTTCAAAATTAGGAAGTGAAGCATTTAAATATCTTTGATTTAGTTTTGACAAAGAATATTTTCCCTTTTTAATATTATGAAATGTTTCAACCGAAGGCACAGCTGTTATTAAGTTAATAGGTATATTTTCAAAAAAACCTCTTGAGATTGCCATATCTCTAGCATTATAAATTATACCTTCATCTTGCTTGTACGATTGATCATGCTCTTCATCTACAATTATTAAACCCAATTTTTTAAATGGTAAAAATAATGATGATCTTGCACCGATGACAGCTTTTATTTTCCCATTTGCAATACCACTCCAAATTATATTTTTATTTTTTTTTGTTACTGCTGAATGCCAAATCGCAGGCTTAAAACCAAAAAACTCAATAAATTTTTTTTCAAATTGACTTGTTAGTCCAATTTCAGGCAATAAAATTAAAACAAATAGAAAATAGAATGATAGAGGCTTAAATGGAAATAAATCCTTCAGAAGTAACAAAAATATTAAAAGAACAAATAAAAAATTTTGGAGATAAAGCTGAAATAACTGAAGTTGGTCAAGTTCTATCAGTTGGTGATGGTATAGCTAGAATTTATGGACTTGATAATGTTCAAGCAGGAGAAATGGTGGAATTTACCGATGGTTCTAAAGGCATGGCTTTAAACTTGGAAAGCGAAAATGTTGGTGTAGTAATTTTTGGTGATGACAAAGCAATTAAAGAAGGTGATACAGTTAAAAGAACTGGTGCAATTGTTGATACTCCTGTTGGAAAAGAATTATTAGGTAGAGTAGTTGATGGTTTAGGAAATCCTATTGATGGCAAGGGGGCTTTAGATAAGGGAATAAAAAAAAGTAGAGTTGAAGTAAAAGCTCCAGGTATCATTCCTCGTAAATCAGTAAGCGAACCCATGCAAACTGGTCTTAAATCTATTGATAGTTTAGTTCCAATTGGAAGAGGTCAAAGAGAATTAATTATTGGAGATAGACAAACAGGCAAAACAGCAGTTGCTATTGATGCAATTATAAATCAAAAGAAAATAAACGAGTCCAATGATGAAAAACAAAAGTTATATTGTGTTTACGTAGCTATAGGTCAAAAAAGATCTACAGTTAGACAAATTGAAAAAACTTTGGAAGAAGCTGGCGCAATGGAATATACAACAATTGTTGCAGCTACTGCTTCAGATGCGGCTCCTCTACAATTTTTAGCTCCTTACACAGGATGTGCAATGGGAGAATATTTTAGAGATAATGGAATGCACGCATTAATCATATATGATGATCTTTCAAAACAAGCAGTTGCTTATAGACAAATGTCGCTTTTATTGAGAAGACCTCCGGGTAGAGAAGCTTATCCGGGAGATGTATTTTATTTGCATAGCAGATTACTTGAGAGAGCAGCTAAATTAAGTGATGAACATGGTGGGGGATCTTTGACAGCTCTTCCAATAATTGAAACACAAGGTGGGGATGTTTCTGCGTTTATACCTACAAATGTAATTTCAATTACTGATGGTCAAATCTTTTTGGAAACAGAATTGTTTAATCAAGGTATAAGACCAGCAATTAACGTAGGATTGTCGGTTTCAAGAGTTGGATCTTCTGCTCAAACGAAAGCAATGAAAAAGGTTTCTGGATCTATGAAACTTGAACTTGCCCAATATAGAGAAATGGCTGCATTTGCCCAGTTTGGATCAGATTTAGACGCTTCTACTCAGAAACTTTTAAATAGAGGTTCCAAATTAACTGAATTACTAAAACAAAAACAATATTCACCCATGACTGTAGCCGAACAAGTGATTTCAATATTTTGTGGTGTTAAAGGTTATTTGGATGATATTGAACAAAAAAACATCTCAGATTTTGAAAACAAAATTATAGAAAAATGCAAATCTGAGAAAAAAGAAATTTTAGATTCAATTTCAAACTCAGGAAAACTGGATGAAGATGCAGAGAAATCTTTAACTGAAATTATTACTGAACTTAAAAAAAACTTTAATTCTTAAATAAATGGCTAGTTTAGACGATTTAAAAAAAAGAATATCAAGTGTTAAATCTACTCAAAAGATTACAAAAGCTATGAAAATGGTTGCTGCGTCTAAACTAAGAAGAGCTCAGGAAAGCGCAGAAAAAGGCAGACCATACTCCGAAAAGATGAATAATATTATATTAAATCTTTCAAATAATGTTTCAGATAAAGAAAATTCTCCTAAATTGCTTGTAGGTTCTGGAGAAGATAAAATTCATTTATGTATAGTTATGACTTCTGACAGAGGATTGTGTGGGGGATTTAATACAAATATAATTAAAAAAGCTAAATCATATTTTCAAAAAATATTAAATGAAGGGAAAACATTAAAAATTATTACAGTTGGATCAAAAGGTTATGATCAATTAAAAAGAACGTATAAAGACAATATAATCGAAAAAATTTCTTTTAAAGAATCAAAATATATTAATTTTTTTGATGCTGATAAAGTAGGTAAAATAATTATTGGAAGATTTGAAAAAAAAGAATTTGATGTATGTACAATCTTTTACAATCAATTTAAAAATGTAATCACTCAAATTCCACAAGAACAACAAATTATTCCATTAAAAACCTCAAAGTCGGATAAAAATTCATCTGAAGATAATTATGATTTTGAACCTGAAGAAGATGAAATTTTAAGTAATCTACTACCTAAAAATATATCTACTCAGATTTTTAAAGCAATGTTAGAAAATTCAGCTAGCGAACAGGGTTCAAGAATGAGTGCAATGGATAATGCAACAAGAAATGCAGGTGAAATGGTTGACAAGCTTACTATTCAGTATAATAGAAGTCGTCAGGCAGCAATTACAAAAGAACTAATTGAAATTATATCGGGAGCAGAAAGTTTATAATTATGAGAAAAGGGAAAATTACACAAATTATAGGAGCGGTAGTTGATGTTAAATTTGATGGAGAACTACCGGAAATATTAACAGCATTAGAATGTGATAATAGCGGTAATAGACTTGTTTTAGAAGTTGCGCAACATTTAGGAGAATCAAGTGTAAGAACAATTGCTATGGATGCAACAGAGGGATTGAAAAGAGGAGACGAAGTAATAGATACTGGGGCTCCAATTAAGGTACCTGTTGGTCCTGAGACCTTGGGTAGGATCATAAATGTAATCGGTGAACCTATTGATGAGAAAGGAAAAGTTAAAACAAAAGAAAGTTGGCCTATTCATAGAGCTGCACCAGAATTTAATGATCAATCAACAGAAACAGAAATTTTAGTAACAGGTATTAAAGTAGTTGATTTATTAGCTCCTTACGCAAAAGGTGGTAAAATTGGATTATTTGGTGGTGCTGGAGTTGGTAAAACAGTTCTTATTATGGAATTAATAAATAATGTAGCAAAAGCTCATGGAGGTTTTTCAGTTTTTGCAGGAGTTGGTGAAAGAACTAGAGAAGGAAATGATCTTTATCATGAAATGATAGAGTCAGGAGTGATCAAACCTGATGGCGCAGGATCAAAAGCTGCATTAGTTTATGGTCAAATGAATGAACCACCAGGCGCAAGAGCTAGAGTTGCATTATCAGGATTAACGGTAGCCGAATACTTTAGAGATCAAGAAGGTCAAGACGTTCTTTTCTTTGTAGATAATATATTCAGATTTACTCAAGCAGGATCTGAAGTGTCAGCATTATTGGGAAGAATTCCCTCAGCAGTAGGATATCAACCTACATTAGCTACTGACATGGGAAATCTTCAAGAAAGGATTACAACTACGAACAAAGGCTCAATAACGTCAGTTCAAGCAATTTATGTACCTGCTGACGATTTAACAGACCCTGCTCCTGCAACATCTTTTTCTCACTTAGATGCAACAACAGTACTATCTAGACAGATAGCAGAAATTGGAATTTATCCAGCTGTAGATCCATTAGATTCGACTTCTAGAATTTTGGATCCCAGAATTGTAGGTGACGAACATTATAGAGTTGCTAGAGAAGTTCAAAAAGTTTTGCAAACTTATAAATCCTTACAAGATATTATTGCAATTTTAGGTATGGATGAATTATCAGAGGAAGATAAGCTTACTGTAGCAAGAGCAAGAAAAATTCAAAGATTTTTATCTCAACCCTTCTTTGTTGCAGAAGTATTTACAGGTTCACCAGGAAAACTTGTTGACTTAGAGTCTACCATTAAGGGCTTCGATGCAATTTGCAAAGGTGAATATGATCATTTACCAGAAGCAGCTTTCTACATGGTTGGTACAATAGAAGAAGCTATAGAAAAAGCTGAAAAAATGGCTAAAGAAGCAGCAGCATAATGAGCGAAGGTTTTAAACTTGAAATAATAAATCCAGAAAAATCATTTTTATTAAAAGATAGTGTTTTAGAAGTTGTGGTCCCAGCATTTGAAGGTGACATGGGTATATTGAAAGACCACATATCAATAATATCTTTTTTAAAACCAGGTTTAGTAAAAGTTTTTACTTCTAACTCTAATGAAGAAACATATTATGTAGAAGATGGAATAATAGAGTTTAAAAACAATTGTTTATCAATATTAACAAGCAATATATTTGATACAAAAAAAATAGATAAAAATATTTTAAAAGATTCATTGACGAAAGCAGAACAAGATTCGAAAGATCCAGAAATTTCTGATCAAAAAAAATACTTAATTGATCAAAAAATTGACGTTTTGAAATCTTTAACTCTAAATTAGTTTAATATCTTTTTTATTTCTTTTTTAATATTTTTATACACATCAAGTTTAAAGTTTACAGCTATTTTAGGTAATTCATCAATATCGATCCATTTCCAATCTAAAAATTCAGGATTTTTAGTATTTATATTTATTTCAGATTCATTTCCAACAAACCTCATAATAAACCATTTTTGCACTTGACCTTTAAATTTACCTTTCCAGATGATTCCAATTAAGTTATCTGGCAATATATACGTATATTTTCTATCAATTTTTTTAATAAGTTTAACACTTGTTATACTAGTCTCTTCTTTTAATTCTCTCAAAGCAGCCTCATAATAATTTTCGTTTTTATCAATACCACCTTGAGGCATCTGCCAAAAATTTTTTGGATTATCAATTCGTTTAGCTACAAAAATTTTATTTTCTTTATTAAGAACTACTATTCCAACTCCACTTCTAAGTGGCAAGTTTTGATTATTTTTATTCATTTTTAACCGTTGAGAAGTTTTAATGCAAAATTTAATTGGTTATCGCTTTCAGTATTTATTTCAAATTTTTCAGGGTTTTCAGCAATCTCTATATCTGGAGTTACTCCAACTTCTGAAATTGATTTACCTGAGGGCAAATAATATTTTGAAATAGTTAATCTAATTGCGCCTTTATTTTTTAATGGAACTATTGATTGTACTGAACCTTTGCCATAACTATTTTCACCTAGTAAAATTGCTCTTTTATGATCTTTTAAGGCTCCAGCAACTATTTCAGATGCTGATGCAGATCCATAGTTAATCAAGACAACTAATGTCTTTCCATCAATAATATCTCCTTTATTAGCAAACCACTTTCTATTTTCTGAACTCTTTCTGCTTTTAGTTGATACTATTTCTCCATAATCTAAAAAAAAATCTGAAATTCTTATAGCTTGGGTTAATAGTCCACCAGGATTATTTCTTAGATCTAAAATGTAATTTTTTATTTTTTCATTTTTTTTAAATTCTTTAATTTTATTTTTTATTTGTTTACTACTATTTTCATTAAATGCAGTTAGTCTTATATATCCTGTTTTTTCATCTAAAACTTTTGATTTAACTGACTCTACTTTGATAATTTCTCTTGTGATATTAAAAATTATAGCTTTTTTTACACCTTTTCTTCTAACCGTAATTTCAATTTCAGATCCAATAGGTCCCCTCATAAGTTCTACAGCCTCAGTTAAAGATTTACCTTGAACTTGAGAGTCGTTGATTTTTACTATGTAATCTCCTGCTTTTACACCAGCTCTTGATGCAGGAGTATTATCGATTGGTGAAATAACTTTAACTACACCTGCCTCCATACCTACTTCGATACCTAATCCACCAAACTCACCACTAGTTTCTGTAGTCATATTTTCATACATTTCAGGAGTCATATAGGCAGAGTAAGGATCCAAAGACTGCAAAACACCATTAATTGCTGAGTCCATTATTTCATCTTGATTAATCTCATCTATATATTCTTTATTAATTTTATCTAAGACTTCACTAAATGTATCAATTTTTTCATAAATGTTGCTATCGCTTGCGTAAAGATTCTTATTTATAATTAAAATAGTAATAAGAAGAAAATATAATATTTTTTTAAATTTCATCATATTAAAATTCTTTCTTTCGGAATAAGTTCAGACCACATTTTTTCTAACTCATAAAATTTTCTTTTTTCTGGGTTAAAAATATGAACAATCACATCAATTCCATCGATTAATTTCCAATCTCCACTTTCTTTTCCTTCAATTTGACAATTTTTAATTCCATTAATTTTAAATTTTTCTAAAACTTGTTCAGACAATGCCTGAATATGCCTTGAAGAAGTTCCACTCGCAATTATCATGAAATCAGCAATAGAACTTTTATTTTCAAGATCAATTGTAACAATATCTAATGCTTTATTCGAATCTAAAGTTTTTATAATAATTTTTTTCAGGTCTGAAACTTTATTCATTAATTAAGAAAAGATTATCAAATTTTCCTCAATTTAGAAGAAGAAATATTAATTTTTTTAAACTTAATGAATTCTAAATTATTTTTAATAAGCTTTTTAAAAGTATTTGTTTTTAAAGCTTTTGCTTTATAGCCATGTCTATCAAAAACCAAAATATTACAGTTTTTAGAAATTTGTTTCCATTTATGCCATTTATTAAAGTTAATTATATTATCTGCTCCCATTATAAAATATATATTTAATAGTTTATTTTGCTTTTTTATATAATTTATTAAATTAATGGTTTTGTTAGATTTAATTTTTTTTTCGTAAAATTTAACTTTAATAAATTTATTTGTTCCAATAACTTTTTTTGCAAATTTAATTCGACTATCTAAATTTGTCTTACTTTCATTTTTAAATGGGTTTTTTTTTGTAATTGCCCATATAATATATTTAAGTTTATATTTTTTTTTTGCTTGTTTCGAAATTTCAAGATGTCCTTTATGAGCTGGATCAAAGGTTCCTCCTAAAATTCCAATATTTACTTTTTTTTTTATTTTTTTTAGCAATTTATTTCCTAATTTGTCCTTTTCCTAAAACTTCGTATTTATAAGAAATTAGCTGGTTCAATCCAACAGGACCTCTAGGTGGAATTTTATTTGTAGAGATTCCTACTTCACCACCAAAACCAAATTCTCCACCATCAGCAAATTGTGTTGAGGCGTTATGAATTGCAATTGAACTTTTTACATTTTTCAAAAAAATTTTAGCACTTTTTTTATTTTTTGTAATAATCGCATCTGTATGCATAGTTCCATATTTATTTATATGATTTATAGCATCGTTTAAATTTTTCACTGATTTAACAGAAACTTTTGATGATAAGTATTCTGTAGACCAATCTTTTTCTTTAGCATCTTTTGATTTTCCATTAAAAATTTTTTTAATTTTTTTATCTACATAAATAGTACAATTATTTTTTTCTAATTTTTTTAAAACTGGATTAACATATTTTTTTAATGATTTTTCATGAATTAAAATTGTTTCTGTTGCTCCACAAATACTAGTGTTCCTTAATTTTGCATTATTTACAATTTTTTTTGCCGAATTTATATCTGCATCTTTATCTATATATGTGTGGCAAATACCTTCAAGGTGTCCAATAATTGGAACAGCAGATAATTTTTGTACTTTTCTCACTAAATTTTTTCCGCCTCTAGGTATAATCACGTCAATATAGTTTTTCATTTTTGAAAGAATTAAATCTACTATTTTTCTATTTTTATTTTCAATAAACTGTACGCGGTTTTGATCAATTTTATTATCTTTAAGTGCTTTTCTGAATAAATTAGCTAAAATCTTATTTGTAAAATAAGCCTCCGAACCACCTTTTAGAATTACACAATTTCCAGATTTAAAACATAAACTTGAAACATCAGATGTTACATTTGGTCTGCTTTCATAGATTACCGCTATAATTCCAAGTGGAATGCTAACTCTTTTGATGAGCAAACCATTTGGACGTTTCCACTTATCTAAGGTTACATCTACAGGATCTTTTAGTTTAGTAATTATATTTATTGATTTAATTATTTGATTTATTTTGTGATCATTTAACAAAAGCCTATTAATCAAATTTTCTCTTAACTTTCTTTTTTTTGCTAAATATATGTCTCTTTTATTTTGGGAAATAATTTTTGACTTATTTTTTCTAATTAAATTTGCAAATCTATTTAAAACTTTATTTTTTGTTTTCGTATCAATTTTTTTATTTAAAGCTTTATTTGCTTTTATCCCGATTAATTTTAAATATTTTTTCACTTAAATTTCTACCATATCATCTTTGTGTATAACTTCAGATTTTGTTACATAACCTAATAATTCATTTATTTTATTAGAATGATGCCCTTTAATTTTTGAAATTTCATCAGATGTGAAAGAGCTAAGTCCTCTAGCATATTCTGTCATATTTTTATCTAATATTTTAATATGATCTCCTTTATTAAATTTTCCATTCACATTTTTTATACCTGCTGCTAGCAAGCTTTTACCTTTTTTTAAAGCGTTTATTGCGCCATCATCTATTATTAATTCTCCCTTAGGTGATATAGAGCTTATAATCCACTTCTTTCTAGCATCTAATTTTGAAATTTTTGGTAGGAACCATGTACATGTATTTTTTTTGAATATTTTTTTTATAGGTCTCATTGATAAACCGTCTGCGATAGACATTACACAGCCAGATAATTGACAGACTTTTGCAGCATCTATTTTAGTTTTCATTCCTCCAGTCCCATGTTCTCCAATACTTTTAGTGGCTATTTCTTCTATATCTGAACCTAAATTTTTAATTTCTTTAATTAACTTTGCATCTTTATGAATTTTAGGATTTTTTGTATAAAGACCTTCAACATCAGATAACAATATCAAACAATCAGCATTCGAAATTTGAGCAACTCTCGATGCTAAACGATCATTATCACCATATTTAATCTCTGAAGTAGCTATACTATCATTTTCATTTACTATTGGAACAAAATTTAGTTTAAACAAATTTTCGAAAGTCCTTTTCGCATTTATTGCACGTCTTCTTTGCTCTGTATCTTCTAAAGTTAAAAGTATCTGAGAAAGATTTATTTTTTTTATACTAAAAGTTTTTTTAAATAAATTCATTAATTCTATTTGACCTATTGAAGCGATTGCTTGACTTTTGTCTAATTTAAGGTTTTTTTTGCTAAGATTTAATTTTTTACATCCTAGAGCTATCGCACCTGAACTAACGATTATTACATTTTTTTTATCATTTAATAATTCTTTAATATCCTTTGCAAACTCTGATAACCATTTTTTCCTTATTATTTTTTTTTCATCTATTAATAAAGATGATCCTATTTTTATTACAATTGTTTTTGAGTTTTTAAGATACATAATTGATCAATTTTGCTTTTATTTTAGATATTAAAGATTTATCAGTTATTGAAAGTAATAAAATTTGTTTTTTAATTTTTTTTTTAAATTCAATTTTTTTTTCTTTTAATTGTTTTTCATTAATCAAGTCTATTTTATTAAAAACAATTAATTCTTTTTTTTTTAGTAAATCTTTACTGTATTTTCCTAGCTCATTTCGAACTTGTTCATATGAATTTATTAGATTTTCTTCACTTGAGTCAATTAAATGAAGAAGAGTTTTACATCTTTCAATATGTTTTAAAAATTTTATTCCAAGTCCAATACCTGAGTGTGCACCTTCTATTAAGCCCGGTATATCAGCCAATGTTATTTCTTTGTCATCGTAAATTGCTACTCCAAGATTTGGATTTATAGTTGTAAACTTATAATTTGCAATTTTAGGTGTTGCTTTAGTAATAGCAGCTAACAAACTTGACTTGCCAGCATTAGGTAATCCAATTATTCCAATGTCAGCTATAGTTTTTAATTGTAACCAAATTGTATATTCTTCTCCAGTAGTTCCTTTAGTAAATTTTTTTGGTGCTCTATTTGTAGAGCTTTTAAATCTTGTATTTCCAAGACCTCCTCTTCCACCGTTAGCAGCTACAAATTCCTCATTTTCCTTTTTAAAATCATATATTAAAGTTTTGTTATCTTCTTCGAACACTTGAGTTCCAATTGGAACTTTTAAAGTCAAATTTTTTCCTCCTTTGCCTGTCCTATTTTTTCCTGAACCATCTCCACCTCTTTCTGCTTTATGATGTTGCTGATATCTATAATCAATAAGTGTGTTAAGATTTCTTTCAGATTTCAAAATTATTGAACCTCCTTTACCTCCATCACCACCATCTGGTCCTCCAAATTCAATAAATTTTTCTCTTCTAAAACTAGGTGATCCACTCCCACCATTGCCAGCTTTAATATAAATTTTAACTTGATCTAAAAACTTCATAATACAACCTTTGTTTTATAGTTGTACTGATTAATTGGGTTTTACTGAAACGTAAGTTCTGTCTGACTTAGTTTTTTTATATTCAACTTTACCTTTGATTAGTGAAAAAATTGAGTGATCTTTACCAATACCCACATTTTGACCAGGAAATATTTTTGTTCCTCTTTGTCTTACAAGAATGTTTCCAGGAATAACAAATTGGCCACCATATCTTTTTACACCAAGCCTTCGACCTGCACTATCACGACCGTTACGGGATGATCCACCTGCTTTTTTTGTTGCCATATATTACCTAAATTATTTTTCCTTCACTTTTTTTTCTGGTTTGGAAAGTTTCGGAGCTTCAGATAAAACTTTTCCATCTTTTGAAAATATTTTATTTATTCTTACTAATGAAAATTCTTGTCTATGACCATTTTTTCTTCTTGAATTTTTTCTTCTTCTTTTTTTAAAAATTAAAACTGTTCTATTTTTTCCATTTTTAACTATATCTGCTTCAACTTTTGCTCCAGTTATTTTTGGGGAACCTAATTCTGCAGTTTTATCGTCGCCATATGCTAAGATTTCTTTAAATTCTATTTTTGAGTTAGGCTTTGTATTATCAATCTTTTCGACCTTTAATATTTCACCAGCCTTAACTTTGTACTGTTTTCCACCTGTCTGAATTATTGCAAATGACATTTTACATCCTTAATTTTTATAGAGTGCAATATAGTTCTACACTTATTTTAGTCAAGCTGATTAAGTTAGAAATTATCCTTTAAATCTCTTAATTTTGAAAAGTCTTTTAAATTTTTTGCTCTCAGAAAAATATTACAAGCTAATTCCTCATCAATTGTTGATGGAACAGTAGGTAACTCTTTTTTCAATTGGAGTTTTATTTTTGAAATTTTTTTTTCAAGATTTTTGTTATCAGGGTCATGCTCTAAACAAAATAATGAGTTTTTGAGAGTATATTCATGTCCACAATAAATTTTAGTATTTTTTGGAAGTTTTTTCAATTTATTCAGGGAGTCAAACATTTGCTCATAAGTTCCTTCAAATATTCTACCACATCCTAAAGAAAAAAGTGTATCTCCTGTGAAAGCTATTTTGTTTTTGGGAAAATAAAAACAGATGTGTCCGGCTGTATGGCCAGGAATATGTATTATTTTTGATTCAAAATTCTCATATTTCCAAATTTGATTATCTTCCAGTAGTATATCTATATCAGGTATTCTTTCTTTATCGTTTTTAAAACCAACAACCTTTGCTCCATAAAATTTTTTAAGTTCTTTATTTCCACCAACATGATCATAATGATGGTGAGTATTAAGAATAAATTTTAATTTAATATTGAGATGTTCAACAAAATTAATAATAGGTTCGTGCTCGCTGGGATCTATCACACATCCATTATTTGTTTTTTCATCTATAATTAAATATGAATAATTATCTTGTAGGCATTTAATTGTTTGTACTTGCATATTATTTTTCTATTATAAAAATACCTAACTCTGAAAATAAATTTTGAAAATTTAGATTTGAACTATTAATTTTTATATTTTTTTTTTTACAAAAATTAACAAAATCTTTAATCGTACACATATGAAGGTTTGGTGTGTCATACCATTCGTTAGGTAAATTTTCTGTTATTGGCATTGTCCCCTGAAAAAGTAAATGTATTCTCACTTTCCAATATCCAAAATTTGGTATTGTAACAATTGCTTTTTTTCCAATTCGTAGTAATTCATTAATTACATTTTCTGGATCTAAGAATGCTTGAAGTGTTTGACTCAAAATAACATAATCAAAAGAGGATTCTGGAAATTGTTTTAAATCTTTTTCAGCATCGCCCTCTATAACTGTAAGTCCTTTTTCTATACACTTTTGTACATTATGTTTTGATAATTCTAGACCTCTTATGTCGTTGGTAATATTTTCATAAATGTATTTCATTAATTCACCATCACCAC
>CACDII010000012.1 GCA_902552985.1 uncultured Pelagibacteraceae bacterium
ACTTTCGGCATAAATTTTGATAGGATTCAAACAAATTCGGAAACAGGTAAATATATGATTCTTGAATATTTACTTTGTGATGAAAAACAATTTAAAAATAATGTAACTCCTTTTACAAGTCACCCAAATCGATACTTTCATCTGAACAAACAAAAGTTCATAAAACTTTGGGAATTAACAAAAAAACTAAATGCTGATCTATTTTTGATTAATTATTCAAAAAAAAATACTCAATACGAAAATGAAATATTATTAATGAAAGCAATTGATATTCAAGATAAAATTGAAAATCCTGTTTCTACAGAAAATAAAAAAATGAGTAGGGAAGAATTTTCATTCTGGTTAAGGAATGTAAATAAATTAGGTAAAGGTTAGTGGGAGTCAGTCGAGTCTTATAGATGTATCACAAGTGTTGGTTTTAATAACCAGAATTGCATTTATAATTTTACTCCAGCTCCTTTTAAAAAGGCTGCTTTTTCGTCTAGAGGCCATCTTGGTTTTACAGGGAAGTCTAATTTGTTATTAATTCCTTTTTTATATTTTTCTAAGCCAACCATTGCTATCATTGCTGCATTATCACTACATAAGTTAATAGGTGGAAATATTGGATCAAAATTTTCTTTTAAAGATAAATTAATTAGTTTTTTTCTTATATTTTTGTTTGATGCTACACCTCCTGCAATTACAAAAATATTTTTTTTATTTTTTTTATTTTTTCTGAATTCCTTAAATGCAACCTCACTTTTTTTGCATAATATATCTTCTATTGTTTTTTGAAATGATGACGCAAGATTATATTTTTCTTGATCAGATTTGATTGTTTTTGAAATTTTTAAAACGGCAGTTTTTAAACCAGCAAAAGATAAATTACATCCTCCTCTATTTAATATTGGTTTTGGTAAAGAATAATAATTTTCATCACCTAATTGTGCAAATTTTTCAATCATTGGTCCTCCAGGAAATTCAATACCTAGTAACTTTGCTGTTTTATCAAATGCTTCTCCCACAGCATCATCAATTGTTGTTCCTAATCTTTTATATTTACCTAAGCCTTCGACACTTAAAAATTGAGAATGTCCACCTGAAATTAATAATAATAAATAAGGATAATTTATTTTAGAATTTAATTTAGGACTTAACGCGTGTCCTTCGAGATGATTTATAGCAATAAAAGGTTTTTTTAAAGATTGAGCTATTGTTTTTCCAAAATTTAAACCTACTGAAAGACATACTACTAGGCCAGGACCAGCGGTTGCAGCAATAGCATCTATGTCTTGTATTTTAATTTTACTTTCTTCTATTGCTTTTTTTGCTATCAGATCAATTTTTTCAACATGAGCTCTAGCAGCTAATTCTGGAACTACTCCTCCATATTCTTTATGTACGTTAACTTGACTTGAAACAATATTAGATAAAATTAATGGATTACCACCCGTATTTTCTTGAATTATTGATACAGCTGTTTCATCGCAGCTGGTTTCAATTCCTAATATTGTTATTTTCTTTTTCATTTAATAATTAGATTAAAATATAATTAATGAAGTATAAATTAATTAAATGAAAAGCAAAAAAATAATTATCGGTTCCAGAGGTAGCAAATTAGCTCTTATTTATGCTGAAAGAGCAAGGAGAAAATTATTTGAATTTTTTTCAAATGTTGAGATTAAAAAAATTACAACCACAGGAGATAAAAATCAAAAAGATAGATTATCTGAAATAGGGGGGAAAGGGTTATTTTCAAAACAAATTGAAAATGATTTATTAGATAAAAAAATTGATATTGCCGTTCACGCATTAAAAGATATGCCTTCAAAAGAAACAAATGGATTATTAACAAACTGTTTTCTCGAGAGAAATGACCCTAGAGAAGCTTTAATTAGTTTAAATAATAATCTTATTAAAGATCTTAAACCAAATTCAATTATAGGCACATCATCTTATAGAAGAGAATTTCAACTTAAAAAAATTAGAAGTGATATAAATTGTAAATTAATTAGAGGAAATGTAGATACAAGATTAACTAAGTTAAATGAAAAATTATATGATGCGATTATCTTGTCTTATGCAGGTATTAAATCTTTAAAATTAGATCAAAAAGTATCTCAAATATTTTCAACAAAAGAAATCATACCTAGTGTTGGTCAAGGCGTAGTAGCTTTGCAATGTAGAGAAGATGATTTTGAAACAATAAAATTACTAGAAAAAATAAATCATAAATTAACTAATATTTCTGTAATTGCAGAAAGACAATTTCTAAAAATTTTAGAAGGAGATTGCGAAACAGCAGTTGGAGCTATAGCTAATATTGATGATAAAAATATTCACTTAGAAGCAGAATTATTTTCAATTGATGGAAAACAAAGATTTTATCATAATGCTACAAAAAATATTAATTTTGCATTTGAACTAGGAACAGAAGTTGGTGAAATTCTAAAGAAAGAATCAAAAAATTCGTATAAAAGATAAATATGCATATTTTATTAACAAGACCTTTAGAAGATAGCCAAGAGCTTATATTACGTTTTCAAAATCTTGGTCATCAAATTTCTCATATACCGTTAATTAAGATCGAAAAAAAAAATCATGAAAATTTAAATTTTTCAGATTACAAAGGCATAATCTTTACTAGTTCTAATTCTGTTAAATTTTTAGATATCAAATCGATAAATAAAAAAATAAATTGTTTTTGTGTTGGAAATAGCACAGAAAAAAAAGCTCGCAGCAAAGGTTTTTTAAACGTTTTCTCTGCAGAAGGAAATGTAAGAAATTTAAAAGAATTAATATTACAAAATTATAATTCTTCAGATGGTAAATTACTTTATGTAAGTGGACAACAGATTTCTGTAGATTTAGATCAAGAATTAATTTCTGAAGGTTACTCTGTTAAAAGAATAATAAACTATTCTGCAAATCCGATCAAAGAAGTTAAAAATGATTTTATTGAAAAACTTAAATTAAAAATGCCAGATATCGTATATGTGTATTCTCACAATAGTGCCATGAGTTTCTTAAATTTAATCAAGAATCATGAACTAACTAAGTATTGGATCAATACCAATTTAATGTGCATTGGTGAGAAAACATCTGCTGTTTTGAATGAAATTAAATGGAAAAAAATTTTTCTTTTTAACCCTGGAGAAGAAGAATTTTTACTATATAAAATTTGATTATGGAATTATTTAATAATTTTAAAGATTTGTTCTTGTCAGTTTGGAACCAAGGAATTTTTGGAGTAGACATATTTCAAATTTTAATTGGTGTTGGAATATTTTTAATTTTTTTAATTTTTAGAGGAATAATTAGTAGAGTAATTATAAAAAGATTAGAAAGTATAGCTAAAAAAACAACTAACAAACTTGATGATACTTTTGTCCAAGCAATGGAGGGACCTGCAAGATTTTTACCAATTGTTTTAGGTTTTTTTATTGCGAGTTATTATATGTCGTTTTCTGAAGATGGCAGAGTTATTGTTGATACTATAAATAGAACTTTAATAACTATTTTTATTTTTTGGGTTATCCATCAAGTTATAGAACCTATTTCTTACATCTTAAGTGGATTAGATAAGGTTTTAACTCGAGAATTAATTGGTTGGATAATTAAGTCGTTAAAAATTTTAATTTTTATTTTAGGTTTAGCTGCAGTTCTTGAACTTTGGGGAATAAAAATAGGACCAATTATTGCAGGACTAGGTTTGTTTGGTGTAGCTGTTGCCCTAGGAGCTCAGGATTTATTTAAAAATTTAATTTCGGGTATATTAGTATTAGTTGAAAAAAGATTTAAAATTGGAGACTGGATTTTAGTTGAAAATATCATTGAAGGAATAGTTGAAAAAATTGGATTTAGATCAACAGTTATAAGAAAATTTGATAAATCAATTGCAATTATTCCAAACTTTCAGTTTGCAGAAAATGCAGTAATCAACATAAGCCAGACAACTAATTGGATTATTAGTTGGACAATTAATCTACAGTACGATTCAACGGTTGATCAACTTAAAACAATTAGAAATGAAATTGAGGATTACATAAAAAAACATGAAGATTATAAACCTGATCTGGGATATGCAGTGAGGGTGGATAGCTTTGCCGAAAGTTCTATTGATATGTATATTCGTTGTTTTACAAAAACAGATGATTGGGATGAATGGTTAGCAGTTAAAGAAAGGCTAGCAATCCAAGTTAAACAAATTGTTGAAAAAAACAAAGCTTCATTTGCCTTTCCTAGTCAGTCTATTTATGTTGAAAAAAAATGATTGCAATTTTTTATCTAGTTCTTCAAATCTTAAAACTTTATTCTTATATTGTAATTGCCAACGTAATAATTAGTTGGCTAGTTGCTTTTAATGTTTTGAACACTCAAAATAGATTTGTTTATTCAATTTTAGAATTAACTTATCGATTAACTGATCCAATTTTAAATAAAATAAGACGTTTTTTACCCAATCTCGGTACATTAGATATATCACCAGTAATACTACTTTTGTTGATTTGGTTTATAGAAATGTGTATGAAGCTTTACGTAGCACCGTTGATATTTAACTAATTTATGATTTTAATAGATGGAAAAAAAGAGGCAGCTAAACTAAGAGAAGATTTAAAAAAACAAGTAATTGAACTTAAATCTAAATATAAAACTGTTCCTGGATTAACTGTTATTTTAGTTGGAGAAGATGCTCCTAGTAAAATTTATGTAAGGAATAAGGAAAAGTTTGCAAAAGAAGTTGGCATGAATTCTGAGGTTATAAGGTATCCAGCAGATTTAGAAGAGGACAAGCTTATTGATAAAATTAAACAACTAAATAAGGATAAAAAAGTTTCGGGTATTTTGGTTCAATTACCTCTTCCAAAACAAATAGATAAAAGAAAAGTTATAGAAGCAATAGATTATCAAAAAGATGTTGATGGATTTCATCCTGTGAATGTGGGCAACTTATCATCTGGATATGATAGTAGCATTCCGTGCACTCCTCTCGGGTGTAGCTTGTTGCTTAAAAAAGTAGAGAAAAATTTAATTGGAAAGCATGCAGTTGTAATTGGTAGATCAAATTTAAATGGAAAACCGATGACACAATTACTTCTTAAAGAAAATTGTACCGTAACAATTACACATTCAAAAACTAAGGATTTAAAAGCTGAATGTCTCAAAGCTGATATAATCATTGCAGCAGTGGGAATACCAGAATTAGTTAGGGGAGACTGGATAAAAAAAGATGCAATAGTCATTGATGTTGGAATAAATAAAACAGATAAAGGAATTGTAGGAGATGTTGCATTTGATGAAGTTTCAAAAGTAGCAAAAGCCGTAACTCCTGTTCCTGGTGGTGTTGGTCCTATGACCATTGCTTGTTTATTAAAAAATACTATTGATTGTTTTAAAAGACTTAATTCTTAAAAGTAAACTATTTACTCCGAATGAAAAATGTAGAATTACAAATTTTAATGCCTGCTCACAACGAGGCAAAAACGATTAGAAAACATATTATTAATATTCATAAAAATATAAGAAAAAAAATTAATTTTTCATTTTTAATATGTGAAGATGGAAGTTCAGACAATACACTACAAATTTTAAAAGATATTAAAAAAAAGTATAAAATAAAAATATTAACAAAGAAATATAAACAAGGTTACTCAAAAGCAGTTATTTCAGGAATTAAAAAAGCAAGTGCAAAGTACTTATTAATAATGGATTCAGATGGACAATGTGATCCAAAAGAAATACTGAAATTTTGGAGATCTAGACATAAAGCAGATATTATCGCGGGATATAGAATAAAAAGAAAAGATTTTTTATATAGAAAATTTTTTTCAGATTTTGCAAAATTTATTTATAGAATATTCTTTAGTGTTAATTTAAAAGACCCAAGTTTTGCATTTACTTTAATTCGAAGAAAAGTTTATAAATCCTTGTTAGATTTTACACCTTCAATGCCAGATGGTTTTTTTTGGGAGTATAATGCTAGAGCATTGAACAAGGGTTATAAAATTTCTGAAATTGGAATACGTCACAAAAAAAGAAAGTATGGTAATACAAAGATATTTTATGTTTACCAGTTACCTAAAATTGCATTAATTAATCTAGCAGGTTTATTAAAAATTAAATTTGATTTGATTAGTAAATAAATATTAAAATTTTCTTTTAAAGTCTTTTTTTATGAAAATTAATAAATCTTTCTATATTTGATTTATTAAAAGTTTTATTTTCTTCAAAAGAAACTTTTTTTATAGAATAAGCTTTACTATTAGTTATTCTTGATTGAATAGTAATATTGCCTTTATAAAGTTTAAGTTTAACCGAACCATTTACTTTATTTTTATTAAGATCAACAATTTTTTGAAGTTTAAATCTTTCCTTTGAATACCAATATCCATTATAAATAAGTTCTGCATACTTCGGCATTATTTTATCTTTTTTGTGCATTGTTTTTTTATCTAGTGTTACTGACTCTATTGCTCTATGAGCAAATAATAACAATGTACCTCCAGGAGTTTCATACACACCTCTAGATTTGATCCCAATAAATCTATTTTCAACCAAATCAACTCTCCCAATCGCATTTTTTCCAGCTATTTGATTAAGTTTTTCTAAAAGTTTAGATGGTGATAATTTTTTACCATTAACTGCAACTGGGGTACTATTTTTAAAATTAACAGTCACAAATGTTGCTTTATTTGGTGCTTTTTCAGGAGAAATTGTTCTTTGAAAAATAAATTCAGGAGCAGAATTTTTTGGATTTTCTAAAACTTTTCCTTCTGTCGATGTGTGAAATAAATTATCATCTACTGAAAATGGCGAAGCACCTTTTTTATCTTTTGGTATTGGTATACCACTTTTTTTAGCATAGTTTATTAAATCCGTTCTAGACTTCAGTTTCCAAATTCTCCAGGGTGCAATGATTTTTATTTTTGGTCCGAAATAATGATACCCGAGCTCAAATCTCACTTGATCATTACCTTTGCCTGTAGAACCATGAGATACAGCGTAGGCTTTATATTTTTTTGCAATTACAATTTGTCTCTTTGCAATAAGAGGTCTTGCTATAGATGTTCCTAATAAATAAACTCCTTCATATAATGCGTGACCTCTTAGCATTGGAAATACATATTCATTAACAAATGTATCTTTTAAATTTTCAATAATAACTTTTTTAACACCTAATAATTTTGCATTTTTAAAAATTTTTTTTCTATCAATTTTTTGACCTATATCGGCAGTATAAGCAATAATCTCAGAATTATAATTTTCTTGTAACCATTTTAAAATTATGGATGTGTCTAGCCCGCCTGAATAGGCTAGAACAATTTTCTTACTCAGTTTCATCTATCTAGCTGCAGTTTGCTTTTGAGGCTTTATATGCTTTTGTAAATCCTAATAGAGAATAATGATCAATTGTTTGAGAACCCTTTTGATTATAACCAGTAATCATAATTCTAGATCCTTTTTTCATTGTTTTAATCATTTTTTTTTCTACTTTATTATCAGCTATCCATGCAAATCCTTGTTGGGCAATATCAAATTTATACTTATATTTACCAGAGGTAGCAGTAATAGAGTTTTTAGTATTAAAGTCATAACCAGCCGTAATGCTTATTTCGTCAGAGATCTTGTCGCTAGGTCTAAAAGTTATAAATAGTCTCGCCTCTCTCTGACTTGTTTTTGGGGATTGTAAAACTGGTTTTGATTGTGCAAAACAAACTTTGTTTCCATTACTATTTATAATGTAAGTTTCCCAGTCTTTATGCTTACCCATCTTTTTAATTTCTTCAGCATTAGCTTGATTAATAAAAATTGTTATGAACGTTATAAATAAAATTTTTTTAATTATGGACATGGGTTAGGATAAATTTTTTGAACTTCATTAATTTCTTTAATAATTTCATCTGTTAGTTTTACATTTACACTTTCTATGTCAGTTTTCAACTGCTGCATGGTAGTTGCGCCGATAATGACACTAGTCATAAATGGTTGAATTTCACAAAATTTTAAGGACATTTGAGCAAAATCAATATTATGTTTTTTTGCTATTTCATAATAAGCGTCTACAGCTACACCCATATTAGGCTTTTTATATCTTGTCCAAAAATTAGGATCTAAAGCTATTCGAGAATTTTTTGGCATTTGATTATTTCTATATTTTCCTGATAGATAGCCACTAGCCAAAGGAGAATATGCGAGTAAGCCAATTTGTTCTCTAATAGAAACTTCTGCAAGGCCAATTTCATAAGTTCTATTTAATAAGCTGTAAGGATTTTGAATAGACATCATTCTTGGCAGGTTATGATCTTTTGAAATCTCTAAATATTTTTTAGCACCCCATGCTGTTTCATTCGATAAACCAATATGTCTTACTTTGCCTTGATCAATAAATTCTTTAAGGTTTCCCAAAACATCTTCGAATTTATTCCAATTTTCGTTTTCTTTGTGCTCATAACCTAATCTACCAAATGTATTAGTATTTCTTTCAGGCCAATGAAGTTGATATAAATCAACGTAATCAGTCTGAAGTCTTTTTAAACTTCCATTCAATGCTTCGGTGATATTTTTTTTATCGAATTGATTTCCTCCACCTCTAACGTATGGTCTCATGGGTCCTGCCACTTTTGTCGCAAGTATTACTTTTTCTCTTTTTTTTGTTTTCTTAAACCAATTTCCAATAATTATTTCAGTATGACCAAATGTTTTCTCTTTAGGTGGAATTGAATAAATTTCTGCAGTATCCCAAAAATTTACATCTTGATCTAAAGCATAATCCATTTGTTGAAATCCTTCTTCTTGTGAATTTTGCTCTCCCCAAGTCATGGTTCCTAAGCAAATAGTACTGACATCAATATCTGTGGTTCCTAATTTTTTGTAATTCATGGAATTTTAAATATTTCTAAAAGCTTTTTATGACATCTTGAAATAATAGTAAAAGACTATTATATTGTTTCGTATGGAATTTAATAAAGAAAATATTTTAAACAAAGCTAAAGCAGCACAACAGTCTACGGTGGTAATGGATGAAGGCTTAAGAGCCTACATGCTTAAAGTTTATAATTATATGGCAACTGGTGTATTGCTAACAGGAATTATTGCGCTTATCTCTTTTAAGATGTCAGTTGTAACGGACTCTAGTGGCGCAATAGCCGGTTTTACAAGTATGGGTAATGCTTTATTTTTTTCAGGACTAAAATGGATAGTGATGCTTGCTCCACTTGGAGTAGTTTTTTATATGAGTTTTGGAATAAATAAAATGAGTACAGCAAAAGCACAAACTGTATTTTGGATCTTTGCAGCACTAATGGGATTATCATTGTCTTGGATATTATTAGTTTATACAGGAGCAAGTGTTGCTAGAGTTTTTTTCATAACCTCAGCAACTTTTGGCGCAATGAGTATTTATGGATATACAACCAAAAGGGACCTGACAAAATTTGGTTCATTTTTAATGATGGGTTTAATTGGAATAATTATTGCATCTTTAGTTAACATATTCCTAAAATCTTCAATGATGTATTTTGTAATTTCTATACTTGGAGTTTTAATTTTTGTTGGACTTACTGCTTATGATACACAAAAAATAAAAAATATGTATGCAGCAAGTGATTCAGGCGAGTTAATGGGCAAAAAAGCTGTAATGGGAGCATTAACTCTTTATTTGGATTTTATAAATCTTTTCATAATGTTGTTAAGATTATTTGG
This sequence comes from uncultured Pelagibacteraceae bacterium, assembly GCA_902552985.1. Taxonomy (GTDB): domain Bacteria; phylum Pseudomonadota; class Alphaproteobacteria; order Pelagibacterales; family Pelagibacteraceae; genus Pelagibacter. The sequence continues at coordinate 9,685 of CACDII010000012.1, forward strand.
TCAAAGAAGATAATTATCCAGCTAGTTTTTTCCAATTTATATTTCTTAACATAATATCTAGGTCACTAGAATTTTTAAGGATATTCCCATTTGAATCAGTTATTAAATATTTAAGATTTTTGTTAGCTGGCTTAAAATTTTTACAGATTTTGTACATAGCATTTTCAGTTGCATTTTTAAAAACACTAAATCCAACTTGTCGATTTGATATTGTTAAACCATAATCTTTCCAAGAGCCCTTCGATACCATTTGTGCATATAAGTTTAAAATAACTTTTAATTCATTTTTTTCAAAAAAATATTTCTCCTCAATATTTTTGAACGAATTGTTAACTACTAATTTTAAATTTTTATTCATTTATTTTAAATTTATTCATCAATGGTATTTGAAAAGCAGTAAAAATAATTGTTATTGGAAGCATTCCCCAGACTTTAAAATTAACCCAAAATTCTTCTGATTGAGTTCTCCATACCAGTTCATTTAGAACAGCAAGTGCAAAGAAAAAAAATACCCATCTTTTATTTAATATTTCCCACCCTTCGTTAGATAAGAGAAGAGATTTACCTAAAATTTTTTTTAAAACAGGCTCATTTGTGAAATATTTTCCAAAAAGTAAAGCTATACCAAATAATATATTAATAATTGTTGGTTTAATATAAATGAAGATAGCATTATCAAAGTAGATAGTTAATCCTCCAAAAAGTGAAATTAATATCCCACTAAGAAGAGGCACCATTGGGATTTTTTTTTCAATAATCCAAACAATTCCCAAAGATACAATTGTTGCAATTATTAAAGGAGGAATGGCAATTTTTAAATCTTTATCACTATTGTAGTAAAACAAAAAGAATACCAACAAAGGTCCAAAGTCTGTGACAAATTTGACAAAAGATCTATTCACCACAAGCATATTAACAGATTAATAAAACTTTTATATTTTTTTATTGATTTTTTTTTTTAAATATTCATATTTAAATAAATGGGAATACAAAAAGCTAAGTTTTCAATAGGTGATATAGTCAAGCATAAACACTTTGATTTTAGAGGAGTTATTTATGACGTAGATTTTGAATTCAGTAATTCAGAAGAATGGTATCTTTCAATCCCTAAAAATGTTCGTCCAAGAAAAGATCAACCATTTTATCATTTGCTAGCTGAAAACGATGAAATTACATACGAAGCTTATGTATCTGAGCAAAATTTATTAAATGATGACTCTGAAGAACCTATTAAGCATCCTTTAATAAATGAAATTTTTTCAGGTAAAAAAGGATCTGGCTATTTTAAACCATCTAACTAAGTAAACATTAGTCATTTTTTCGACACAATTATCTCAAATCTCAGACATATAAGTTAATTATATTGTTGATTATATTCTGATCAAGGATGCATATCATAATCCCTTAATATTATCTCCCTCAGCATTCTTGGTCAGAAAAATTCATAAAAAACAATTAAGTTCTTTTATTAATCTTATATAGTGATCAAATGTTAAAATCATTTGAACCAAACAAAATATTTAAAATAACCTCTAAAGCACCAAAATATGTTTTATTCTTATTTATAATTGTTTTGTCTATTGGTTTAATGGAGGCACTTTTTTTATCTCCAGAGGATTATAAACAAAGCCATTCAGTAAGAATAATGTATGTTCATGTACCCTCTGCTTGGTTATCACTTGGTATATTTTCAGTTATAACTTTACTTTCAATAGGAATGTTTATTTTTAAAAATAAAAATTTTTCATTAATTGCTAAAAGTTTAGCACCTATCGGTTTTCTTTTTAGCATAATTGCATTAGTCACTGGTGCGATATGGGGAAAGCCAACATGGGGAACATGGTGGGCTTGGGATGCAAGAATCACGTCAATGTTAATTTTAGCTTTATTCTATTTAATGTATTTATTGGCATGGAAAATTTTTGATAATCAAGACAAGGTAATTAAAATTACTTCGTTTATTGCTATTCTGGGATTCATTAATATTCCTATAATTAAATTTTCAGTAGATTGGTGGTCAACCTTACATCAAAGTTCTTCAGTAAAAATTCTATCAAAAACCTCTATTCATTCATCAATGTTGATACCCTTAGCTATTATGACTGCGGCATTTACACTATTCTCAATACTAATTTTTTTAATGAAATATAATACGGAACTGATAAAAATTAAGAATAAAGGATTAGACAGACTATGATAAACGAAATATTTTCAATGAATGGGTACGGACTTTATGTATGGCCTGCATTTATTTTTACATTGATAAGTTTTGCATCTTTATTCTTAATAACTAAATTACAACTGTTAAAAGAAAAAAGAAAATTTACTGATAAATTTGGTTCGTTAGATTCTGAAAAATTAAAAATTGTGGAGTCGCAACAAACTAACAGAAGAATATTAGAAGATATTTTAAGTTCTAAAATTTAACTTCTTTAAATCATGTATGGTAAAAAAGTTAAATTAAGAGTAGTTTTTTTATTTTTGGTAATAGTAACTCTAATTTTATCAACTTACTTAATTTTAAAATCGCTTGAAGAAAATGTGGTTTATTTTCTTTCACCTACAGAGATTAGAAATTTGACAGAGATAAAAAAGGAAAAAATTAGAATTGGT
>CACDII010000013.1 GCA_902552985.1 uncultured Pelagibacteraceae bacterium
ATTAAACCTAAGTTTTTTAAAATTTTATTTGATAAAATTATATTAATATAATTCTTAGAATGTGAGCTGAATAATATTAATGCAGTTCCAAAAACAGGTAAAATAGTCTTATATCCCGGATGTTCACTAGCATTATCAAAAAATAAAAATGAATATAAAATTAAAATAAATCCTAAAAAAGATAAGAAATTTTTAACATTATTATTAAAATTATAAATTTTTTTATCTTCATTGATCGCTAGTAATCCACCAACAATAAACTCCCACCCACGACTTGGAAGCATATAAAAATTAAATGAACCATGACTTTTATTAATTGACAAAGCAAAAATAATTGAAATCAATAAAAGTATAATTAGACTTATATTAATTTTATTTTTTCCATATTTAAAAATTAAAATTAAAAAAGCAGGATAAAAAATATAAAATTGTTCTTCAAGAGACAATGACCAAGTGTGTAATAATGGAATTGTTGTTAATATACTTTGTCCGTATGACTCACCTGTATAATGAAAAAATAGATTAGAGAAGAAAAAAATTGAAGAAAAAGCAGATTTTAAAAAATAAATAAATTGGTTTGGAAGTAAAATAAAATATGCAAATATAGTTGAAAAAATTATTACAATTAATAAGGCGGGTATTAGTCTTCTAATTCGTCTTTCATAAAAATTTTGAAATGTAAAAGTTTTTTCATTAATATATTCGTTATTAATAATTCTTGTGATGAGAAATCCAGATACTACTAAAAAAATATCTACCCCTAAAAACCCACCAGAAAAGATATTTTTATTATCAATTAAAATTTCAGCATGATAAAATATTACACCTAAAACAGCTAGTCCCCTTAAACCATCTATTTCTTCTCTATATTTTTTTATCATTGATTATTTTATAATCGAACAGGTATTTTTTTTGAATTTAAATACTGTTTTGCTTCCTTAACCGAATATTTACCATAATGAAATATAGATGCAGCTAAAACTGCATTTGCCTTACCTTTAATAATTCCATCAGCTAAGTGGTCTAAGTTTCCAACTCCTCCAGATGCAATAATTGGTATATTAACTCTAGAAGATATTTTAGACATTAAATCAATATCATATCCAACTTGAGTTCCATCTCTATCCATAGAAGTGACTAATAACTCTCCAGCACCACTTTCTTCCATATTTTTAGCAAATACTAATGCATCTATTCTAGAATTATTTCTTCCTCCGTGAGTAAATACCTCCCATTTATCTCCATTTTTCTTCGCATCAATTGCAACTACAATACATTGTGAACCAAATTTTTTAGAACTTTCAACTACAATTTCTGAATTCTGAACAGCTGCAGTGTTAATTGAAACTTTATCAGCCCCGCAGTTTAAAAGTTTATTTATATCGTCAACACTTCTAACACCTCCACCAACAGTTAACGGTACAAAACATTTTTTGGAAGTTTTTTCTACTACATCATAGATAGTATCTCTATTTTCGTTAGAAGCAGTAATATCTAAAAAACATATTTCATCTGCTCCACCATCACTATAAATTTTAGCTTGTTCAACTGGATCGCCAGCATCTTTTAAATCTACAAAGTTAATTCCTTTCACTACACGACCATTTTTTACATCTAAACATGGTATTATTCTGTTTTTAAGCATCTTCTTTTACTAATTCTTCTAGTTTAATATCTCCATCATATAAAGCTTTACCAACTATAATACCTTCAATATTTTTTAAACCTTTAGCTTTTTTTATATCTTTAATTGATGAAACCCCACCAGAAATCATTACCGGGCAGTTTGAAATATCAGCAACTTTTGATGTTTCATCGAAATTAGGACTATCTTTTGTTCCGTCCTTATTAATGTCAGTAAAAATCAATCTACTAACACCATAGTTATTAACTTCTTTTAAAAATTCTAATGTAGATTTATTTGAGCTTTCTTTCCACCCGGATACAGAAAGCTTTCCATTTTTAGCATCCAATCCTAAAGCTATTTTTTTTGAAAACTTTTGACATGCTTCTTTTAAAAAAATTTTATCTTTTATAGCAGCGCTTCCTAAAATAACTTTTTCAACACCTACATCTATATATTTTTGAATATCTTCAAATTTTCTAATTCCTCCTCCAATTTCTATTTTTAAAGTAGATTTAATAGCTATCTCCTGAATAATATCCAAATTAACTGTTTCGCCCGTTAAAGCTCCATCCAAATCTACAATATGTAAATATTTAAATCCATAATCTTTATACTTGTTGGCTTGATCAATTGGAGATATTTTATATTCAGTTTTGTTATCAAAGTCTCCTTTAACTAGCCTTACACATTTCTTATCTTTAATATCAATTGCTGGAAATATTTTCATTTATAAATTTATAAAGTTATCAATTATTTTTAATCCAATTTTATCACTCTTTTCAGGGTGAAATTGAGTTCCAAAGATATTTTCTTTTTCAACAGAACAAACAATTTTTGATGAATAATCTGTTGTTGCTAAAATAACATTTTTATCTTTAGGAATAAATTCATAACTGTGTACAAAATACATATGAGAATTATTTTCTATATCCTTAAAAATTTTACTTTTTTTAAGAATATCTATTTGATTCCACCCAATGTGAGGAAGTTTAAACTTTCCATTTTGATTATCAATCTTTGATACTTTTCCGGGAATCCAACCAAGTCCTTTTGTTTCTTTTTCTTCGTATCCAATATCTGCAAACATTTGTAAACCGACACAAATACCAAGAAGAGGTTTTTTATTGTTAATTGCGAAGTTGTTTAAAGTATCCCTTAATCCATTTATTTTATTTAGTGCATCAACACAACTTTTAAAGGAGCCTTGTCCTGGTAAAACAACTTTATCGCTCGATTTAATTTTTTTTAAATCAGAAGTAACTTGAACTTTTACCTTGTTTTGAGCAACTTCTTTAAATGAATTGATAACAGAACTTATGTTGCCAGATTTATAGTCAACAATTGTGATATTCATTAATTTTTTATAATGAACCTTTTGTAGAAGGTATTACTTTTTTATTTTTTGGGTCTATTTCCAAAGCTACCCTTAATGACCTAGCCAGCCCTTTAAAACAAGACTCGACTTTGTGGTGACTATTGTCTCCATATAAATTCTCAATGTGTAAAGTTATTCCTGCGGCTTGTGAAAAAGCTTGAAACCACTCTTTAAATAATTCTGTATCCATTTCACCAAGTTTCTCTACTTTAAGATCTACTTTCCAAATTAAATATGGTCTATTTGATATGTCCACAGCAACTCTAGTTAATGCCTCATCCATAGGTATCATGGCGTGAGCATAACGCTTTATACCAATAAATTTGTTTGAGGCCTTTTTTAAACATTCACCAATCGCAATACCAGTATCCTCTGTCGTATGGTGAAGATCTATGTGTGTGTCACCTTTCGCTTTTACATTAATATCCATGGAAGAATGTTTGGAAAGCTGTTCTAACATATGATCTAGAAAACCAATTCCCGTATTAATCTTATATTTTCCTTTTCCATCAATATTTATTTCAACATCAATTTTAGTTTCTTTAGTTTTGCGACTAATTTTTGCTTTTCGTTTCATAAATTAAGATAGGTATATATAGATTATCTGGTTATATCAATATTAGTAATCCAGCACTTGAAGTATTAAATTTAATATCCATCTAATAGATATGACTACAATAGTATTAGTAAGAAAAAATAAAGATGTGGTAGTAGCCAGTGATGGGCAAGTTAGTATGGGAAATACCATAATTAAAAGCACTGCTACGAAAGTTAGAAAAATCGAAAAAAGAAATGTTATAGCTGGATTTGCAGGTTCAACAGCTGACGCCTTAACATTATTCGAAAGATTGGAAGCAAAATTAGAAAAGCATGCCGGAAATTTAACAAGAGCAGCAGTTGAGTTAGCCAAAGATTGGAGAACGGATAAATATTTAAGAAGATTAGAAGCGTTGATGGCTATAGGCGATAAAGAAAAGAGTTTTATAATATCTGGAACCGGCGATGTTTTAGAGCCAGAGGGTGATGTAATTGGTATCGGTTCAGGGGGAAATTATGCGTTAGCAGCGGCTAAAGTATTAATAGATACCAATTTAAATGCTGAAGAAGTTGCAAAAAAATCAATTCAAGTTGCATCGGACATCTGTGTCTTTACAAATAATAATATTAAAATAGAAAAAATTTAATGGAAAAATCTAATATCAAAACATTTGTTCCTAAAGATAAAAATAAAAAAGGAAATAATTCTTTTGTTAGTTCTTTATCTCCAAGAGAAATAGTATCCGAATTAGACAGATACGTAGTTGGACAAAACAATGCAAAAAGAGCTGTGGCTATAGCTTTAAGAAATAGATGGAGAAGACAAGCGCTAAAAGATGAAATGAAAGATGAAGTTTTGCCTAAAAATATTTTAATGATTGGTCCTACTGGAGTAGGAAAAACTGAAATTTCAAGAAGACTTTCTAAACTTGCGGAAGCTCCATTTGTTAAAGTGGAAGCAACAAGATTTACAGAAGTTGGATATGTTGGAAGAGATGTTGAACAAATCGTTAGAGATTTATTAGAAATTGCAATCTCAATGGAAAAAGTTAAAAAAAGAAAAGAAGTTTATACACAAGCACAAAAGCAAGCTGAAGAAAAAGTTCTTGATGCATTAGTTGGAAATAAGGCAAGCATTGCAACAAGAGAAAGTTTTAGAAAAAGACTTAGAAGTGGTGATTTAGATGAAAATGAAATTGAAATTTCAGTAAGCGAAAGCAACACAATGCCATCTTTTGAAATACCAGGAATGCCTGGAGCAAATGTTGGAATGATCAATATTGGTGAGATGCTGGGTAAATCTATGGGAAACCAATCAAAAAAGAAAAAAATGACTGTAAAGGAATCTCATGAAATTCTTATAAATGAGGAGTCAGATAAATTAATTGAACAAGATAAAATTATAAAATCTGCAAAAAATTCTACTGAAAATAATGGAATTGTTTTTTTAGATGAAATAGATAAAATTTCGGCAAGAACAGACCGGGTTGGTGGTGATGTTTCAAGAGAAGGTGTGCAAAGAGATTTATTACCATTAATTGAAGGAACAACTGTAAGCACCAAATACGGCCCAATAAAAACTGATCATATATTATTTATAGCATCGGGTGCATTTCAATTGGCTAAACCCTCAGATCTTTTGCCAGAACTTCAAGGAAGACTTCCAATAAGAGTTGAACTTGATGCTTTAACTAGTGATGATTTTAAAAGAATTCTAAAAGAACCAGATAATAGTTTAATAAAACAATACAAAGCTCTTTTAAAAACAGAAAACGTAGATTTGGAATTTTCTGAAGATGGTATTGATACTATTGCTAATCTTGCAACCGAAGTTAATTCTACTATAGAGAATATTGGTGCACGAAGGTTGCATACTATTATTGAAAAAGTTTTGGACGAAATTAGTTTCACTGCTACTGATAAATCTGGAGAAAAAATTATAGTAGATTCGAAATATGTGGTGAAAAATCTTGGTGAATTAGTTAAAGATACTGATTTATCAAAGTTTATTTTATAATTTTATATTCAAAATTTTGAGTATTCTCATTTACCTGAACTTCAAAAGCTCCATTGTTTAAATGAAATTTTCTTGCCATATCAGTAAGCGGAGATAATGTTACTAGACGATTTAAATGATTTGATTTTTTTATTTTTTTAAACACCTCTTTAACAATCAGCTTACCTCCACCTTTCTTTTTTGACCAAACAGTATAAGCAATTGCGATTTGACCAATTCTTTGATCTCTTCTAACACTTTGCAAAAAAGCATCTCTACTTAATAAATCTAATTCTTTTACAGTTTTTGGAATTTTATTAGTGAAAGCGAAACACATTACAGCATGTATTTCTCCTTTATATTTTACACCATATATTTTTCTACCATAGCTAGTTCTGAAATCATTATTTAACTCAGGCCTTACCGGGTCCTCTTTTGTATTACAATTACTTAATTCAACAATTTCAGCACCTTTAATCCAACCAAAAAAATTTTTGACATGAATATTTATACCTATTTTACTTTTTCTAATTCTTGCTTTAATTCTTGGCCTTAAAGCCTTTTTCTTTAATTTAATCATGAATATTTATTTTTTTTTTAAAAAAATATTAAAACTTCCAACATTTGGATTATCTACAGAGTTAGAATCGATTTCTTTTATTATTTTCATTAAATTGATATTATTTTTTATATAATCTGGAACAGAATATTTCAATATACCAAATTCAACAGACTGATAAGGATCTTCTTTATTTTTTGATCTAGATCCTTTGCCAGTAATAACATTAATTTTGTCAACTCCTTCTAAATAACATTTCTCAATAAAATTGTTTATAGTTTTATTTGCATCATCAAGGGAAAAACCATGTAAATCAATTACTCTAAATAAATTTTTATTTTTATTTTTTAGTATTAATGAATCTTTATTTTGAATTTTGTCTTTACTATTAACAAAATTTTCCCAATCTTTTTTATCTTTTTTTGAAAGTTTTTTATTCAATTAATTTTGGGTTTCTATTAAGAGCCAGTTTGGACTGTTTGATCTTGTGTCTTTTGAAAACGTCCAAGTATCGTAAACTTTTTTAACTTTTTCCGGATCACCTGATATAATTTTTTTATCTTTATCTTTTATACATGTGATTAATTCACTAACAAAATCAACCGTTACCTCTAAATTATTTTCTATTTTTTTATGTTCTTTTATAATTGCTGACATAACTCCTATAAAAGTTATTTCAGCAAAATGACCTTTGGACTCTCTTTCAGCAAGTGCATTTTTAAATTGATCATAAATTTTTTTACTTAAAAGTGATTTACTATGTGTCAGCTTATTATCGCTGTCACTAAAATCAGTAATTATTGTTTCATATGCTATTTTAGCACCTTTTAAAAAATCTTTTTGTGCCAATTCATCAAAGTTTTGATTTTGATTTTTTTGCTTAGCTACATTCTTTGTAAACTCTTTCTGAAATTCTGTAGCCAATTTTCCTTCAAATCCTGTTTTTTTTCCAAGAATTCCTCTTAATCTTAAAAAAATAAATCCAGCAATCATTGCTAAAAGAATTATATCTATATATTCAAAACTATTATTCATATTTAAATAATATTTAGTATATTGCTTAATTTCAACTGACAATTTACATTAAGGACAAATGAACACATTATTACTATTAATAATTGGTATTCCAATAATTGAAATTTATCTATTTATAAAAATTGGATCTCAAATTGGCGCTTTTAACACGATATCACTGATATTTGTCACAGCAATTGTTGGGGTATTTTATGCAAGGTACGAGGGCCTAAACACTTTAAGATCTGGAATGTCACAACTAGTAAAAAATGAAATACCAATTTATGAAATGATCTCGGGTGCTGCTTTAGCTTTTGCAGCCTTACTTTTAATTATCCCTGGTTTTGCAACTGATATATTAGGATTATTAATCATTTTTCCACCTACAAGAAAATTGTTTTTAAATAAAATTCCAAATAAGAACCCAAAAAGAAATAATCAAAAACAAGATTTTATTAATGGTGAATTTGAAGATATAGATGAGGATAATGACAGAAAAATTTGAAATTTTATCAGAATTTATTAAAGATATGTCTAGCGAAACTCCAGATATAGAAAGCTACTTATTTGTAAAAGATCAAATATCAAAATATCAGTTAAATATAGACATCAATTCAAAACCCTTAAAAAATAAAATGATAGAGGTCAATACTATTTTAAGATTTGCTGACAAGGAACAAAATGAAAAAAAATCTAATTTTGAAATTATTTATGCAACAATAGTAAAAATCAGCGATGAAATAAAATCTAAAAAAGATTTAGAAAAAATTATATTATGTGATGTTCAAAATAAAATTTTTCCCAATTTGGAAAAATCATTCATCAATTTACTAAATAATTCTGGTTATTCAGGAGTTAAACTTGAAAAAAAAATAGATTTTGAAAAATTATATAATGAAAAATTTAGTTAAAGAAATTTTTTTTAAGTGTTTTTTTTAAATAACTTTCATGTAATTGAATTTGTTCTGCGGAAGGTTTAACTACTTTTTTATAATATAATTCTTTATCTTTTAAATTTATATTCAATTTTTCATTATTAAAACTATTAAAATCTAAAGTTGGCTCCTTTTGGTCAATTAAATTTATATAAACTTTGGTTAATAATTCACAGTCTATAATTGCAGTATGCTTAACTCTTCTTGTATTATCGATTCTATATCTCTTACATAGTGCATCTAAACTAATTAATGATCCAGGAAATTTATTTCTGGCTAATTCTAGTGTATCTACTACATTTTCTTTATTAATTTTTTTTTTCCCTAATAAACTAAGTTCGTTATTTAAATGTCCTAAATCAAATTCTGCATTATGTATGATTAATTTTTTATTTTCTATAAAATTCAAAAATTCATCAGCTATTTCTTTAAATTTTTTTTTAGTTGATAAAAATTCATCAGTATATCCATGAACTTCAAGTGCTTTTTCAGAGACTTTTCTTTCAGGGTTCAAGTAATAATGAAATTTTTTTGAGGTAGGAACCAAATTATCAAGTTCTATGCATCCTATTTCAACTATTCTATGACCATCTTTTACCGAAAGTCCTGTTGTTTCTGTGTCTAACAC
>CACDII010000014.1 GCA_902552985.1 uncultured Pelagibacteraceae bacterium
TGGTTTTTCCATATGTAAATATGATTAGTTTTTGGATGTTCTTTGTTGCAGTTGCGGTTTTAATGGCAAGTTTTTTTGTTCCCGGAGGACCAACAGGATCCGGATGGACTCTTTATCCACCTCAGGCAATTTTAGAAGGAACTCCAGGATCTGGCATGGGTATTCTTTTAATGCTTGTATCTTTATCGCTATTTGTAATTGGTTTTACTATGGGTGGTTTAAATTATATGATCACAGTTTTACAAGCTCGTACAAGAGGAATGACTTTAATGAGAATGCCATTAACTGTATGGGGTATTTTCACAGCAACGGTATTAGCAATGCTGGCTTTTCCAGCTTTATTAGTAAGTTCAATAATGATGACATTAGATAAAGTATTAGGCACGAGTTTTTTCATGCCAACAATTTTAAAAGCTGGCGAGGTTTTAGAATATGGAGGAGGAAGTCCTATTCTTTTTCAACATTTGTTTTGGTTTTTTGGTCATCCTGAAGTGTATATTGTTGCGTTACCAGCATTTGGTATAGTTTCAGATTTAATTTCAGTCCATTCAAGAAAAAACATTTTTGGTTACAGAATGATGGTATGGGCAATCGTTGGAATTGGTGCTTTGAGCTTTTTTGTTTGGGCGCACCATATGTACGTCAGTGGAATGAACCCTTGGTTTGGATTTTTCTTTGCAACAACAACTCTTATAATTGCAGTACCCACTGCAATGAAAGTATATAATTGGATTTTAACCTTGTGGAGAGGAAATATTAGAATTAATACTGTAATGCTATGGTGCCTTGGTTTTATAGTTACTTTTGTGAATGGTGGAATAACTGGAATATTTTTAGGAAACGTTACAGTTGATGTTCCTTTATCCGATACTTATTTCGTAATTGCTCACTTCCATATGGTTATGGGAATTGCACCTCTAATGGTGATTATGGGAGCGGTATACCACTGGTTTCCTTTAGTCACTGGGAGAATGTTGAGTGAAAAATTAGGAAAATGGCATTTTTGGGCAACATTTTTAGGAGCTTACTCAATATATTTCCCAATGCATTATTTAGGTTTTATTGGTGTTCCTAGAAGATATTTTGAAATGTACGATAGTCCTTATATGACTTCTGCAGTCGGCATGAATGAATTTATAAGTCTTGCAGCATTTTTGGTTGGAGCAGCTCAATTTATTTTAATTTACAATATAATTGTGAGTTTAAAAATGGGCAAACCAGCAGGAAAAAATCCTTGGAAAGCAAATTCACTGGAGTGGCATACATCTACTGTTCCTCCAGAACATGGTAACTTTGGAGATAAACTTCCGGTAATTCATAGATGGCCATATGATTATAGTGTTCCAGGATCTAAAGAAGATTTTATTCCTCAAACAACTCCACCAAGTGAAGTTGCTCATACAAAGGTAGAAAAAACTTAAAAAGATATTTATGTCCGACCCAAAAATCGAAGGATATCAGTTAAAACCAGGTTTCAAAGGAATGGCCGCTGATACAGGTTCAGACCAAACAATGTTCAAAGGAGTTCATTGGGGAAAAGCAATGATGTGGATTTTTCTCTTAAGTGATACATTTGTATTTAGTTGTTTTTTGATTTCTTACATGAAAGGCAGAGGCTCAACACCAGTTGAATGGCCTAATGCAAGTGAAGTATTTGGACTACACGTTTTTGGAGTTGACGTTCCCTTATTGCTTATTGCTATTATGACATTTGTTTTAATTACAAGCAGTGGGACAATGGCCCTTGCAGTAAAATATGGCTATGAAAAAAACAGAAAGATGTGTGGCTGGTTAATATTAGCCACGGCCATAGGTGGACTTACTTTTGTTGGAATGCAAGCATTCGAATGGACAAAATTAATTCATGAAGGGGTTAGACCTTGGGAAAATCCATTTGGAGCTGCACAGTTTGGATCTTTCTTTTTTATGATAACGGGCTTTCACGGTACTCATGTTTCAATAGGTGTAATTTTCCTTTTCATTTATGCCTACAAAACTTTTGCTGGACATTATGATGAAGGTAAAAGAGGTTGGTTTACAACTATGAAGGGCGATTATGTAGAAATCGAGATTTTAGGATTATATTGGCACTTTGTAGATTTAGTATGGGTATTTATATTTGCATTCTTTTATTTATGGTAAAATAAAATATGGAAGAGACCAAAAAAAAACAACCAGAACAAACAACAACACATAAGATAGGAATATATCTTTGGATATGGGGTTTATTATTTGTATTAAGTTTTTTTTCTTACATGGTTGACTGGTATCAGTTCCAAGGAATGTTAAGATGGTCTTTGATCTTGGTATTTATGTTTTTAAAAGCAGGATTAATTATGGCATTCTTCATGCATTTGTTTTGGGAAAGATATGCTCTAGTAAATGTTCTTTTATGGCCAATGACTGCTATAGCGTGTTTTATATTTCTTATGGTTGCAGAATTTAAATACACATTATTTACAAGACTTTTATATTTTTTCGTAGGGGGATAAAATGGATGGATATACTATACTTGCTGCAGCGTTAATATTTTTTGGTTTATTTATATATTTAACCTGGTTTGGGGCTTCAATAAAAATGGAGAGTCAAAAGGAAGAGGGTGAAAATATAAAAATTAATCCATATGATAATTTACCTATTTCTAGAAAGTTAATAGACAAAAAAAATCAACAAGTAGGACTTTTTGATTTGGGAAATCATATACTTATTATAGGAATGATACTTTTAGTGATTTTTGTTTCTATTAATGTTGATTAATGTTTTCAAATAAAATTATAAATAAAAGTGTTAATGCTCATAATTTTAGGAATTTTTTAAAATCCTTAATCTTACTTATGAAACCAAGGGTCATGTCTTTGGTTGTTTTTACCAGTGCCGTAGGTTTGTTAACATCGTCAAATACAATTCCTTTATTAAATGCATTTATGAGTATATTTTTTGTTACCTTGGGAGCTGGCGCAGCTGGTGCACTAAATATGTGGTATGAAGCAGATCTTGATAAATTAATGACAAGAACTTGTCTTAGACCAATACCGACAGGAAAAATTAATAAACAACAAGCTTTAATATTTGGAATAGTTTTATCAATAATATCGATTTATGGACTTCATTATTTTTCAAATTTTTTATCAGCATTTTTATTACTCGTAACAATTGCTTTTTATCTTTTTGTGTACACAATTTGGCTTAAAAGAAAGACACCTCAAAATATTGTAATTGGAGGAGCTGCAGGAGCGTTACCTCCAGTTATCGGATGGACAATAGCAACAAATAGCTTAACTTTTGAACCGATTACATTTTTTTTAATTATATTTTATTGGACTCCTTCTCATTTCTGGGCGCTAAGTCTTTATAAGGCTGATGATTATGAGAAAGCAAAAATTCCAATGCTACCAATTACAAATGGGATTGAAGAGACAAAAAAGAAAATTTTTGTTTATTCTTTATTTATGCTACCAGTAGTTATTTTACCATATGTTATTGGCTTTGTTGGTGAAACTTTTCTTATAATCTCATTGTTGCTTACTATTTATTATAATTATATTTGCTATGATTTATTTAAATTTAAAAAAAACGAATTTGAATTAAATAAAGCAAAAAAAGTCTTTGGATATTCAATTTTATATTTATTTTTAATTTTTGTATTATTCTTAATCGATAGTTTAATTTAAGGATTGCGCCTCAAAAAAATTTCGCTAGAGTGTTTATATACTGCACATGAAATATATAAGCACAAGAAGTAAAGAAAAAGAATACAGTTTCGGACAAGTTTTTCTAAAAGGACTTGCTGATGATGGGGGTCTTTATGTTCCAAAATCATTTAAAAAATATAATAAAGAAGAATTACTAAAGCTCAAAAATTTAAATTATAATGAATTATCCTCTGAAATAATAAGTCAATTTTCAGCAGATTTTATCTCAAGAGAAGAACTTTCATCTTTAATAAAAAAATCATATTCAACATTTAGAGAAAAAGAGGTTGTAAAAATTTCAAATATTGGAGAGACGAAATTATTAGAATTATTTCATGGACCAACATTAGCTTTTAAAGATGTTGCAATGCAATTTATTGGCAATTTGTATGAATATTATTTAAAGAAAAATGACAAAAAAATAAATATAGTAGTTGCAACTTCTGGTGATACTGGAGCAGCAGCTATAGATGCAATTAAAGGAAAATCTAATTTAAATATTTTTGTTTTACATCCAAATAATAGAATTTCTTCTGTTCAAAGAAAAATAATGACCACTGTTGATGACAAAAATGTATTTAATATTGCAATAGACGGAAATTTTGATGATTGTCAAAATATTGTAAAACAAATGTTTGCTGATTTTACGTTTTCTAAATCTATAAATATGTCTGGAGTAAACTCAATAAATTGGGCAAGAATTATTGCTCAAGCAGTGTATTATTTTTACTCTTATTTTAAATTAGATAAAGAAAAAATTTCATTTTCAGTTCCAACAGGAAACTTTGGTGATGTTTTCGCCGGCTATCTTGCAAAGAAAATGGGATTACCAATTGATAAACTAATTGTTGCAACAAACGAAAATGATATTTTGCATAGAGCTATTTCAAAAGGAGATTATGTTTCAAAAGAAGTTAAGGAAACATTATCACCGAGTATGGATATTCAATTAGCAAGTAATTTTGAAAGATTAATTTACTATGTAAATAATTCAGACTCTGAAAAAACTGCAGAAATTATGAAAAAAGTTAAGCAAAATTCTTATCAAATAGAAAGCAATAATTTAGATGTAATTCAAAAAGATTTTTTATCTGAAAGTTGCAATGAACAAGAAACTTTAGATATAATTAAAAAAAATTATGAAAAAAATAATATAATATTAGATCCGCATACAGCAGTTGGATTAGGGGCTGCAAAAAAACTATCTTTTAATGACTGTGTAGTTTTGTCAACAGCACACCCATGCAAATTTCCAGATGCTACAAACAATGCAATAAATAAGCATGAAAAATTACCAGAAGAACTTCAGCATGTACTTGATAAAGACGAAAAATTTCAAGTATTAAAAAATAATACGGAAGAAGTAAAGAAATTCATTAAAAGCAATGAATAATATTAATATACTAGAATTTATAAAAAAATCACCAAAAGCTGAATTACATTTACATATAGAAGGAACTCTTGAGCCTGAGCAAATGTTTTCATTAGCTAAAAGAAATAATATCCAAATTCCATTTAGAAATATTAATGAAGCAAAAAAAGCATATAATTTTAGTAACTTAGAATCTTTTCTGAAAATATATTATGAAGGAGCAAAAGTGTTATTAAAAGAAAAAGATTTCTTCGAACTTACGTGGGCTTATGCATTAAAATGTAAAAAAGATAATATTGTCCATACAGAAATTTTTTTCGATCCTCAAACTCATACAGATAGAGGAATTAGTTTTGACATCATTATAAATGGAATTTACAAAGCTCTTAAAAAAGCAGAAAAAGAATTTGGCTTAAGTTTTAAAATTATCATGTGTTTTTTAAGACATTTAAGCGAACAAGAGTGTTTTAAAATTTTAGATCAAGCAATTATTCATAAAGATAAGATATTTGGAGTTGGGTTAGACTCTTCAGAAATGGGTAATCCTCCAAAAAAATTTGAAAAATTATTTAAAAAAGCAGCTGAAAATAACTTTATAACTGTTGCTCATGCAGGTGAAGAAGGGCCACCTGAATATATGTGGGAAGCTTTAAATATTCTTAATGTAAAAAGAATTGATCATGGCGTTCAATGTCTTAAAGATGAAAAATTAGTTGAGAAATTGTCGAAAAATCAAGTGCCTTTAACAGTCTGTCCTCTATCAAATATAAAATTAAAAGTTTTTGACAAATTATATAATCATAATTTAAAGAAAATGTTAGATAAAAAATTAATGGTGACGATTAATTCAGATGATCCAGCTTATTTTGGAGGTTATCTAAATCAAAATTTAATTGAAACTCAAGCGGCATTAAATCTTTCTTTTGAAGATATAAAAACTCTATTAATTAACTCTTTTAAATCTTCATTTTTAAGTGAAGAAAAAAAACAAGAATTTATATCGAAGATTTAAATCAGATAAGGGGGGCGTTCTGTTGCCAGGTGCTCTAATTATAAATTTGCAGCTTCTTTTGCGATTAAATCTACTTCGTTATTTAACTTATCTGTTGAATGTGCTTTTACCCAATTCCAACTTATTTCAAATTCATTATTTAGAAGATCTAACTCTGTCCAAAGTTCTTTATTTTTTACAGGTTCTTTGTTTGCAGTTTTCCATCCATTTTTTTTCCAGTTATGAATCCACTCTGTTATTCCTGACTTTACATATTTAGAATCTGTAAAAATTTCAATTTTGCTACCTCTTGGAATTTTCCTTAAAGCTTCAATCGGAGCAAGCAGTTCCATTTGATTGTTTGTAGTATTTTTTTTACTTCCCTTTATTTGAGTTCTTTTTCCACCATCTATAATTATTGCTGCCCATCCACCATTTCCTGGATTTTCTAAACAAGAACCATCAGTATAAATTTTAATCATTTAATTATAATAATTTTTAAAATTGCCTAATTTATTATGTATCTTAAGTTTTTGAATATATTCTCTTGGGTCCTTTATTTTGATAATAGCACTTTTGGGTGTGTTAAAATAATCGTAAGTTCTTGAAAGTAAATATCTAAGGGCAGCGCCTCTACACAAAATATTTAGAGATTTTTTTTCAATATTAGACAACGTTCTTACTTTCGAGTAGCCTTTTATAAGATTTCTTGATTTATTCTTATTAAATATAAATTTTCTACTTTTATTATCAAAACATAAAGCGTTGATAGCAATAGCAATTTCATAAATTAGAAAATCATTACATGCGAAAAAAAAATCTATAAAACCACTAAATTTTTTTTTTTTAAAGAAAATATTATCAATAAACAAGTCTCCATGAATAATCCCAAAAGGTAAATTTTTTGGCCATTTTTTTTTAATCTCTAAAAAACTGTTTTTCATTAAATTTTTCAAAGTGGGACTAATTTTATTTGATTTGTTCCCAATTTTATTTATAAG
>CACDII010000015.1 GCA_902552985.1 uncultured Pelagibacteraceae bacterium
GTAATTTTAGCTTCAGGTATTAAATGAAATCTAATCTCAAAATTTGTTGATTTAAAATTTTTCTTTTTTAAAATCGTATCTTTACCAACTAATTTATTAATTTCTGGAAAAAAATTTAATTCGCGATCATGAATCACACCATATTTTTTTTGATATCCATTATGAGATCCTTTCAAACTCCATAATTCTTTTTCTAAAGCAACATTCTTACTTAATATTTTAAAACCTTTTTCTACAACAGGTTTTCCTTTATTATTTCTTCTAAAATTACATATAGAGTTATTATCAAGTGTAAGAGTAGAATGAGCAGCCGTTGATTTTGAAATGTTATTTAGTTGGTGCTTAAAATCTTGAAAATATCCAGAATTTGTAATGAGTTTTTTGCCAGAATAAATCATTTCAAAAGATAAAACTCCAGACTGATAATTATAGGAAAATTTTTTTTCAGGAGGAGTGCCTAAATCCATAGCGATTGAAACATTTTTATTTCTTAAAATTGCATAACCACCTATCTCATTACTAATATTTTTAAATTTGTAATGGTGATTATTTAGGTAGTTATCAAAATTAGCATGATCGTTTTCATGGTTGCCATTAAATAAAAAGTCTTTTTTTGTTGTTTGCCATAAAAAATTATATGCTTGTCCTAAATAAAATATAACTTCGTTTAAATATTCTGGTATTTCATTTTGAGATTCTTTAAGCAACTCTCTAATTAAAATAAAATATTTAAGGTAGAAAATTAATTGTTTTATACTCCTAGATTTAGGAAAAACTTCCGAATTTAAAGAAAATTTAATTATTTTATTTAATAAATTTAAACCATAATTTAAATAATTTTTATCATTATAAGAAAGTCCCGATAATATAATAGCTGTGCATCCAATCATTTTATCATCAATCAATTCTGATCTATTAATTTCATTAATTAAATGATTAATTTGTTTTTTTACAATGTAATTAAACTTCTTTTTATATTCTAGATCACCCTCATCATAAGTTAATTTTGAATTAGAAATCCAAGAAATTATTCTTTTTGATAGAATATCAATTTCCCAATTATTTGGATTATAATTATAATTGCTTTTAATCCAATTCATTATTATTTTTTGGGTAATATTTTTTGATGATTTTAGATCAATAGTAAATAGCCAAAAAAAGTTGTGCAATTTTTTATAATCTTTTTCTCTAATATTTTTTTTTGTCCATATAGAGTTTATATAAAAATCTTCAATTTTTTCTTTTTTTTTCTCGTAATTTATAATGCAAGATAAAATACTAGCGCTTGGTTTATACTCTAAACTTTTATCATCGATATTAGATATTTTTTTATTGTAGAAAGTAGAATTGAGATAAATTTTTCTTATTTGATCAACTGAATAAAATAAAAATTCATTTATAAAATTAAAAGAATTTTTTAAAACCATCTTTTATATTGTTCTTAATTTTTCTATATTCTTTTTTAAATTTCCATCATTTTCTTTAAAAATAGTGGTTCCAGAAACAAGGATGTTTGCACCAGCTTCTATGACTGTTTTAGAGTTAGAAAAGTTAATTCCCCCATCAACTTCTATGTCAAAATTTAATTTTTTTTCTTTTTTAATTTTATTTAATTCTTTTATTTTATCTACAACTTTTGGAATAAATTTTTGTCCACCAAATCCAGGAAAAACGCTCATAATTAAAACTAAATCTATATTATTTAGAATATCAGTGATGACATCTATTTTTGTATCAGGATTTAAAGATACACCTACTTTTTTTTTTAATTCTTTTATATGCGAAATAGATTTATTTAAATTTTCTGTAGCCTCTGGATGAATAGTAATGATATCTGCACCAGCATCAGCATAATCCTTAATATATTTATGTACAGGTGATATCATTAAATGAACATCAAAAGTTAATTTTGTATATTTTCTTAATGTTTTAATAACTGGTGGTCCAATAGTTAAATTTGGCACAAAATGTCCATCCATAACATCCACATGAATCATGTCCGCATCGCTTTCCTCTAATCTTTTAATTTCTTTTCCTAATTGGCTAAAATCTGCAGATAGTATCGACGGAGATATTTTTATTTTTTTCATTGATTAGTATAATACTAGTATCAATTTTGCTTTTTAATTTGAATTAATTTTTACCAAAAATTTGATAAATTTGTATTGCAATTTCACTTTCTAGAGGAAATGATAGCATTCCCATTACAGAATACCCCAGAAGATAAGGCATAAGGTAGAATCTGAACATATAAAAAAACCAAGCCACATAAAGTGGTACAATTGGTCTTATAATGAATGATGGTGTTATAGGTTTGAATAAATTTATTAAGGGATCTGTTAATTTTACGAAAATTTTCATGAAAAAGAATTCCGAGTCTTCTCTTTGAAAAATATTCATTGCCACTCTACCAATTAATGTCCACATAATTACACCCATCACATAATCTATTAAATAAACTAGAGGATGAAAATTTGCAGACATAAGAGATTTTTAAATTCCAAAAATAAAAGGGGCGAAAAAATCGCCCCTTAAATTTAAAATTATTTAGTGTTGTTTACCAAGTACCGTTCTACCGCTAGGTATACGTACTTCATCAACCATTTTTTGAGTTGCAGCATCGGGTGCTTTAGTCATTAAACTAACAACAATCATCGACACTAAACTAACTAATGATCCAACTATTCCGAATGTAAGTTGAGTTATACCCCAGAATCCAGCTCCACCATTACGTACCCAAATTAGATACGCAGTACCAGAGATTAGACCTAAAAGCATTCCAGCAACAGCACCTTGTGCGTTTGCTCTCTTCCACCATACTCCTAATACAAGTGGGAAGAACAATCCTGACATTGCAAAGTCAAAAGCCCAGATAACTGAACCTAAGATACCTTGTATCTCAAGAGCTGCAATTGATGCTCCAGCAAAACCAATTATGAAAAGTAATACCCTTGCAACAATTAGTCTTTTTTTAGTTTCAGCTTTAGGATCAATGATCTTGTAGTACAAGTCATGAGATAAAGCGTTTGCAATCGCTAGAACTAAACCATCAGCTGTTGACATGGCAGCAGCCATACCTCCAGCAGCAACAAGTCCTGAAATTACATAAGGTAATCCAGCAATCTCTGGAGTAGCTAATACAACGGCTTTACCACCCATGAAAAACTCATTTAATTCAAGAGTTCCATTTCCGTTAAAGTCGCTGATAAACATCAAGTTAGCTTGATTCCAGTTTTGATACCAATCAATAGCTTGAACATCTGCAATTGACTTACCGATGATTCCTGTTGGTAAATTTGGATCCATCAAAGATAACTTCGATAGAGTAGCTAACATTGGCGCTGAACAGTAAAGTAGGAATATAAAGAATAATGACCAACCTACTGATCTTCTAGCTGTTTTTACACTTGGAGTAGTAAAATATCTCATCATAACGTGAGGTAATGAAGCTGTTCCAGCCATCATACACACTGCTAATGAAATAAATTTCCACGGCGTAGTGTTAACTTCAGAATGAGCTTTAGTTATACCAGCTAAGCCTTTAGGCACTGTAGCTAAATCAGCTGCAGAGTTTTTAACTGTTCCTAAACCAAATTGAGACTCTAGTTCAGCAATTCTAGCAACTTCATCTGCTAACATAAGGTGTGGAAAAAATCCTGCACCCATTTTATTACTAATCCAGAACACAGGTAACAAGTAAGCAATAATTAACACAATGTATTGTGCAACTTGCGTCCATGTAACCGCTCTCATTCCACCAAGCATAGAACAAAGTAATATACTTGCTAAACCTACATAAACTGCAATTCCAAAAGGAATATCTAATGCTACAGAAGCAATTGTTCCTGTTGCATTAATTTGTGCAGTCACATAAGTGAATGAAGCTACTGTTAAAACTAGAACGGCACATACTCTAGCTAAGTTACCGCCATATCTAGTACCTATAAAATCTGGAACAGTATAACATCCAAATTTTCTTAAGTAAGGCGCTAACAAAGAAGCAACAAGTACGTATCCACCTGTCCATCCAACTAATAAAGCCATATATCCGTAGCCCTTAAAGTAAATTCCTCCTGCCATTGCAACGAATGATGCACCAGACATCCAGTCTGCTGCAGTTGCCATTCCGTTGAATACAGTTGGTACTTGTCTTCCTGCTACGTAGTACGCATCTAGTTGAAGCGTACGAGATAAATAACCAATTATTGCATAGATTGAAACAGTGAAAGCAACGAAAAAGATACCTATCAATTTCGCAGACATACCCGCTTGTTCCGCTATTGCCATTAAGATTATAAATACAAGGAATCCTCCCGTGTATATTCCATAAACTTTTGGCAAATTATCTATAAATTTTCCTTTAATCATTTAGTCATCCTCTCTTTCGGTATAACCAAATTCTTCATCAATCTTCTCTTGTCTATTTGCAAACCAGAAAATTAATATTACAAATATTCCAAGTGACCCTTGGCATGTCATGTAGTATGACAATGGATATCCAAACGGTCTGAAGTTAGATGCTTCCATTTCGGCTCCGAAGAAAAAGATGCCAATTGAGAAAACAAACCAAATTGCTAGAGTTACCCATAGCAAATTTCTGGTTTTTTCCCAGTGTTGTGCTTGTTTTGACATTTTTAATCTCCCTATAGGTTAAAAAAAAGTACCTTACTTATATTAAAATAGATTCCTACCTTAAATAATGCTCCAAATTATTGGTTTTTTCTATTATAAAACAACCTGAGGTAGATTTATTTATTAAAAATAATAAACAACTAATACTAGACATATGGCGCTTAAATACAAATTTGATTTAAAAGATATAAAGCTTAGTGATTTTAAAATTTATTTATTTTCTTTGTTTAAAGCTTTTATACCTAAGAAAAAAATAAAAAATCTAGAAGATTTAGAATCATTTATACAAAAAAAATCCGCGTGGGTTTCTCAAGTAACTTTATATAGTTATTTAAAAACGAGAATGGGAACAAAATATGTTTTGCACTTTGACAATGAAGAATTATTAGGATCAATTAATAAAGCAAAATGGAATATTTATTCAGTAGCTTTGCAAGACCTTGCCTTTTTTTGTTTTTCATATCTACATACATTTTTTAATTATCAGGAATTAACAAATACTAAAAAAATTTTTTTAAATATTTTAGACGATGAAACTCTCAATGGTATGCCGCCTGAGGTAATTGAAAAAGCAAAAAAATCTTTTGAAACAAGATTACAAAAAATAAATTGGAAAACACATTACAAATCATTGCCATTCAATGATAGTGCTTTATCTTTGTATGAATGGGCGCCGATAGCTGATGAATTAAAAACCTTAGATAGAAAGATTGTTCTAAATTCAATGATTTTAAAATGGGAAAATATTGAAAAAGAATTTATAAAATTAATTAAATTTTAAGTATTTTTTCTATTATCAACTAAACTGTCTACTACACTGGGATCAGCTAAGGTTGTAGTATCACCAAGTTGATCATGTTCATTTGCTGCAATTTTTCTTAGAATTCTT
This sequence comes from uncultured Pelagibacteraceae bacterium, assembly GCA_902552985.1. Classification (GTDB taxonomy): domain Bacteria; phylum Pseudomonadota; class Alphaproteobacteria; order Pelagibacterales; family Pelagibacteraceae; genus Pelagibacter. Next base: position 5,522 of record CACDII010000015.1, read on the forward strand.
CTCATAATTTTTCCAGATCTTGTTTTTGGAAGACCAGGAGCAAACTGTATGAAATCTGGAGTAGCAATTGGTCCAATTTGTTTTCTTACCCACAACTTTAAATCCCTTTCGAGTTCTCCATCAGGATTTTCCCCTACAATTAATGTTACATAACAATATAGACCATTCCCTTTGATATCATGTGGATATCCAACTACTGCTGCCTCAGCAACTTTTGGATGTGCAACAAAAGCACTTTCTATTTCTGCTGTTCCTAAATTATGACCTGATACAATAATTACATCATCAACTCTTCCAGTAATCCAGTAATACCCATCTTTATCTCTACGACACCCGTCTCCAGTAAAATATTTTCCATCGAATTGAGAAAAATATGTTTCTATAAATCTGTTATGATCTCCAAAAACTGTTCTCATTTGCCCAGGCCATGATTGAGCTATACAAAGTCTGCCTTTTGCTTCACCTCTTAGAACATTTCCATCTTTATCTACGATAACTGGTTTTATTCCATAAAAGGGTTTTGTTGCTGAACCAGGTTTTAAATCTATAGCACCAGTTTGAGGGCTAATCATTATTCCTCCAGTTTCTGTTTGCCACCAGGTATCTACAATAGGACATTTGGAGTCTCCAACAGTTTTAAAATACCATTGCCATGCTTCTGGATTGATTGGTTCTCCAACAGTACCAAGGAGTTTTAAAGATTTTCTGGAAGTTTTTTTAACTGGACCATCTCCTTCTCTCATTAACGCTCTTATAGCTGTTGGTGCTGTGTAAAAAATATTTACTTTATATTTATCTACTATTTGCCACCAACGTGATGAATCAGGGTAAGTTGGGATTCCTTCAAACATTATTGTAGTAGCTCCATTAGCTAGAGGTCCATAAATAATATAACTATGTCCTGTTATCCATCCAATGTCAGCTGTACACCAATAGATATCTTTAGGTTTATAATTAAAAATGTATTGATGTGTCATTGATGCATAAACCATGTAGCCGCCAGTTGTATGTAAAACTCCTTTTGGTTTTCCAGTAGATCCTGATGTATAAAGAATAAAAAGAGGATCTTCTGCGTTCATCTCTTCAGGTTCACAATTAGATGAAACTTTTTTAATCATTTCGTGATACCATACGTCTCTTTCTTCATCCCAATTAATTCTGTTACCAGTTCTTTTAACTACTATACATTTTTTTACATTTGGGCAGTTTACCAAAGCCTCATCAGTTATTGATTTTAAAGGTATTATTTTTCCACCTCTTAAACCTTCGTCGGCTGTAACGACATAGTCTGATTTACAATCATTAATTCTTCCAGAAATACTGTCAGGTGAAAACCCACCAAATATAATTGAATGCACAGCTCCTATTCTAGCGCATGCTA
>CACDII010000016.1 GCA_902552985.1 uncultured Pelagibacteraceae bacterium
TCATATATTTTTAGATCTTTATGATTTTTAATAAAATAAAGTATAATTTTTGCTGCAATATTAAAATCTTCGTTTTTAAAAAATGTTCTTTTTTTTAATAAATTATTTATTAATTTAGCTTTGTAAGCTCTATAATTGCAGGTATATTCACTTAAATTTTCAAATGGATAAAAAAATTTAAAAATATATTTTGCTAGTAAACTTAAATTTTCTCTGAAAAAACTTAGACCATTAACCTTAGATTGTTTTAAAAATCTTGAAGCAATTACTATATCAAAATTATTTTTTTTTATTTCTTCTGCCATTTTTGTAATTATTTTAACTGGATGAGTGTTATCGCTATCCATTGTAATAATAATATCTTTTTTCTTTGCTATTTTTTGAGTAATTTTGAAGCCAGATTCCAATGCCAAGCTCAAACCCTTATTCTCTTTGTGCCTTAAATAAACTAATTTAAATTTTTTTTTTAAATTTTTTAATGAATCTGTTTTGTCGGATGAGCAATCATCTATCAGCACTACTGTTATTTGAATTTTTTTTGATAATTTATTTATTTTGCTAAAAATCTTAATTAAATTTTTTTCCTCATTGTACGAAGGTAGTATTAAAAAAATCATTATTTCTTATATTAAATATCCAAAAAGAAACCCAGCAATTCTTTGTGGGTTATTTTAACCCTAAATTTTAACATTTTTTGGTGCGCCCGGAAGGACTTGAACCCTCAACCTCCTGATCCGAAGTCAGGCGCTCTATCCAATTGAGCTACAAGCGCGTATAGTATTAGTATTATAATTTATGAAAAAAATCATTACTTTAATCGTTGACGATAATGATCACAAATCGAGGATTGATTCTTTCATAAGTAAAAAGGGAAATTTACTTAGCAGAACTAGAGTTAAAAATTTAATATTAAAAAAAAAACTTAAATTAAATAACAAAACTATTATTGATCCATCTTACAAAGTTTCTTCAGGTCAAAAAATAAATTTAGAAATACCTCAGCCAAAAAAAGCCTCCTTAAAACCTTATAATTTTAAATTAAACGTTTTATATGAAGATAATGATTTATTGGTCTTAAATAAACCAGCTGGTATTGTTATGCACCCAGGTGCTGGTAATCATGATAAAACTATTGTAAATGCTCTAATGAATTATTGTGGTAACACTCTTTCTACAATAGGAGATGAGCTTAGGCCTGGAATAGTGCACAGAATTGATAAAGATACCTCTGGATTAATTGTAATAGCAAAAAATAACAATGCACATGAGCACTTATCAAATCAATTTAGCAAACATACTATTACAAGAATTTATCAATTGTTGATATGGGGAAAACTTAGACCTAAGAATGGAAAAATTTCAACTTTAATTACTAGAAGTTCAAAGAATAGACAACTTATGGAGGTTGGAGTCACAAAAGGAAAAATAGCGGTTACCAATTATAAAACATTAGAAATTTTTGAAAATGATAAAGTTCCAACATTAAGTTTTGTTGAATGTAGATTAGAAACAGGTAGAACTCATCAAATTAGAGTTCATATGAGTCATAAAGGAAATAATATTTTAGGTGATAAAAAATACAAAAAAAAATTTAAGAAATTTAAAAACATTAGTTCAAAATTGGAAAATTCAATTTTAAAATTAGACAGACAATTTTTACACGCCAAAACTTTAGGTTTTATTCATCCTGTTACCAATAAAAATTTAGAATTTTCCTCAATTTTGCCACATGACCTTGAAAAAATACTAAAAATACTTAGAAATACTGTAAAATAAACTATTGTAATAATAAATAATTTTATTAAATAAATACCACTATGGCTACAACTACTAGTTATAATCTTCCTACTCTCTCTAACGAGGGAGGTTTGTCGACATATTTAGCACAGATAAAAAAATTTCCTATGCTCGATGCTGAAGAAGAATATATGTTAGCTAAGAACTGGAAAACAACAGGCAATCTTAAAGCTGCAGAAAAACTTGTGACGAGTCATTTAAGATTAGTTGCAAAAATTGCTATGGGCTACAAAGGATATGGACTCCCTGTTAGTGAAATGATTTCTGAAGGAAATGTGGGACTTATGCAAGCTGTCAAAAAGTTTGAACCCGAAAAAGGTTTTCGGCTTGCTACTTATGCAATGTGGTGGATTAAAGCCTCAATCCAAGAATATATTTTAAGATCATGGAGTTTAGTTAAAATAGGAACAACAACTGCTCAAAAAAAATTATTTTTTAATCTTAAAAAAATTAAAAATCAAATTGCTCCAAAATCTGAAGGAGATTTACGCGATGCTCACGTAAGTGAAATTGCAAATAAACTTGATGTCAGCAAAGATGAAGTAATATCTATGAATAGAAGATTATCTGGAAAAGAACTTTCACTGAATGCTCCTATAGGAGAAGATGGAGATGAATGGCAAGATTGGATTGTGGATAAAGAATTAGATCATGATTTAAAATTTGCCCATAAAGAAGAAATGGAGCAAAGAAAAAATTTATTAATTGACTCTATTAAAATTTTAAATGAAAGAGAAAAGGAAATTCTTTATTCAAGAAGACTTAATGACAAACCAGCTACTTTAGAAGATTTAAGTAAAAAATATAAAATCAGTCGAGAGAGAATAAGACAAATTGAAAATAAGGCCTTTGAAAAACTTCAAAAACACATGTTAAATTCAGCAAAATCAAAAAATCTTTTGCCAGTTTAATAATTTAATTTATATATCAAAAGGATTCTCTATAAGAATAGTATCTTTTCTTTCAGGACTCGTCGAAATACTACAAATTTTAGCTCCTATAAAATCTTCAATAGCGAAAATATATTTTTTTGCGTTTTCAGGCAATGAATCAATATTTTTTATTCCATTAGTAGCAGTTTTCCATCCAGGAAAAGTTTCGTAGATTGGTTTAATTTTTAATTGATCTTCAGCAGCGGCTGGAAGGAAATCAATTTTTTTCCCATTTAATTCATATTGAACACACATTTTAATTTCATCTAAATCATCTAAAACATCTAATTTGGTTAATGCAACTCCATTAATACCAGAAATTTTTATTGTTTGACGAACTAAAACACCATCAAACCATCCGCATCTTCTTTGTCTGCTTGTAACTGTACCAAATTCTTTTCCTTTGGTTCCCAATATTTTTCCGATACGATCTTTTAGTTCGGTTGGAAAAGGCCCCTCGCCTACTCTTGTTGTATAAGATTTAGTAATTCCTAAAACATAATTGATTGTACCTGGTCCACAACCTGTTCCTACAGCAGCATTTGCGGCTACCGTATTAGATGATGTCACGAATGGGTAAGTACCATGATCTACGTCTAATAATACTCCTTGTGCACCTTCAAATAATATTTTTTTTTGTTTTTTTTTATATTCATCTATTTTAAGCCATACAGGTTTAGAAAATTTTAGAATTTGTGGAGCTATTTTTAATAGATCTTTTTTTAATTTATCTTTTTTGTAAATTTTTTTACCTAATCCTTTTCTTATACTGTTGTGATGGGACAGGGCTGTATCTAGCCTATGATCTAAGTTGCTCTCAGATGTTAAATCCATAACACGTATAGATCTCCTACCAACTTTATCTTCATATGCTGGTCCAATCCCTCTACGTGTAGTTCCAATTTTTTGTTTTCCAGCCTTATCTTCTCTAATTTCATCCATTTCCTTATGAAATGGCAAAATTAAATTTGCTGACTCTGAAATAATAAAATTATCTTTATTTACATCAACGCCTTTTGATTTTATTTCTTCTATTTCGTCTAATAAAGCCCAAGGATCAATAACTACCCCATTGCCAATAATAGATACTTTATCTTTTCTAACTATTCCTGATGGGAGTAATCTTAATTTATAAGTAACTCCATCAATTACTAATGTGTGGCCAGCATTATGTCCACCTTGAAATCTAACAATAACGTCAGCTTGATCAGATAACCAATCAACAATTTTACCTTTTCCTTCATCTCCCCACTGCGAACCTACTACCACTATATTTTTCATTACCTAAATTTTTTATTTAACACTATTGAATTTAAATGATTAATTGGGCCATGACCTTTTCCATAATTAATTTTAGATTTAATCGAATTGTTTACATATTTAATACCTAGCTCACAAGATTTCTTTAATGTTTTTCCACATGAATAAAATGTGGTTATAGCGCTAGATAAAGTGCAGCCTGTTCCATGTGTATTTTTAGTTGTAATTTTTTTATTTTTAAAAATTTTTATTTCGTTTTTGTTAACATAAACATCTTCAACAATTTTTTTATTTAAATGACCTCCTTTTAGTAGAACATTTTTTGCTCCTAGGTTTATTAAAATATTTGCTGCATATATCATATCTTTCGTATTATTTATTTTTATTTTAGTTAATACTTCGGCCTCAGGAATATTAGGAGTAATCAATGTAACTTTTTTAATTAATTTTTTTTTTAATACTTGAATAGCTTTATGATTAATTAATCTTGCGCCGCCTTTTGCAACCATAACCGGATCTAAAATTATTTTTTTTACTTTAATTTTATTTAGTGATCTAATTATGGAATTTATTACCTTTGAAGAACTTAGCATGCCTATTTTTATTGCATCTGGTTTAATATCTGTACTTGTAAATATTATTTGTTTCTCTATTTCTTTTGTATTAACTAAAAAAATAGATTTAACTCCTGATGTATTTTGTGCAGTAACTGCAGTTATTGCTGTCATTGCATAAGAACCCAAACTTGTAACTGTTTTAATATCTGCTTGTATGCCCGCCCCGCCAGAAGAGTCTGAGCCTGCAATAATTAGTACTTTTGATCTTGGTTTCAATTTATTTGATTGTTTTTTTGATTAATTTTATACAATTTTTAAGCAAAATTTTATTATGAGACTCTCCCATGATCCTAATTTTTGGTTCGGTTCCAGATTTTCTAACAACCATTCTACCTTGTCTTTTAATTAAATTTTTTGCTTTATTGATTGCTTTTTTACAATTTAAACTATTAATTATATTTTTATCTTTAACTGTTATATTTTCTAAAACTTGTGGAACTTGATCAAAAACATTTAAAAAAGTACTTGCTTTTCTTCCTTTTCTTAAAGAAAATAAAATTTCAAGAGCGACTAGCAAACCATCCCCAGTAGTAGCGAATTTTCCTAAAATTATATGACCGGACTGTTCACCTCCTAGATTGAATTTCTTCTCTTGCATTTTTTCTTTAACATATCTATCACCTACATTTGTTCTAAAAAATTTAATTTTATTTTCACTAAAAAATTTTTCTAGACCATAGTTAGACATTGATGTTCCAATTACTCCACCCCTTAGCATTTTTTTATTTTTCCATCTTTTTGCTAATGCAGCAATGATTTGATCTCCATCTACAATCTTGCCCTTTTCATCACACATTATTATTCGATCAGCGTCACCATCCAATGAAATACCAATATTTGCCTTATATTTTTTAACTGCTGATTGAATTTTTTTTGGAAATGTAGAGCCACATTTTTTGTTTATATTTAATCCATTAGGTTTTACTCCTAATGAAATTACTTTAGCTCCTAGTGATTTAAGTAGATATGGTCCAGATTTATATCCTGCACCATTTGCGCAATCAATGACAATTTTTGAACCTTTCAAGCTAAAGTTTTTCGGAAAATTTTTTTTAAGAATTTTAACATATTTTTCATTTCCATTTTCTAATCTCTTGACTCTTCCAAGAAATTTTGGTGCTGAAAGTTTATAATCTATTTTTTTATCGATCAAACTTTCTATTTTTTTTTCAATTTTATCTGATAATTTTAATCCATCTGGTCCAAATAATTTTAATCCATTATCATAATATGGATTGTGAGAAGCTGTAATCATAATTCCCATATTTGCTTTCATGGATTTTGTTAACATTGCAAGACCATTGGTTGGCAAAGGTCCTAAAGTATAAACATGCATTCCAGCAGAAGCTAAACCAGATACTAGCGCAGGTTCTAATGTATAACCTGATAACCTTGTATCTTTTGCTATTATTGCTGTTTGTTTATTTTTTTTTTGGTTTTTAAAATAAGTCCCAGCAGCCAAACCAAATTTAAAAAACATATCTCCATTAATATTACCTTTATTGACTGTTCCCCTTATACCATCGGTCCCGAAATATTTTTTTGCCATTAATTTCCAATTAATTTTTTAAATACTTTAATACTTTGAACTACTTCATTAACGTCATGAACTCTTAAAATTTGTACTCCTTGTAATGCAGCAAACAACGACGAGCTAATAGTTCCTCCAAATCTTTTTTTACTATCATTTTTTCCAGAAATATCTTTAATAAATTTTTTTCTAGACATACCAAGCAATATAGGAAAACCAAGGCTATGAAAAATAGAAATATTACTTATTAACTTCATATTATGTTTCA
>CACDII010000017.1 GCA_902552985.1 uncultured Pelagibacteraceae bacterium
CAATAATGAAAGATTGGATTTTTTCAATTAAGGGCTTGTCACCTTTAGGTGCTACAAAGGTCAAAAAAGTAGTTTCTTTCATCGGAATAAAGGCTTGGCTACCTAATGGATGCTTTTCCATCATATCAATTCTCATTGGAAAATTTCTTTTTAAAGCAGAAAATATCGAAATCGTGGTCTCACCATCATTTATTTTCGTATCTAAATTTGCAATACCATCAAATCTTTCTGCATAACCATTGTTTATTTTAAGGGGTTTAATATCCTTTGTGGTAATAACTTCTCCAAACTCTGAAAAATTAGACTTATTTATAGGTTTTGGGATTATAATTTTTTTCATTATTCAACCTTTCCAAAAGCTCTAATTCTAGAAATTCCTCCATCAGGAAAAATATTAATCCTAATGTAATTTATTTTTTTATTTTTCATTATTTTATTTTGGAAATTATGTTTTTTATTAGCATAAAGCTTTACTTTATTTAGTAAAAATTTCCATTTTTTTGATTTGTTTACTATAGATTTTCCAGAACTTTTTTCAGGTATATATGCTCCTTGCAAAGAGCATTTATCTGGAAAATTTCCTTTAAAATGATGTGTATCAATTTGAATTTTATTTATTTTTCCAGGAGCAGCACATTTGATTATTAGCCAATCAAAATTTTTACCTCTGCTTCTTCTTGTTTCCCATCCATCTCCCATATTTTTTCCTTTTCCAGGAGCAAGAATGTTTTCTGCTCTTCCAAAATGTTCGTTATTGCAAGCTATTGGTTTAGCCCCATTTAAAACTGAAGTTAAATTAGTAATTTTATTGAAATTTTTTTTAACATTCATTGAACCATAAATTCTTAGTCTAGCAACACCTCCGTCTGGGAAAATGTTTAGTTTAACATGAGTGAATATAGATTTATTTTTTATATTAAAAAAATGATGTCTATTAGCTTTAGTAGGTTTTTTTTTCAAAATTGTAATCCATTTACAATTTTTATCTGGTATTTTTTTTTTACTGAAGGTTGCTTCTAAAGAAACTTTCGAAGGCTGGTTTCCATTAAAATAAGAAGTATCCACATCCACCTTGTATATTCTTCCTGGTTTGCCAAGTTTTAAAATTAGATAATCATGACCTTTATTTCTTTTTCTTCGCGTTTCCCATCCATCCATCCATTTACCATTTTTGTCAAAAACTCCTTCCTTGAATACTGGGGGCCAAGGATTGATTATTCTTTTTGCCGGCGCAAAAAATTCATCAGTTTTATATACAATTTTTGTCCCAAGTCTTGATTGCGCAAGATCAATTAAACCATTTAAAAAAATATTTTTTTTATTATTCATTTGAATTTTATATATCGGAATAGTTTTTAATCCAATGTTTAGCTATATCTATTCTTTTACAAATCCATATATCTTTATGTTTTAGAACATAGTCTAAAAATTTTTTTAACGATTGAATTCTACCAGGTCTTCCAATTAATCTACAATGCAAACCAACAGACATCATCTTAGGATTAGTTTTTCCTTCTTCATAAAGAGCATCAAAACTATCTTTTAAATAGGTATAAAATTGATCTCCACTGTTAAATCCTTGATTAGTTGCAAAGCGCATATCATTATTATCTAAAGTATAAGGTATGATTAATTGTTTTTTATTTTTTCTATACTCCCAATACGGCAAATCATCACTGTAGGAATCGCTATCATATAAAAACCCTCCGTCTTCGAAAACTAAGTCTCTAGTATTGGGACTACATCTTCCTGTGTACCAACCTAAAGGACGTGAGCCAAATATTTTTTTAATAGTTTTTATTGAAAGCTGCATATGTTTTTTTTCAACTGATTTTTTTACATTTTGATAATCAATCCATCTCCACCCATGTGAAGCGACTTCGTAATCACCACTCATTATTGCTTTACAAACCTCTGGATTTCTTTCTAGGGCCATCGCTACACCAAAAATTGTCACAGGAATTTTTTTTTCAGCAAATAATTTATGCAATCTCCAAAATCCTCTTCTTGAACCATACTCATAAAAGGACTCCATATTAATATGTCGGCCTTTAATAGGTTTAGCTCCTATAATTTCAGATAAAAAAGTTTCAGAGTATTTATCTCCATGCAGAACAGAATTCTCAGCACCCTCTTCATAATTTAAGACTATTTGTAAAGCTAATCGAGCGTTATTTGGCCAATTAACCTTAATTTCGTTTGATCCATAACCAATCATGTTTCTAGGATATTTTTTTGACATAATTATATAAATTTTTTCATTTTATTTAATGCTTTAAGCTCAAGTCCATTATTTATTAAATTTTCTTTTATAGCTTTTGCTGTAGCAAGTGAACTCTCATTATCACCATGTATGCATACAGAATCAATCTTACAAGGTATTTGTTTTCCAGAATAACAGTTTATAGATTGATTTTTAAACATTTTTAAAACATGTTTTTTTGCTATCTCTGGATCTGTTATCAATGCATGATTTTTTGATCTTGAAACTAGATTGCCATCATCTTCATAATTTCTATCCGCAAAAATTTCACATGCAATTTTCATATCAAGTTTTCTTCCAGCTATTTCCATTTTAGACCCAGTTGGTACTAAAAATATAATATTTTTATCTATACTATTAATTGCTTTTGCAATTGTATTAGCTAAATCAAAATCTTCACAAGCCATATTATTTAAAGCTCCATGAGGCTTGATATGAGTAACATTTTCATCGTAATCTTGAGCAATTTTTTGTAATATTTTGTATTGATCAATAATTAGTTTAGTTATTTCTGAAGAGTTTAAATTTATTCTTTTTCTTCCAAAGTTTTCAGGATCATTAAAAGATGGGTGGGCGCCAATACTTACAGCATTTTTTTTTGATATTTTGATTACTTTGTTCATTGTTTCTTCATCACCTGCGTGATATCCACAGGCAACACTGGCAGAATTAACAATGTTTAATAAATCTGGATCATTCTCGGTTGAATGAAATTTTGATTTTTCTCCTAAATCACAATTGATATTAATTTCCATAATTCGAAGTCTAGAGTATAACATGACATGATTAAAAATATATCAAATCTTGGTGACGCATCAATATATTGTGATTTTGGCCAAGACGTTAATCAAAAAATTAATTCAAACGTTGTAAGTTATTTTAACCATATAAAAGAACTAGTTAAAAATAATGAAATTAAAGGTATTACAAACATAACACCATCTTATAACAAACTAATCGTGAGTTTTGATTTAGAAATAACTACTTACAATGAAGTAAAACAAATAATAGAAAATTTCAAAATAAAAAAAAATATTATTCAAAATTCAAAAAAAATAAAAATTCCAATTTGCTGTGATCAAGAATATGCTTTAGATTTAACTTCTTTATCTAATAAATTAAACATTACAGAAAATGAAATTTTAGAAACACATCTTAATAAAGAATATTTTTGTTATATGACTGGTTTCATTGCTGGCATGCCCTTTTTAGGAGATATTGATAAAAAATTAAGAACACATAGATTAGAAACACCACGTGTAAAAGTTCCAAAAGGGTCAGTTGGTATTACAGAACAATTTTGCAACATCTACACCTATGAGAGTCCAGGCGGATGGAATATAATTGGAAATACACCAAAAAACATTTTTAACAAACTAAACTTTGATAAGCCTTTATTAATTAATCCTGGAGACAAGGTAAGTTTTTATAAAATAACCAAACAAGAATATTTAAATTGGAATGAATGAAGCTTATTTAGAAGTGCTTAGGCCTGGAATCAATACTACAATCCAAGATAAAGGAAGATTTCATCTTTATCATATAGGAATAACTGCAAGTGGTGCAATGGACCAAAGTAAATTCCAAATCTCAAATGCTCTAGTAAATAATGATTTAAATGAAGGGGCGCTAGAATTTGCATATCAAGGTCCTTGTTTAAAATTAGTTAACGGCAATATTAATATAGCTATCACTGGTAATATTAATTTTAATATTTTAAGAAAAAATTCAACAACAGAAGAAGGAATATGTTTTAAAAGTTATTTTTTAGAAGATGGAGATCAAATTGATATAATTTCTACTAAAAATTCAGTTTTCGGCTATTTTGCAGTCCAGGGTGGTTTTAAAACAGATAAAATTTGGAATAGTCTTTCAATTAACACTAAAGCGAAGGTTGGACCGAATAACGGAGAAAAATTTTCTCTAGGACAAAAAATATATATTAATAAATCAAAAACTGAAAAACTTTTAGAGAAAAAAATTGATTATAATTTTTTAAATGAAAACATAATTCGAGTAATAAAAGGTACAAATTATAATTATTTTTCAGAGAGTGCATTAAATATTTTTTTTAAGGAGGAATACACAGTTTCTAATTTATCAGATAGAATGGGAATGAGGTTGGAAGGACCAAAATTAGAAAATATCACAAATACAAATATTAAATCAGAGGGATTAGTCAAAGGTGTTATTCAAGTTCCTGCTGATGGAAAACCTATTATTATGTTATCCGACCATGGAACTATTGGAGGTTATCCTAAAATAGCTGTAATTATAAGCGCTGATCTTGATAAAGTTGCACAACTACCTCCTGGATCTAAAATAAAATTTGAAGAAGTGAGCCTAATTAACGCAGAAAATTATTTTAAAGATCATATAAAAAATATTAAAAAATATATAAGAGAAATTAAATGACAATTTTAAAAAAAATACCTGGTCCGCTGCTTATTTTCCTTGGAGCAGTTTGCTTAAGTTTTGGAGGGCCGATAGTAAAATCTTTTGAAGGAGCTAATCTTTGGCAGATACTTTTTTGGAGACAGTTTTTCTTTTCAATAATTGTAGCTTTGTACTTACTTCTAGTTTACAGAAAAAATTTTTTTAAATCTTTTTATGTATCAGGATTACCAGGATTTATAGCAGGTTTATTTTTATCAATTGGTTTTGCGGCTTATGTTTTTGCTATGTATAAAACAACAGTTGCAAACACAAACTTTATAATTACAACAGAAACAATATTTTTGGCTGCTCTAGGTTATTTTTTTTTAAAAGAAAAAATTACTTTAGTTACATTGATTTCAATTATTCTAGGAATGTGTGGCGTACTTCTAATATTAGGAAGTTCACTTTCTATTCAATCTAGTGATCAATTTTTAGGTAATATAGTTGCATTTATAATGCCTATTTCTTTTGCAATATTAGTTATAATTGTAAGAAAATATCCAAATGTAGACATGGTTCCCGCTCAATTTACTGCGGGAGTTTTCGCTGCATTTATAGGATTCTTAATTGCTGATAAAATATCAATTTCTTTGCATGATATTATTTTAGCTTCGCTTGCGGGTTTTTTTCAAATAGGATTTGGTTTTATTTTGATAACTTTAGGTTCTCAAACAACTCCAGCAGCTGTGGTAGGTGTCTTGATGCTAACAGAATCAGTTTTTGGACCCCTTTGGGCCTGGCTTTTTATAAACGAAATTCCACCATTTGGAGTTTTAATTGGCGGAGGCATAATAATTTTTTCAATTTTACTTCAAACATTTTTAAATAAAAATCAGTAATATGAAAATTGCTGTAATTGGCTCAGGTATTTCTGGTTTAAGCGCAGCTTATTATTTATCAAAAAAACATAAAGTAGATTTGTTTGAGAAAGAAGATCATTTTGGTGGTCATGCACATACAATAAATATTTCCTATGAAGAAAAAAAGCAAGTTGCAGTAGATATTGGTTTCATAGTTTTTAATGAGATTACATATCCAAATTTGATTAAATTTTTTCAAGAAAA
>CACDII010000018.1 GCA_902552985.1 uncultured Pelagibacteraceae bacterium
TAACTATTTCTATTTCTTCTATTACTACTGTAAATTGTTTTTTTAAATTATTTATAAAGTTATCAACTAATATTTCAGGAGCAGATGCTCCTGATGAAATTCCTATAGTATTATACTTTTTAATTTCATCAAAAGGTATGGAACTTTCAGAATGTATTAGTCTTGAATTCGTACATCCAGAATTTCTTGCAACTTCTACCAATCTTAAAGAGTTAGATGAATTTCTGCTTCCAATAACAAAAAACATATCACATTTTTCTGCAATTTTTTTAACAGCAGCCTGTCTATTTGTTGTTGCGTAACAGATATCTTCTTTTTTTGGCTCTTTAATTTCTGGAAATTTTTTCTTTAAAGCTGATATTATTTCTTTTGTGTCATCGACAGAAAGAGTTGTTTGAGTAACAAAAGCTAATTTTTTTTTAGATTTATTTTTATAATTATTTGCATCATCAATATTTTCAATAAGATCTATTTCTCCTTCGGGAATTTGACCCATTGTTCCTATAACTTCCGGATGATTTTTGTGTCCAATTAGTAAAATTTGTAATCCATTTTTATTTAAATTTTCGGCTTCTCTATGCACCTTTGATACAAGCGGACATGTTGCATCCACGTATTCCATTTTAAAACTTTTTGCTTCTAGAGGAATTTTTTTTGGTACACCGTGAGCAGAAAAAATTACTGGTCTAGTTTTATCTTTTATTTCGTTAAGTTCTTCGACAAAAATGGCACCTATTTTTTTAAGACTATCAACAACATGTTTATTATGAACAATTTCATGCCTCACATAGACTGGAGCTCCATATTTTTTAATACTTTTTTTCACTATTTCTATTGCCCTATCTACACCTGCGCAAAATCCCCTAGGTGCAGCTAGCAAAATTTTTATTTTTTTATTATCCTTCATTTTTTTCAATTAAATACTCGAGCAATATATGTGGAAAGGTTAAAGACGCCAAACCAATAAATATTACTTTAGTTATAGCATTATCAAGAAAGTAATAATTATTTAAAAAAAATAGAGAAATTAAGAATAAAAAAGCAGTTAAAATAGTTAATGGGATCGCTTTTAATAGGAATTCTTTAAATCCTTTAATAAAATTTTTTTTATTAAGCTCATTAGACAATTTAAATGAATGTCTAATAGAATGTAAAAAACAAAAGTAAATTGTAAATGCTAAGATTGGATTCAAGAAATAGTTAAGTAGCAGAATTGATATAAAATCCATTAATAGTAGTGATTTTATTTCAATTTTTTTATTTATTGAAATAACGATATTAGCAAAAAAACTAATCGTCAAAAAAATTAATAGAAATTCATTTGATGTAAATAAACTTTGTGAAATATCAAAATTTAAATTATTAAAAATATTAAGAGTTTCAGTTTTATGAAAAAATAATGGAGCTACTATCACCAAAGATCCCTTAAAAAAGTAAATTAAATCGAGATTAGATTTGCCGTTTATAAACTCAGAGTCTTCTTTGCCAAAATGATATGATGCAACTATCAGAAAAATTAATAACAATATTTTAGAAAATAGTAGCCACAATATAATTATACTTAGTCCTGTAAAAATATATAAAATATAAAATATAGAAGAAGATTTGTAATTCAGCAGTTTTAATAATTTTCTTCCTTTTATATGGTCCAGTGCTCCATGTGATATTCCTAAACTTAATATAAGGAACAAAGATGGAATAATTAGACTATTATTTCTTAAAAATTCAAATGCACATAAAAATATACATAACTTGAAAAAAATTAATGAATGGTAAAAATTTATATTATTCATCTAAATTAAAAAATATTTTTAATAAATATCCATTTAGGCATTTTTAAAATTATTCCTAGATCCTCATAAATATTACTTTTATTTGATAAAAATTTTATAACTGCTTTCGATGATGCTTTAAACATATTTAAAAATATTTTTGGCATTTTATCTGGATTATTTTTCAAAACATTTAAAAATATATTATCAAGAAATTCATATTTTTTTCCGATATGGTAAGGTTTTACGTTTTGAATTTTTTCAATATTATTAGTTATATATTTGCTATGATCCTGGATATTAAGAAAAGTGTATCCTGTACTTAAACGTGTCATACCTCCAGCAGATCCTATATTAATTTTATTTTTCTCTATTTTATTTAATGGATAGAATAAAGGTATGGCACCTTCTTCCCGATAATTAATTTTATAATTTTTTATTTTAAGTATTTCATTAATATATTTTTCTAATTGAACATCATAATCAATTAATGTTTTGTCATCCATTTTTGATAACCAGGTTGTTTCAATCAAAGCCTTATTTTTTTTAAAAGGCAAAGTGTAAAAAAAATGTACATTATCTCTCTGATCACAATTAAAATCCATTAAGTTAAAAATTGTATCATCAAAAATATCCTTAGAAGTTTCAATTTCTACACCTTTAAAATGTTGCCAAAGTTTTGTTTTATAATTTTCTTTTGACGGAATGCTGTTAAATATAAAAGAACTATCTAAATTTAATTTATCTGTATTATTAAAAAATTGAATATTTTTATTTTGTTTTAATTCACTTAAGACTTTTCTATAAAACAAACCACTGTCTATAGTTTGGTAAGGATACTCTTTATCTATAATTTCATGTGATCCTATTTTAGAATTGATAGAAAAATTATTCCAACTTTTGATAACGCAGTCATCAAAATTATGATCAGTAACTTTCCAAAATGACCATGTTTTATCTCTTTTATATTCAACTCTAGTTTCAATTATAGCTAAAGTTTTAGATTCTAGTTTTTTATTAATATTAAGCTCGTAAGCTAACGATAGGCCAGCACACCCACCACCTAAGATAACGTAATCAAATTCTTTCATCTAGATTTACTTCTCCATTTATAATTTCATACTCTTTCTTTCTTTGATGAGTTTCTACATCTTTTAAAAAAAGAAATAGCAAATCAAATAAGGATAGAATTGTTTGATATATTTTTTCAAAATTATTAACATAAATTTTTCCTGATTTTTTGTAATTTTCCATATCTTTTTTTTTTATAATTTTTCTTCCAATTTGTCTGTAAACTCTTCTAGCTACGATTATTGCAAATCTATATTTAAATGGAATTTTACTTATTGAACTAAATGAACTTTCATAAAACATATCAGCTAGTTTTAACGTTGCTTCAATATTTTCAAAATCTGGTTTAATATATTGTCTATTCATTTTTTGATCTTCAATTAGATCTCTTGATATATTTGTAAGTTGCATTGCAATACCTAAATCTATAGCCCCCTTTAAAGATCTTGCATCATTTACATTTAGTATTTTTGCCATCATTAAGCCAACTGTCCCAGCTACTCTATAAGAATAAACCAATAAATCTTTTACTGTTTTTAAATAAACTTTGTGTTTTAGATCTGAGCCAATACCCTCAAATAAATCATCTAAAACAATTTTTTTAATGTTATTATTTTTAGCAAGGACAATCATATCATTTATAATTAGTTCATAGTTGCTTTGACCCAATACATTTTTGCCGTTACTTTCTAACTCATAAGCTTTTTCAAAAATATTTTTAATTTCATTAAATTTTTCTGTTTTCAAATCTAATTCTGTTTTTTCATCAACCATATCATCTAACACTCTACAAAATGCATATAGTCTAGAGCAATCATGATAAACACTTTTCGGTAAAAAAAATCCTGCCCAATTAAATGATTTAGCAAATAAAGCTAGATAGTTTTTTTTTGTCATTAAATTATTTTATCCAAAACTTTTGCTGACGATAGAACACCAGGAACTCCTGCTCCCGGGTGTGTTCCAGCCCCTACAAAATAAAGGCCATTGCAAATTTCAGATTTATTGTGAAATCTAAAGTAAGCTGATTGTAAAAATTTTGGTTGAATTGAAAAACCGGAACCATATTTAGTATTAAGTTCTTTTTCAAAGTAGTCTGGTGTTAAATAAAAATCCTCAACGATGTTTTCTTTAAGGTTTGGCATTAAATCTTTTTCCATTTTGCTAATTACTAAATTTTTCATTTTTTCACCTTCAATAGACCAATCAATTCTTGATTGATTATTTGGTACAGGAACCAGAACATAAAAACAATCCTGTCCTTTAGGAGCCATAGATTTATCAGTAGCAGATGGTCTGTGAAGATAGTAACTAATGTCTTTATTTAATTTTTTATTAATGAATATATCATCAAGATGCTCTTTATATTTATTGCCAAATTTTATTGTATGGTGTTCTACATGATCATAAGTTTTTTTGGTTCCAAAATAATAAACAAATAGTCCCATTGAATATTCCATTCTATTTTTTTTCCAATTAAAAAAGAATGTTTTATTAGTATTTTTATTTAACATTTTTTCATAAACAGCAGGTGGATCTGCATTACAAATAACATTATTAGCATCTATATTAGTTTGGTCATCTAGTTTAATGCCAGTAATTTTA
>CACDII010000019.1 GCA_902552985.1 uncultured Pelagibacteraceae bacterium
AATTTTGGCCTCAGCAGGATTGTTTTTAAGTATTGGAATAAATGATTTTGATAAAAACATATCAGTAATTATATTCTCTTGAATTAAAATTCATACTTTTAAATTTGGACTATGTTGATATTTGTAAAAGGTTTTTTACCTGTTTTTTCTTTAGAATATTTTCTGCAGCTAATTTTTAATGTATCTATTAAATTTTGTTCCTGTTTTTTACTTTTTAATGAAAAGGTTTTAGTTATATTTTCAATTGATTCCTCTAAACCATAAATAAATTCATCCTCTTCAGTAACTGGCAGACCTTTAAATGATATAATTGGTTTTTTGTGAACATTTCCTTTGTTATTGACTAAAATAGATATTTCCATGTATCCATTGCTACTTAAATTTTTTCTTTCTTTGATTGATTTTGAGTCTTCTTCAACGCTTACATTTCCATCAAGATATAATCTTCCACTCGGTGCTTTATCATATACTTCTGGTTTTTTTCCTGGGTAAAGTTTCACTATATCTCCATTTTCTACCTGGACCGGATATGGAACCTGCATTTCTTTAGCAAAATTTATATGTTCAATCATATGCCGATGTTCACCATGTACTGGTATAACTGCTTTAGGTTTGACCCAATTATACATATCTTTAAGATCTTCTCGATTTGGATGACCAGAAACATGCACGAATTCACTTTCTTCTGAAATAACCTCGACACCGTCTCTAACTAATTGATTATGTAGTTTGTATAGTTTTTTTTCGTTTCCAGGTATTATCTTTGATGAAAATATTACTGTATCTCCTTTTTCTATTATAACATCGGGATGAACTTGACTTGATATTCTCATCATAGCTCCCATTGGTTCACCTTGACTTCCTGTACAAAGATAAACTATTTTTTCTCTTGAAATTTTTTTTGCATCTCTTGGATCTATAGGTTCAATTATATCTTTTAAATAACCACATTGTTTTGCTGCTTTATAGATTCTATGCATTGATCTACCCACTAAAGCAATTTGCCTACCGGTTTTTTCAGCACAATAAAATATAGATTCCATACGTGCTACATTAGATGCAAAAGAGGTAACAATAATTCTTTTTTTTAATGAACCCATAATATTTAGTAAACTTTTTCTTACATCAAGTTCTGAACCTGCTCTGCCTAAACTAAAAACGTTTGTAGAGTCACAAATCATTGCTAGAACACCCTTTTTACCAATTTCTTGTAATCTTTTAGAATCAATTTTATCACCGATTAATGGGTTAGGATCACACTTCCAATCACCTGTATGAAGTATGCTCCCAACTGGAGTTTCTATTCTTAACCCGTTAGGTTCTAAAATTGAATGAGTTAAGGTTATAAATTCAATTTTAAATGGTTTTAAATCCACAGTTCCATTCAAATCAACTATTTGTAAATTATTACCAATATCAATTCGCTTTTCCTTAAATTTTTCTCTTATTAAAACTGCTGTAAAGGGTGTAGAGTAAATTTTACATTTTATTTGTGGCCATATATGAGCTATTGCACCTATGTGATCTTCATGTGCGTGTGTTAAAATAATACCTAATAAGTCATTTTTTTTATCAATAATAAAACCGGGGTCTGGATAGATTAAATCAATTCCTGGCAAAGTATCATCTGCAAAAGTTACTCCTATATCAACCATAATCCATTTTTGATCATTAGGTTTTCCATATGCAAACAAATTCATATTCATGCCAATTTCACCTGAACCACCTAATGGACAAAATAATAATTCTTCTTGCATATATTAAAAATTAGTTAATTTTAAAGCTCTGATTAAACCTTTTATAGTTATATCTTTATCAATAGAAATTTTTGAGTTTAATTTATTTTTAAATAAACCAGAAAAACCACCAGTAGCAATTATTTTAAAAGATTTTCCTGTTTCATCTTTGATTAGTTTTATAATATTATTTATTAAACCAATATAACCCCAAAAAAAACCAGATCTAACGGCTGCAATCGTATTAGTTCCTACAACTTTATTTATTTTTGTTAAGTTAATTCTCGGTATTAATGTAGCTTTTTTGGATAAAGTTTCTAAAGATATATTAATACCCGGAGCTATTAACCCGCCTTTGTATTTATTACCAATAACAACATCAAATGTTGTAGCTGTACCAAAGTCTAAAATAATAAAATTATTTTTTTTTGAAATTACTGCAATTGAATTTGCTAATCTATCAGATCCAATTTGTTTTCTATTAACATTAATTTTCATTATTTTTTTAAGATTAAGATTTTTTAATTCGACACTTTGAATCTTAAATTTTTTTTTAAGAATTGATTTAATCATTAAAAATTTTTTTGGAACAACGCTTGAAAATAAGGATTTTTTAATTAAAAATTTTTTTCTACTAATTAATGCTAATTTTCTATTTAAATTTGATTTAGTAAATTTTTTTGTTGGTAAAATTATTCTTTTTAAAATCTTATAATTAGAATTTATAAGACAAATTTTTGTTTCTGTATTACCTATATCGCCAATCAATATCATTAATGTACTCTTTGTGATTTTAAAAATACCCTATAGATGTATTTAAGATCTTTTATTATTTTATTTATACATATTTTTTTTTCAGTCAATTCATACAGATTCGTTGTTGGGTATGAAGATATCTTTGGACTACGTATCAAATTTACCCCTATACCTACAATTAAATATTTTATGTCATTTTTTTCTATAGTTTCTTGCAAAATTCCACATATTTTTTTTTTATTTATCAAAATATCATTAGGCATTTTAATATTTATTCTTTTTTTGTAGTATTTAGATAGTAAATTTATAATTAATTTACAATTAATTTTTGTTAACTGTTCTAAAGTTAAATTAATTTTTTCCAAACTAAAAAAAATTGATACAAAAAGATTTCCTTTGTAGGAAATCCATCTTTTTCCTCTTTGACCTCTTCCCTTTTTTTGTCTTTCGGCTACTACCAAACCTGCTTTTAAATTTTTTTGTTTAATTAAATTTATGGCAGTATCGTTGGTACTATTTATACTTTTGTAATGAAAATTTTTTATTATCATTAAATTATATTTATTTTAGATACAAAATTAATCAAACTGTTCGGATAAATAAAATACAATAGTATTAATAAAGTTGATAATGCTAAGGAAATTTTTAACCCTATATCCTGTTCTTTATCATATTGTTCTTTTGGTGGATCAAAATAAATTATTTTTATTATTTTTAAATAGTAAAACGCCGAAATTACTGTCGATAATAGACCTACAATAGCTAAAAAATACATAGATTTTTCTATTACCGAAATAAAAATATAAAATTTTGCAAAAAAACCTGCTGTAGGTGGAATTCCTGCTAGTGAAAATAATATTACTAATAAAGATAAAGAAATTACTGGATGATTTTTTGATAAACCAGATAAGTCTTCGAGATTATAAAAAAATTTATCTTCTCTTTTTAACATAAATAGACAACAAAAAAATCCTATATTCATAACAAGATAAATGCATATATAAATAATTGAACTCTGTATTCCTGAATTAGTTCCAACTGATAGGGCTGCTAAGGCATATCCCATATGTCCAATAGAGCTAAAAGCAATAAGTCTTTTTAAATTTTTTTGTCCTATAGCTGATACTGCGCCTAATATCATTGAAGCTAACGACAAGAATATTATAATTGATTGCCATTGTTCAATTAAACTAAAAAACGGGACATACAAAAATCTAATAAATACTGTTAACGCTGCTACTTTAGGAACTACTGCAAAAAATAAAGTTACTGAAGTTGGTGAACCTTCATATACATCTGGGGCCCACATGTGAAAAGGAACTACTGAAATTTTAAATGATAATCCCACTAGAATAAAAACAATACCAAAAATATTGCCATAATCAGATGAGAAAACATTTTCTGAAATTAAAGAGAAATTTGTTGAGCCAGTGAAACCATATATTAAAGAACAACCATATAAAAGTAATCCTGAAGAAAGTGCACTAAGCACAAAAAACTTTAAGCCGGCTTCAGATGAGTTTTTTTGATTTTTATCAAATGCGGCTAA
>CACDII010000020.1 GCA_902552985.1 uncultured Pelagibacteraceae bacterium
AGTAAAACGCAAAATAAAAAAGCGGTTCAAATTTTCACTAAATATGGTCCTCTTGCTTTTTTGCCAATTTCTAAAAATCAAACTTCTATTGTTTTTTCAATCAAAAATAAAAGTATTAATGGTTCTACAAATATATCTGAAATTGAACTTAAAAAATTAATTTTAAAAAATAATCAAAAATATAAAATTAGTTCTATGACTAATTTTGAAAATTTAAATTTAAAATCAAAAACTTTAAGAAATTACTATCATAATAATATTTTAGCATTTGGAGATATGCTACATCAAATACATCCACTTGCAGGACAAGGTTTTAATATGACTATACGGGATATAAAAGTTTTATTAAATTTAATAAGGGATCGAAAAAATTTAGGACTTCCAATCGATAGTTCTCTATGTGAAAATTTTGAAGGTAAAACTAAACATTTAAATTTTATGTTTGCTTCAGGAAACGATTTTATTTATGAATTTTTTAATTATGATAATTTTTATATAAAACCATTTTCTAAAAAAATATTCAAATATTTAAATAACAATAAATTTTTTAATAAGCTAGCTATTGAATATTCTGATAAAGGTTTATTTATTTAATATTTACTGAATAGTTTTATTGTTAAAATTATCAACAACATAAGTATTTAATATTTTTTCTAACTGTATTTTTCTTTTATTGATATTATTTGTTTCAAGTAAAATTTGTTTTTCCTCAAGAGAAAAAGGTGATGCCATAGCCAAAGTATTAATTGTTTGATCTAAACTTTGTTTTTCTAATTCTTTCCAGTTGATATTGTAACCTTTTTTTTCAAAAAAAAGTTTTAGGTTGTTAAATATCAGTTTAAGATCTGTAAATTTTATATCGTTATTATTATTTAGCATATCTTCATTTTTATAATCATCAAAAGTTATTTCAAACTCTCTATATAATTTATCATTGTCAATTTCTTTCAATGTTTTAAATCTACTTATTCCTTTTATCACAATTAAATATCTTCCATCATCAGTTTCGTTGAAGCTAGTAATTTTACCTGCACATCCTACTGAAAATAATTCAGGTTTATTTGTTTTTTCCTTTTTTGGTTGTATCATTCCAATTATACGTTCATTTTTCATACTATCGTTTATCATTTGTATATATCTAGGTTCAAAAATATTTAGTGGTACTGATGTGTTTGGGAAAATTATAAAATTGGATAGTGGAAAAACAGAAATTTTTTTTGGTAAAGATTCAGTATTTTTCATAAATTTTAATCGTATCAAATTTTTTTAGATTAATCATATTCATAAATCAGCATTTTATTATTGCTTGCTTATAAAAAAGTGTTTATTTATAATATTTTTTAATAAGCGGGCATAGCTCAGTGGTAGAGCGTCTCGTTGCCAACGAGAAGGTCGAGGGTTCGACCCCCTTTGCCCGCTCCAAAATGTCCCTTGAATATTTTTTTTAAATTGATTAGTTAATTAGAATTCAATGACTAATTTAGCAGATAAAAAGTGCATTCCTTGCGAAGGGGGAATTCCAAATTTTGATATAACCGAAATACATAAATATCTTAAAATGGTAGATGGTTGGGAAGTAAAAGCTGATGAAAATAAAATTTATTTTTTAATAAAAGAATTCAAATTTAAAAATTTTAAGGAAAGTCAATCTTTTATCAATAAGGTTGGTGATATAGCAGAAACTGAAGGGCATCATCCAGATATTTGGTTTGGGTGGGGATATGCTAAAATAAAAATTTTTACTCATGCAATAAAAGGACTTCACGAAAGTGATTTTGTTCTCGCTGCAAAAATAGATAAAATAACTTAATGTTTAAAATGTCTGGTTTTAGAAAAAACTAAAATAGTTTTTGTTTGATTAGCAAATTTAATTATTTCTTTATCTCGAATTGAACCAGAAGGCTGAACAATAGCTGATACCCCAGATTGTACCAATTTTTCAATACCATCAACAAAAGGGAAAAAGGCATCAGAGGCTGCAACAATTTTTTCATTATCTTCTGTTTTATTAAATTTTCTCATTTTATTTATTGCAATTTCACAGCTATCTAATCTACTTGGCTGACCAGATCCTATGCCAATTGTTGTTTCATTTTTTGCAATAACTATTGCATTTGATTTAACAAATCTGCAAATATTAAATGCGAAAACTAAATTTTTGATTATATCAGGGCTTGGTTTTTTTTTAGAAACAACCTTAAAATCACTTGCCTTAAATAATTTTGTATCTGATGATTGAACTAATATAGAGTCTAAATTCGAATGAATATTTTGAATATTTTTAAGTTGCAAATTGCTAGCATCTATAACTCTTAAATTTTTTTTCTTTCTTAAAATTTTGATAGCATCTTTGTCAAAGCCGTTACCTATTACTACTTCGAGAAAATTTTTGTTTAATTCTAAAGCTAATTTTTTTTTAATTTTAAAATTACATGAAACAATACCACCAAATGCACTAATAGGATCACACGATAGTGCTAAATTGTAACTTTTAATTTTATTATAATTTATTGATGCTCCACAGGGATTTGCATGTTTTACAATTACAGTACCTATATTTTTCGGAAACGATTTTGAAATTAATAAAGCTGAAAATATATCATTATAGTTATTGTAGCTAAGTTGTTTACCATTTAGTTTTTTTATATTTAAAAATTTTTGTGAAGAATATATAGCAGATTCTTGATGTGGATTTTCTCCATATCTTAATTTTTCAACTAAATTTGCTTGAAAAATTTTTTTTTTTTGAAATTTATTACCGGATATTTTTGCAAAATAATTTGCGATTAATGAGTCATAATAACCTGTTTCACAAAAAGCTTCCTCTGAGAGTTTTTTTCTATATTCTAATGTTGTAGATCCTTTATTTTTATTTATTTCATCTATTAAATTTTTATATTGGTATGGTGATGTAATAACTGTTACATCATTATAATTTTTTGCTGCCGCTCTAACCATTGCTGGCCCACCTACATCTATATTTTCGATTATTTTTTTGTGATCATTAGTTTTTTTTAATATTTCTTCGAAAGGGTAAAAATTTACTATAACTAAATCAATTTCTTCATAGTTTTGTTTTTTTAAATCTTTTTTGTTAGATTTGCTATTCCTTTTGCTCAGTATTCCTGCGTGAATTTTAGGATGTAAAGTTTTTACCCTACCATCCAATATCTCTGGTGAACCAGTATATTTTGAAATTTCTAGACACTTAAAACCTAATTTTTTTATTTCTTTAAATGTGCCTCCAGAGCTAATTAATTGTACATTATATTTTTTGAGTATCTTTAAAATAGCTT
>CACDII010000021.1 GCA_902552985.1 uncultured Pelagibacteraceae bacterium
GTATTTAGAAAAAAATATTTATCATTTAATAGGATTTTAATTTTTTTTTCTACATCGATAGTAAGTTTTTTTTTATTAACTTATTTTTTAATTCCCTCTCAAATAAAAAATTTTCCAAACATAACAAAGGATCTGTATGAAAAAACATGGTTTACAACAAAACAACATTTTAAACCATGCTTTCAAAGAAAAAAATATTTTTGTGAGTTCAATGTAAATTCTCAAAATCAAAATGTATATTTAGTTGGAGATTCAATGATGGCATCTATACAGGAGGAGCTAAAAACTAATTTATTAAAAAAAAAATTAAATTTTATTCCCATGACAAACGCTGGTTGTGATTTTATAAAAAGAGATGAAACTATTTCAAAAACAAATATATGTAATAATAAAATTCATGAATTAAGAAAAAATAAAATTTTAGAAACTACAAAAGGTATAATAATTATTCATTTAAATTATAAAAAAAAACTTTCAGACTCAGAAAAGAAAATATTTTTTAATGAAATTAATAATTTTTTGGAAATAGGACACAAAATTATATTTATTTATCCAATTCCCCATATTGAACAAAATGTTTCTGAAAAAATTTATAAAATTTTTAAAACTTCCAATAATCATTTGAAAAATTATTTAAGTAATTCCGAAAATTATGTTTCGATTGATTATTTACAATTTAAAAAAGACTCAAATCACATATTTAAATTTTTAAGCTCAATTACTCATAAAAATTTGTATTCTATTTATCCACACAATATTTTTTGTAATAAAGAAAAATGTTTTGGACATAACAAAAATCATATATTTTATGTAGATGGATCACATTTATCTAAGATTGGATCTAAATTAGTTAATAAAGAGCTATTAAAAATAATAAATAATATTTATAAATAAAGTTTATGAGTAATACAATAAAAGATTTAGTCGAAATTATTAAAAAAAGAAAAGCTAGCAAATCAGATAAATCATATACTTACACATTGTTGAATAAAGGATTAGATAAATGTAGTGAAAAATTAGAAGAAGAATTTTTTGAGTTTCAAAATGCAACTAAAGATAAAAATAATATTGTTCATGAAGGAGCTGACTTAATTTATCATTTACTTGTTACTTTAGAGTCTGCTAATGTTAACTTTGATGATATACTAAAAGAATTAGAAAAAAGAAAAAATCAGTCAGGTCTGGAGGAAAAGAAAAATAGAAAATGAGCTATGATCAAAACAATATATTTGCTAAAATTTTGAGAGGTGAAGTTCCTTGCGAAAAAATTTATGAAGATGAGTATGTTTTATCCTTTTATGACGTGAATCCACAAAGAAAAATTCATGCCTTGGTGATACCTAAAGGAAATTATATAGATTTAGACGATTTTAATGCTAAAGCGACCGATAAAGAAATTGTTGGTTATTTCAAAGGCATATCAAAAGTTGCTAAAAAATTGGGAATTTCAGTTGATATTGGAAAAGGATATAGAACTATATCAAATTTAAGCGATCATGGAGGACAAGAAGTTCCTCATTTACACTTTCATTTACTTGGAGGTGAAAAGGTTGGTAGAATGCTAAATGACTGAAGAAATTTTTAGAAATTATTTAGAAATTAAATCTTTAAATGAATTAAATGAGGTAAAAATACCTTCTAACAAATATTATTTAGATTTAGTTAATCCAAAAGATTTTCAATTAAATAGATTTTTTTATAAACAGATTGGAAAAAAATATAATTGGTTTGATAGATTAGTATGGAATGATCAAAATTGGATAAATTATATTTCGAAAACTTATGTTTCAACTTATGTATTAAAATGTAAAAGTGAGTTAGTTGGTTGGCAAACAGAAGATATTTGAGGAATATTTTGGAAAAAAACTAGGAGGATTTCTTTTGAGTGAATTAATTAAAAAATCTTTTTTATTAAATGTAAAAAGAGTTTGGGTACACACCTGTTCTTTAGATCATAAATATGCTTTAAAAAATTATTTATCGAGAGGTATGAAAATTTTTAAATCAGAAATAGTAAAAAAAGAAACTGCCTAATTCATTTTAGGTAATTTGAAAATATCTTTATCAATTTTTTGGTTAAATTTAATCTTTGATATATAGGTTATGACTAAATTTTGATAAATATCTTCTGTTTGCCAACCAACTAAATTAAGAGTTTTGTTATCAAAAAAAATATTAATTTTACTATCATTATTTTGAATAGTAAAATTTAAAAATTTATTTTCTACATCTCTTCCCTCTAATTTTTTGATTTGATTAATTAAGTAATTTTTATTTAAAATTAAATCTAAAGGTGTTCTTTTGAGTGGATAAAAATAATATTGATTACTTGTTTGATTTTTAATTACCAATGATTTTCCATCTGAAACCATAATTTTTTTATTTAAATTGTTGTATGAACAGTAAATTTTTTTTGGATATTCAATTATACAATTTCCTTCCTCTGTTTTTTCACCTATTGTTTGTTTAAAATCAAAAGTTAAGTTCTCAGTTTTTTGTAAATTTAAAATAATTTTATCTTTTAATGCTGCTTGCAATGGACTAAAGAGATGTAAAAAAAAATAAATAACTAACACATTTCTCATTTTAAAATAACGTCTCTTTTTCCAACATGATTTGCTTTACTGACAATGCCTTCTTCTTCCATCATATCGATAATTCTTGCTGCTCTATTATATCCTATCTGCAGTTTTCTTTGTAAAAGTGATGTGGATGCTTTACCTTCTGTTTTAATTATTTTTAATGCATCCTGATAAAGTGCATCTTTTTCACCATCACCTTCTAAAATGCTTGATGACTCTTTTTCATCAGAAAAATTTAATATTTCATCAATATAGTCAGGTTCTGCTTGCGAACGAATATAATTGTTAATTTTTTCAATTTCGTTTTCAGAAACATATGGCGCATGAATCCTTACCATTTTATTTGCTGAAGACATATACAACATATCTCCTTTGCCTAGAAGTTGTTCAGCCCCTTGTTCTCCAAGAATAGTTCTACTATCTATTTTTGAGGTTACTTGGAAAGATATTCTTGTTGGAAAGTTGGCTTTTATTGTACCTGTTATTACATCCACGCTAGGTCTTTGAGTAGCCATAATTATGTGAATGCCTGCTGCTCTAGCCATTTGAGATAATTTTTGAATATAGTTTTCAATTTCTTTTCCAGACACCAGCATTAAATCTGACATTTCATCCACA
>CACDII010000022.1 GCA_902552985.1 uncultured Pelagibacteraceae bacterium
CCATGACGTTCCAAATGATCTGGTGAAATATTTAATATCAAAGCATAATTTGCTTTAAAAATTTTACTATAAGCTATTTGATAAGATGAGGCCTCAACTACAAAAATAGTTTTTGAAGTAATTTTTTTTTCTGCCAAAATTGGATTACCGATATTACCAACAAGTCTAGTATCTTTTTTATGACTCTTTAAAATATTAAATAATAATTTTGCAGTTGTTGATTTTCCATTTGTTCCAGTTATTACTATATTTTTATTATTAGAGTAATTAGTATAAAAAACATCTAAATCAGTAATAATTTTAGAATAATTTCTTTTGAGAAAATTTTTTAGTCCGCACTTATTCATATTAATCCCTGGACTAATAATAATGAAATCAAAACAGTCCTTTCTCAAATTTTTTGGTTTAATTATTAGTTTTTTAATTTTTTTATCTTTGACTATATTTTTTTTATCATCATATAGGGATATATAATTATTTTTTCTTAAAAAATAATAGCAAGAGTAACCACTTTTTCCTAATCCATAAATTAAAATTTTTTTTTTAAAAAAAATTTTTTCTGTATCTAGCATTATCTTAATTTTAATGTGGCAAGACCAATCATAGCTAAAATTATTGAAATTATCCAAAACCTAATTACAACTGTGGATTCTGGCCAACCTTTTTTTTCAAAATGATGATGAATTGGAGCCATTTTAAATACTCTTTTGCCTGTTAACTTAAATGATATTACTTGTGCGATAACTGAAACTGCTTCCAAAACAAATAAGCCACCAGTAATTGCTAAAACTATTTCATGCTTAGTTATAATTCCTACAGTGCCTAAAGATCCCCCCAAAGCTAAAGATCCAGTATCACCCATAAATATTTTAGCTGGAGGCGCGTTGAACCATAAAAAACCTAAACACGCTCCAATCATTGATCCTAAGAAAACCGTGATCTCTCCCACCCCTTCCACATATGGAATGTGAAGATATTCTGAAAAAACAATGTTACCTGTGACATAGCTTATAAAAGCAAAACATCCAGCAACTAAAATGACCGGCACAGTAGCTAGTCCATCAAGTCCATCGGTTAAGTTAACTGCATTAGAAGATCCGACAATTATAAATGCTGCAAAAGGAATAAAAAACCAACCTAGATTTATTAGTAAATTTTTAAAAAAAGGAAAATATAAATACTCTAACTCAGAGTGGTCTGAGAAATACATTAATATCAATATTCCTATAAGAGCAATTAAGACTTGTATTATAATTTTAAAATAAAAAGATACTCCAGATGAATTATTGAATTTTATTTTTTTATAATCATCGTATGCACCCAATATTCCAAATCCAGAAACTACAAATATAAGTGTCCAAATATAAGGATTAGATAAATTGCACCATAATAAAATACCAAAAAAAAGTCCCACTAAAATTAAAACACCTCCCATTGTTGGCGTTCCGATTTTTTTAACTATATGCTCATCCGGTCCATCTTCTCTAATTGGATTGGTAAAATGTTTTGCAGAAAAATAATTTATAAAAGGTGTGCCTATTAAAAATACAATAGCCATTGATGTAAACATTGCTAAACCTGTTCTTACTGTTAAATATTTAAAAACATTTAGAAATGAAAAAACATCAACGAAATTTAAAATAAAGTTATAAAGCATTTATATTTCCTTTTTTTATAGTACTTACCAAACGGTTTAATCCAGTAGAATTAGATCCTTTGATCATCAAATAATCATTATTATCTAAATTGTTTTGAATCAAATCAAATATTTGTGAATTTTCTTTTAATATTAAACCCTTTTTCTGAGTGTGAATATTTTTATAAGTTTCAACTATATGTTTTCCTAGAATATTTACTTTATTTATTGAAGTAGAATTTATGATTTTGCTCATTCTTTGATGTAATCTTCTAGAATGTTTTCCTAGTTCTAACATATCCCCTAAAATCATATGTTTTTTATTATTTGTTTTAATCGAATTAAAGTTTTCTATGGCAGATTTAAGAGATAATGGATTTGAATTATAGCTTTCATCAATCAAATTAATATTTTTTTTTTTAATTTTTATTTTATTAATATCTCCACGTCCTACAGGTGTTCTAAACTTATAGAATATATTTTTGTCTAACTTTATTGGATTTTTAAAAATTGAAATTATAGCAACTACCCCCATTAAATTTTTAATAAAGTTTTCAAAATTATTTGACGTATAAAAATCTTTCTTTTTTTTGTTTATTATTAGAGAAACTTTGAATTTTCTCTTTTCCCTTTTAATCCTTACAAACCTGATATTGGCTTTTTTATTTTTTCCAAAAGAAAGAATATTTAACTTTTTTTTGATAGCAATGTTTTTATGTAGATAAAAAAATTTATCATCCGCATTTAGCACAATGAAACCATCTGCATTTATGTTATTCATAATCTCTGCTTTTGCCATAGCAATTTGCTTTATATTTTTAAAATTTTTTGCATGTGCATAAGAAATATTCGTAATTATCCCTATGTCAGGCTTAATAATTTTAGATAATGAATTTATCTCACCTTTTTTATCCATTCCTACCTCAAATATTCCATAATCATGATTAAAATTTAGATTAAAAAGACTTAAAGGAACACCATATTTGTTATTAAATGATTTTGGTGACGATGTTACTTTTTCAAATTTATTTAAAGTTTCTTTTAATAATTCTTTTAATGAAGTTTTTCCACAACTACCAGTTATTGCAATTATTTTTGAGGAAAAATTTTTTCTAACAGTT
>CACDII010000023.1 GCA_902552985.1 uncultured Pelagibacteraceae bacterium
CAAGCTTAACCGATATGTTAGATTGAAAACATTTTTCTTAAGTGTATTATCCCAAAAATGTTAAGAATTATTTTCATATCATTAATTTTATTATTTAGTTCTGTTATTCATGTTAACTCAGAAGTAATTAACGAAGTTATAATTAAAAATAATAATCGAGTACCAAAAGCTACAATTTTAACTTTCGGAAATATCAAAAAGGGATCTGACTATTCAGAAAAAGATTTAAACAATATCTTAAAAAATTTGTACGAAACAAATTTTTTTAAAGATATTGAACTCGAGGTACAAGACAATGTTCTTATTCTAACAGTAGTTGAAAATAAAATTATTCAGCAAATTCAAATTAAAGGAATTAAAGCTAAAAAAACTTCTAAACTTTTGCTTGAATCAATGAAACTTAAAGACAAAAGCCCTTACAATGAATTTTCAGCATCACAAGATTTAACGTTAATAAAAAATATTTTATCTACCCAAGGATATTATTTTTCGAAAGTTAAAAGCTCAATCCAAGACAATAACAATGATACAATAAATTTAATTTACGAAATAGAGCTTGGAGAA
This sequence comes from uncultured Pelagibacteraceae bacterium, assembly GCA_902552985.1. Classification (GTDB taxonomy): domain Bacteria; phylum Pseudomonadota; class Alphaproteobacteria; order Pelagibacterales; family Pelagibacteraceae; genus Pelagibacter. The sequence continues at coordinate 565 of CACDII010000023.1, forward strand.
AAAGCATTAATTTCTAAAATTGAATTTACTGGTAATAAAAAAATTAAAGATAGAAAATTAAGGAATGTAATTACAAGTGAAGAAAATAGATTTTGGAAGTTTATTTCTAGAAAAAAATATTTGAATCCTATGCAAGTTGAACTTGATAAAAGATTATTAAAAAATTATTATTTAGATAAAGGATATTATCAAGTTGATATAAGCGATTCTTCAGCAAGACTTTTAGATTCTGGAAAATTTAATTTAGTTTTTAATATAGATGCTGGACCTGTTTTTACCATTAATAAAACAGATTTAATATTACCTGATGACTATAATCCAAAAAATTTTACTAAAATAAATGAAACTTTAAAAGATTTAGAAAATGAAATTTATTCTTTTAGTAAATTATCTAAAGTAGTGGACCAAATTGATAAAGTTTCTTTAAATAGAGAATATGAATTTATCACAGCTAAAATTAACGAAGAAGTAGTAGAAAATAATCTTTTAAATTTAAAGATAGTAATATCCGAAACAGATAAAAAATATGTAGAGAAAATAAATATTTTTGGAAATAATATTACTTTAGAAACAGTTCTTAGAAATAGCTTAGAAATAGACGAAGGAGATCCATTTAATGAATTATTGCACGCAAAATCTATAAATAATTTGAAAGCATTGAATATATTTAAGACTGTTGATGCTAAAATAGAAAAGGGGTCTGATAAAGATTCAAAAGTAATAACATTTAACGTAGAAGAAAAACCAACTGGCGAAATAACTGCTGGTGCAGGTGTAAGTAGCGATGGTACTAGTTTAGGTTTTTCAATTAAAGAAAATAACTACGCTGGAAAAGGTATTAGATTGGTTTCGTCCTTAGATTTGAGTGAAGATAGTATCAAAGGACAGTTCAGTGTAACTAATCCAAATTTTAATTATACTGATAAAGCATTAACTTTTAATGTTCAAAGTATTGTTACTGATAGACTTACTAAAAATGGTTACAAATCTTCTAAAACAGGTTTTAGTTTTGGTACATCTTTTGAACAATTCGAAGATTTATATATTAGCCCTAACATTTCATCATATGTTGAAAAATTGACTACAAATAGTACAGCTATTGCATCTTTAAAAAAACAAGAAGGAAATTATTTTGACACGAACTTAGGTTATAGTATCACTTATGATAAAAGAGACCGTAGATGGAGAACATCAGAGGGTTTTGTGAGTTCATTTATTCAAAATTTACCAATTTATGCGGATGACTTATCAGTTCTCAATGGTTATGAATTTTCTAAATATAATAATTGGGGAGATGATTTGATAACGAAAATTTCTTTTTACACTAGAGCAGTTAACTCATTAGATGACTCTAAAGATGTAAGAATCTCAGAAAGAGTAAGATTACCGAGAGACAAGTTAAAAGGTTTTGAGCCTGGAAAAGTAGGACCTAAAGATGGTAGTGATTATGTTGGAGGAAATTATGCTGCATCATTAAACTTTACAACAAATCTTCCAATGATTTTGCCTAGCGTTCAAACAGCTGATTTTGCTTTTTTTATTGATGCTGGTAATGTTTGGGGAGTTGACTATTCTGATACTGTAAATGAATCTAACGAAATAAGATCAGCAGCAGGTATTGGGGTCAATTGGTTTACACCAATTGGACCAATGAATTTTACACTCTCACAACCTATAACAAAAGCAAGTAGCGATAAAACTCAAACATTCCAATTTAGTATAGGAACTACCTTTTAATGAAAAATAAAATTTTTTTTATTCTAATTTTTTCTTTTTTTTTTAATTTATCGGCTTTTTGTACCGAGAAGGTTGTTTACTTAGATGTTAATTATATTATGTCAAATTCAAAAGCGGGTAAATATATAAACAAAAAAATAGAGGATAATCATAAAAAAAACATTAATTCTTTTA